>CAJCID010000018.1 GCA_903970305.1 Rhodospirillales bacterium | reverse complement strand
CCCCAGTACGCCAGCAGCAAGGACCTCGCTCAAGCCGCCAAGCGTCGCCAACCACCGAAGATCCAACCGAAAGCAAATCACCCTTGGAAAACCACCCCAATAGCCCCCAGAAACCCGCTCTGGGACATCAGATTCTCACGTTGAGCCCGAATTAACCGGACATTTCTACTTTGCAGAAAAGCGGACATTTCTACTTTGCCTTGACAACACAATGCACCTCGGACGAGTCAGGACGCGAGCCGAGGCGCAAGTCTCAACGCAGCGAAACCAGGCGATCCCGGGCGGCACTCGCCGCCTGGCTGTCTGGATACGTCGCGATCAGCGTCTCGAGCGTCTTTCGCGCGGCCTTCTTGTCACCGCTGTCGGACTGGCTACTTGCGATGATGAGGAGGGCGTCGGACGCCCGGGAACTGTCGGGCCAATTCTTCACGACCACCTGCTCGGCGGCCATGGCAGCCCGATAGTCGCGCAGGGCATAGTAGCTTGTGCCGATCCAGTATTGGGCTGCAGGCGCGTAGACCGAGTCCGGATATTGTCGAAGAAAGCCCTGGAAGGACGCAATCGCTCCTTTGTAGTCGTTCTCCTTGAACTGCGCAAAAGCGGCCTCGTAGGAATGGGCCTCGGTCTGATCGACCGTTCCCGTCTTCCCGTCGACAGTCACTTCCTGGGGCTCAAGTTTCCGAAGCCGTGCATCCAGGTCGGTGTAGAAATCCTTCTGGCGCTTCTCCTCGGTCGAGATCGCATTGTTGAGCAGTTCCAACTGCCCCCTCAGACGGGCCAACTCCTGCCTCATCCCATCGATCTGGTTGGCAAGATCCAATTGACTCTGTTGCGCCGCATCGATCCGCGCGGCCAAGTCTTTCTGCGTGCTGTCGAGCTTCGCGCGCAGATCCAAGATGGCCTTGCGCGCCTCATCATCGTCAAAGACCCCCGCATGGCTGGCCGGAGCGAAGCTAACCAAAAGCCCGACCAGCAGGATGCACCTGCCGATCGGGCGCAGATTGCGCAGTACTTTTCTGATCATTGATAGACGATATCGACGCGACGGTTCTCAGCCCAGGACGCCTCGTCGTGTCCCAAGGCCTTGGGTTTTTCCTTACCGAAGCTGACCGCCTCCATCTGGCTGTCGGGAACGCCCAGGAGCGCCAGCGTTCGGCGCACCGCCTCGGCACGTTTCTGGCCCAATGCCAGATTATATTCGCTGCCGCCGCGCTCGTCGGTGTTGCCCTGAAGCACGACGCGCCTGGTCTTGTTTTGCTTGAGATAGGCGGCATTTTGCTCGACGACGCTGCGGTATTCATCCTTCACAACGAAGCTGTCGAAGTCGAAGTAGATGCTGCGCTTGATGTTTGGATTCAATTCCGTCCCGTTACCGGCGGTGACGGTTGTGACTCCAGTCCCGGAATTCAGATTCGAAGTGCTCTGGTCTGTTGCGGTCGGCTGAGTCGGAGGCAACTTGGTCGAGCTACATGCCGCCAAGGCCACCAGAGCAGACAGAAGCGCGATTCGGAGGATATTTTTCATGATGACTTCCCTTTCTTTTTGGAGAATAGTCTAAATGGACAGATTTACCGCAACATCGGGCCCCAGCTCGGTTCTCGAACGTCGCCTGCTTCCTGCAACGTAATGTGCTGCTTTACGCCCCCGTCGGTCGAGACGGCCGCCAAGACGCCGCGACCCCCGACATCGGTTGCGTAGAGGATCAACTTGCCGTTCGGCGCAAAACTGGGTGATTCATCCTTGACAGTGTCGGTGAGCAGCAGTTCCTGACCACTCGCAAGATCGAGCGTATAGACCTGAAATTTTCCAGCGCGACGCGAAATATAGGCTAGGGCTTTGCCATCCGGACTGACTCTGGGGCTGATGTTGTAATCGCCCTTGAAGGTGATGCGTGTCGCGTCGCCGCCGGTCACGCTCATCTTGTAGATCTGGGGACCACCACCCCGGTCGCTGGTGAAGTAGATCGACTGACCATCGGGAGTAAATACCGGCTCGGTGTCGATTCCCGAGGATTGGCTTAGTCTGCGCAAACCCGAACCATCTGTGCCCATCAGGTAGATCTGGGAGTTGCCGTCGCGCGAAAGTACGACGGCGAGCGTATGGCCGTCGGATGACCAAGCTGGTGCGCTATTGCTGCCTTTGAAGTTCGAGACAGGTTGGCGCTGTCCGCTGGCGATCGTGTGGACATAGATGACCGGCTTTTTGAGTTCAAAGGAGACGTAGGCCAGGCGCGTACCGTCGGGGGACCATGAGGGCGAGATGATCGGCTCCCGAGAGGCCAGCGCAGTCTGGAAGTTATAGCCATCCTCATCGGCCACCTGCAGCTCGTAGCGCTGCTGACTCTTGCGAATGACATAGGCGATCCGTGTCGAAAACACACCCTTCACGCCGGTGAGTTTTTCGTAGACATAGTCCGAGATCCGGTGCGCGCTCAAGCGCAGGTTGGCCGATGGTGCGGTCAATTCGAGGCCGCCCAAGTCGATCTGCTTGACGCTGTCGTAGAGCTTGAAACGCACCGTGAAGCGGCCATCGGCCAAGCGCGTGACACTGCCTACGACGAGAGCATCGGCGCCGTGCGACTTCCATCCGGGCAAGTCCACCGAGCTGGTTTCACTCAATCCGGGCTCGCTGACCTCGATCGTTCGAAACGATCCGCTATTGGTCAGGTCGTCCCGAACGATCTGGGGTATCTCCTGGCCCGCAGGGTCATCGCTCTTGAAATTCGCGATGGCAATCGGAATTTGGTTGGCTCCCACCCCTTCGATCTGGATGCGCAACTGGGCCTGAGCGCCCCCGAAGCCGACCAAGAAGACAAGTCCAACCAAGAATTTGGATATAAAGCGCTGGGGTTTGATCATGTATGAATTATAAGGCGATGCATTGTCGTTATCGGTCAGGGAATAACTTATAGGTAAGCTGTATCGGGGTGATCACTCGGCCTTGTTCATTCTTTGGGAGGGGGGAGGATTTCGTGACCCCGCTGAGCACGGCTTCATCAAATGCTGGCAGGCCACTCGATGAGAGGACTCTTGTGTTTGTGACCTCGCCTGTAGGCAATTGTTCGATTTCCACGACCACCGTGGGATTTCCGGTGACTCCCGCCTGCGACGGAAAGACCGTGTTGGAACGGATTTTGGCCTGGAGCGCCGCGATATACCCATTCGAGCCTTTCGGACCCGAGGTCTGGCTGGCCGTGCCGGTCGCTGAGGCGACCTGATTCTGGATGTACTGCAAGGCTGATGGGACCGCTGGAGCCGCCTTGACCTCAGGTTTGGGTTGGGGTCGTTTGGGTTCGGGCTTGGCTTCTATTTTCGGAGCGGGAACGGGCTCCGGAGGCTTTGGAGGCGGCTTCTTCTGGACCTCCTCTTTGACCACGATGTCTGCCTTCGGGGCTGGCACAGGCTCTTCCACCGGAGTCGGTTGCGGGGTGGTCGGGGGTACCACTGCCTGCGGTGGGGGAGACGGGGTCGGAGTCGGCGCGGCAATCTGGGGCAGGGCGCTCCAGAGTTCTGCATCGACCACTTCTGGCGGGCTGCTCTGCCAGTTCAACCCGAAGATGAGCATCACCCCGAGCAGGAGGTGCATCGCCAGCGCCAAGAACACCGCAGACAGGCGCACACCCGTGCGCGGCACGATGTAAGGGTGGGTGGGCGCGAGATACATGCTTAGGGAGTGCTTGGGACCGGTTTCACCGACAGTCCGACGCGGGCGATGTTTTCCTTCTGCAGCGCATCCATCACCTGCAGCACGGCGTCATATTGGACCGTCTTGTCAGCGGCGATGATCACAGGCGCCGGATTGCCCGGATTTTGGCTTTGTTGCTGATGCACGATGCGGATCAGTTCCTCCTTGGTCACCGCCTCATCGAGCGGGTGCTTGGGGTCGCGCACGCGGACCCGCATCGTCTTATCGGATTTGATCAGGACTTCGATCGCGCTGGCTGGCGCCTGTGAGGACTTGGCAACCGACGGCAGGTCTATCGTGCCAGGGGTCACGAGCGGGGCGGTCACCATGAAGATGACGAGCAACACCAGCATGACGTCGATGTACGGCACCACGTTGATGTCAGACATGCTGCGGCGCACGCGTCCGCCGCGCATCGAGGAGTTGCGAGTCGATCCGGCCATCTCAGCGCGCCTGCCTGAGCAGGATGTTGGAGAACTCCTCGATGAAGCTCTCGAAGCGGATGGCGAGCCGGTCAGTCTCGTGCACGTAACGGTTGTATGCGACCACGGCCGGGATCGCCGCGAACAGCCCGATGGCCGTGGCGACCAGCGCCTCGGCGATCCCGGGCGCGACGTGCGCGAGGGTCGCCTGCTGGACGTTGGCCAGACTGCGAAACGCATTCATGATGCCCCACACCGTTCCGAACAGACCGACGTAGGGACTCACCGAGCCCACGGAGGCTAAGAAGGACAGATGCGCCTCGAGGGCGTCCATCTCGCGCTGATAGGCCGCACGCATGGCGCGCCTCGCGCCGTCCAAGAGCGCGCTGGATTCGACCTTCTGTTGGCGGGCTTTCAGAAACTCGCGCATGCCTGATTCGAAGATCCGACCTAGTGCGCCGATCTTTTGGCGCCGGTTCGATGCGCGAGCATAGAGATCGTTCAGGTCGCCTCCTGCCCAGAACTCCTCCTCGAACTGATTGGTCTGGGATTGGGCTGTGCGCACCTCGAACATTTTACGAAAGATATAGGTCCAGCTCAGGAACGACACGAACAGAAGGAGCGCGAGCACGATCTGTACGACGACGCTGGCCCCGGTGACAAGGGAAAGTATGGAAAGGTCAGGAGTGGGGATCATTGATGTTCTGAGTTTGAAACGCGCTTCGTATCGGCGGTGGAATTTCTGCGGGACGCAGTCGGGTCGTGTCGACGCATCCGACTTTGATGCGACCGCGGGCAACTAGTTCGGGTTCCTGCTGTGCGCCCACCGGATCGCGGAAGGCTCGTTGGGAGAAGTCCACCGAGACCCGGCCGAGCCGTTCAATCGTCGAGCGGATCAGGAGCCGGTCGTCCAAACGCGCCGGGGCAAGATAGTCCACCGCCGTGTGACGCACCACGAACATCAGGCCCTGATCCTCTTTGAGGTGTTCCTGTGACACCCCCAGTGCCCGTAGCCACTCGGTCCGCGCCCGCTCAAAGAACTTGAGGTAATTCGCATAGAAAACGACGCCGCCGGCATCGGTATCCTCATAGTAGACCCGGATTGCAAACGAGAAATCAGGTGTCGGCTGGCCGCTCAAACAACCCCCCCGCCCTGCCCCGCGAAGGTGCACAGGGAGCGCACGGACCCCGGACCCATTCGGGAAACGCTCGTTCCGCCTCGTAGGTTGACCCGGCTGGGGCTTTCAGGAGTCGGGCTCACTTGGAGAACAGGTCGTCCTTTGGACCTTGCACCGGTTCAGCCAGACCAAAATGGCGGTAGGCGGCCAGGGTGGCGACCCGTCCGCGCGGGGTTCTCTGCAGGAAACCTTGCTGAATCAGATAAGGCTCAAGCACGTCCTCGATCGTATCGCGCTCTTCTCCGATCGCGGCGGCCAAGTTGTCGATACCCACTGGACCACCGTCGAACTTGTGGATGACCGCTCCGAGGAGTTTGCGATCCATCACGTCGAATCCCTCTGGGTCGACCTCAAGCATGGACAGGGCGGCATCAGCCACCAGGGCGGTGATCTGACCGTCGGCCTTGACCTGCGCAAAGTCGCGCACGCGGCGCAGGAGGCGATTGGCGATGCGGGGCGTGCCGCGCGCACGGCGTGCGATCTCCAAGGCTCCGTCGGCCCCGATCGGCACCTTCAGGAGGTCGGCCGAGCGCGTCACAATCCGTTGCAGTTCGACTGCGGAATAGAATTCGAGCCGCGCGACGATGCCAAAGCGGTCCCGCAACGGATTGGTCAACATGCCTGCGCGGGTGGTCGCACCAACCAGCGTAAAGGGCTGCACATCGAGCTTGACGCTGCGCGCGGCCGGCCCCTCGCCAATCATGATGTCGATCTGGAAGTCCTCGAGCGCGGGATAGAGGATCTCCTCAACGACCGGGGAGAGCCGATGAATCTCGTCGATGAAGAGCACGTCATGGGGGTCAAGATTGGTCAATAGGGCCGCGAGATCGCCGGCGCGCTCGAGCACCGGACCCGAGGTCTGGCGCAGATTCACGCCCATCTCGTGGGCAATAATGTGCGCGAGCGTGGTCTTGCCCAGGCCCGGTGGCCCGAACAGGAGCACGTGATCCAGGGCTTCCTTGCGCTGGCGGGCGGCGGAGATGAAGATCTGCAACTGTTCCCGAATCTTCGCCTGACCGACATAATCGTCGAGAGCCTGTGGCCGCAAGGCGCGCTCGATGGCCACCTCGTTGGGCGAGGCAGGTACGGGTGCGATGAGCCGATCGGTTTCAATCATGGATTCAGTTGCGTGCGAGCGATCGTAACGCTTGACGGATGCCTTCGGAGACGCCGACACCCTGAGGCAACTCTTTGGTCGCGAGACTCGCCTCCTTTTCCGAGTAACCCAGAGCAGTCAATGCCTTCAAGACATCGGAGACCGCGCTTTCCGGCGTATTGGAAGGTCGCTCCAGATCCGCTCCGAGCTTTCCTTTGAGTTCCAAAAGAAGTCGCTCGGCGGTCTTCTTGCCGATTCCCGGCACCTGAATGAGACGATGCGCCTCCTGCAGGGTGACCGCCTGCGCGAGGTCGCTGACAGAAAGCCCCGAGAGGACCGAAAGGGCTGTTCGCGGACCGACTCCAGAAATCTTGATGAGTTCGCGAAATGCCGCTCGTTCGCCACCGCTCGCGAAGCCGTAGAGGAGTTGCGCGTCTTCGCGCACCACCATATGCGTGAGGAGTACGACCCTCTCGCCCAGACCGGGCAGGTTGTAGAAGGTGCTCATCGGTACGTCCACTTCGTACCCCAGACCACTGCATTCGACCACCACCTGAGGAGGGTTCTTCTCGATCAGGTTGCCGGCGATGCGGCCGATCATCGGTGTGCTCGCGTGAAGAGGAGGCGCGTGGTTTGCGGCCTCCCATCGGTCAGCACACGCGCCCTTTGCGGCATGCCTAGCCGAGCTGCTTGAGCAGGGTCGCCGCGTCGCTCACCTGGAACTGGCCAGGGGCCTCGATATTGAGTTGCTTGACGATGCCGTTTTCGACCAGCATCGAGTAGCGCTGGGACCGCACTCCCATGCCGCGAGCGGTCAGGTCGAATTCGAGCCCCAACTTCTTGGTCAGCTCGGCCGATCCATCGGCCATCATGCGCACCTTACCGGCCGTGCCCTGGTCTCGGGCCCAGGCTCCCATTACAAAGGGATCGTTGACCGAGATACACCAGATCTCGTCGACCCCCTTGGCCATCAGCGCGACAGCCAGCTCGACGTAGCCGGGCACGTGTTTGGCCGAACAGGTGGGCGTAAAGGCCCCTGGAAGGCCGAAGATGGCGATGGTCTTACCCTTGACCAGATCGGCGAGCTGGAAGGTGTTTGGCCCCACGCTGCAGCCGTTGCCTTCGATTTCAATGAATTCCTGGAGTACGCCGTCGGGCAGTGCTTCGCCAATCTGGATGCTCATGGTGGAATCTCCAAGAAAGTGAGGATAGACCCTATGATACGCGAGAGCCTGCCGCGTAGAAGCTAGCCCGTGACGCGGCCGGCGCGCATGCGCAGCCCGCGATCGCCGATGCTTGGCGCAAGCGCCGCGAGCGCGCGGACTGCACCGGCCGCGTTGGCATGGCAGATTGCGCAGGCGAGCGCATCGGCTGCGTCCGGACTGGGGAGTCCTGGCAGGCACAACAGCCGCTGGACCATGTGCTGGACCTGATCCTTCTTGGCCTTGCCATGCCCGACCGTCGCCTGCTTGGTCTGGAGCGCGGTGTATTCGGAGACCGGCAGGCCGGCAGTGATCATCGCGCAGATCGCAGCGCCCCGCGCCTGACCCAGAAGCAGGGTCGACTGCGGATTGACGTTGACGAAGACCTTTTCGATGGCGCCATGGTCCGGCTGCCCGGACCGGATCACCTCGGCGAGTCCGTCAAGGATCGCGGCGAGTCGCTCGGGAAGTTCACCCTCGGGGGTTCGGATGATGCCGCTTGTGACATAGCGCAGCGACTGACCCTCGCGATCGACGAGCCCAAAGCCTGTGATTCGCAATCCCGGATCGATCCCCAGAATACGCATCTTGTCCCGCCCACAGAAAACCGATCCAGGAAGGTTAACACGCCAGAACCCATGGGCTCGGCCAGAATCAGTGCCGGAAGTGGCGGATGCCGGTAAAGACCATCGCGATCTGGCGCTCATCGGCCGCAGCGATCACCTCCTCGTCGCGCATGCTCCCGCCCGGCTGGATGACCGCGATGGCCCCCGCATCGATGACGACATCCAGACCGTCTCGAAACGGAAAGAATGCATCCGAGGCGACCACCGAGCCCGTCATCGACAGCCCGGCTGCCTGCGCCTTGATCGAGGCGATCCGCGCCGAGTCGACGCGGCTCATCTGCCCGGCACCAATGCCCAAGGTCGCACCCCGGTTGCAGAAGACAATCGCGTTGGATTTGACGAATTTGGCGACCCGCCAAGCAAACAGGAGGTCATTGAGTTGCTCGACGGTGGGTTCGCGGCGCGTGAAGACCTTGACATCGCTTGGACCGAGGTTTTGCAGATCGGGCGTTTGCACGAGAACCCCTCCGCCGATCCGCTTGATCTCGAACAGATTATGGCCTGTGCCTTGGGCCACCTCCAGGACGCGGACGTTGGGACGCGACGCGAGAAGCGTACGCGCCGCTGGACTCACCGTTGTGGCGATCACGACCTCCATGAATTGACCCAGCAGCGCCTGCGCGGTGCTCTCGTCCAAAGGCCCGTTAAGGGCGATGATGCCGCCAAAGGCCGAGGTTGGATCGGTCTTAAAGGCCTTCGAATAGGCTTCCAAGGCGCTGCTTCCCGTGGCGACACCACAAGGATTGGCGTGCTTGACGATGACGCAGGCCGTCTCATCGAACGTCTTCACGCATTCCCAAGCCGCGTCAGCGTCGGCCAGATTGTTATACGACAGGGGCTTACCCTGCAGCTGCCGATAGCTCGCGAGCGCTCCACTGGGCACTTCAAGATCGCGATAGAAGGCGGCAGCCTGATGGGGATTCTCGCCGTAGCGCATCTCCTCGACCTTTTCATACTGCAGATTCAGCCGACCCGGGAAGGGCCCGGGAACTCCGGCGTCGTCTAAGGAAGTCAGATAATTCGCGATGGCGCCGTCGTACTGCGCCGTGTGCGCAAAGACCTTCTTGGCCAATGCCAGACGGCTCGCCTGGCGGACCTGGCCCCCGTTCGTGGCCATCTCGGCCAAGATCCCCGGATAGTCGGCGGGATCGACCAGGACGGCGACATCGGCATGATTTTTCGCCGCGGCGCGCAACATCGTCGGGCCGCCGATGTCGATGTTCTCGATGGCCTCCTCAAATGAGCACTCGGCGCGTGCCACGGTGGCCTGGAAGGGATAGAGGTTGACCGCCAAGAGGTCGATCGTCGCGATATCGTGCTCGGCAAGGGAGGCCCGGTGTGCCGGATCCTCACGCCGCGCGAGGATACCTGCGTGGATACGCGGATGAAGCGTCTTGACGCGGCCATCGAGCATCTCGGGAAAACCCGTATAGTCGGCGACCTCAGTGACCGCGACCCCTTGGTCAACGAGGAGTCTGGCCGTGCCGCCGGTCGAGAGGATCCGATAGCCGTGCGTGATGAGCCCTCTGGCGAATTCGACGATGCCGCGTTTGTCTGAGACGCTGAGAAGGGCCTGTTTTGGGGCGGAGGACATGGGAGGTTTCGTAGAATTCGGTGTCCAGTGGAGGGGGCGGTTCAAACGGGGGCAGATGCGGCGCGGTCACGCAACGATACCCTGTCAGGTCCGGATTCGTCCAAGACGGCTCGAGCGATCCGGCTAGAGCAATCCGTGGTGGTGCAACTTCTTGCGCAGCGTGTTGCGATTGATCCCAAGGATTTCAGCAGCCACCGACTGATTGCCCGCGGCCTGCTCCATGGCCACTTCCAGAATCGGCTTTTCGACCGTCAGTACGACCATTTCATAAACATTGTGCGCTGGTTCGCCGTCCAGGTCTCTAAAGAATTTCTCGAGGCTCTTGCGGACGCATTCCTCGATGGATTGTTTGCTCATGCCGCAAGTCGCTCCTGTTCGGTGGATTCCGTCACTCCGGCCGAGTCGGCACCCAGAGTGGCCAGGTAGGCGTCAACGGAATCCAGTTGTTCGGCACAGTTGTCGATTCGATTCATGCGGGCGCGAAACAGGGCGCCTCCGGGAAGGTTCCGCACGTACCAGCCGAGGTGCTTGCGGGCCGACCGCACGCCGATAAATTCGCCGTAGAACGCGTAGTGGTCCTTCAGGTGTTCCTGAAGGATCGAGCGCAGTTCGCCCACAGTGGGTGGTGCCCCCGGGGTCCCGGTCTGAAGAAATTGGACGATCTCGCGAAAGATCCAGGGCCGACCCTGGGCCGCGCGTCCGATCATGACGCCATCGGCGCCCGTCTCATCGAGTACCGCTCGGGCCTTCTGCGCAGAGTCGATATCGCCGTTGGCGATGACGGGAATGCGCACGCAAGACTTCACCTCGGCGATGGTGTGATACTCCGCCGCTCCATGAAATCCGTCGGCCCGCGTGCGGCCGTGCACAGTGAGGAGCGCCACGCCCAGCGATTCGGCGAGGCGGGCGATCCGCAGCGCGTTGCGCTGTTCGGCGTCCCAACCGGTGCGCATCTTCAGGGTTACGGGAACGCCGTACGGAACTGTAACGGCTGCAATCACCTGCTCAAGTATCGCCGCCACCAGTCTCTCGTCGCGCAGGAGCGCAGAGCCTGCGGCGACATTGCAGACCTTCTTGGCGGGGCAGCCCATATTGATGTCAATGATCTGGGCCCCGCGTTCGACGTTGTACCGGGCTGCGCTCGCCAGCATCGCGGGGTCACCGCCTGCGATCTGGACCGCCTTGGGCTCCATCTCACCGTCATGGTTGGTGCGCCTGCTGGTCTTTTCCGTGGCCCATAGCCTCGGATCGGAGGCGGCCATTTCCGAGACCGCGTAGCCTGCACCCAGGCGTTTACAGAGTTGTCTGAAGGGCCGATCAGTGACGCCGGCCATCGGAGCAACAAATACATTGTTGCGCAATTCAAAATCAGCGAGGCGCACGGTCGATTCGAGTCAGAGGGAAGGGATTGCAGGGCGAGGGGCGTATTTTAGCGACAAGCAGACCAGACCGACACTTTACCTCCAATGAACGACCCATTTCCACAACACTCATCGAGAGATCTCTTGCCTGAGAGTCGCTGCGGCGTTCCGAACTCCATTGGGCGACCCCATCGAATCGATGCCCCCAAGCAGTGCCGCTGGCGGCCGCTAGCGCTGGCCTTGCATCATCTGACGCGCCAGAACATGGCGCGCGGGCCCGACCAGATCCAGAAATGCGAGGGCCGCGCCCCGCAATGCAGCAACAGGCAAAAGCTTTGAGGCGAACACCCGGGGCAACAGGTCAGTGAGGTTCAAGGTCGCAGTCCGATCCAGACGCCGCGCTGCCCCAAAGCGCTGCATGCACGTCAGCGGTGCGTCCAGATGTTCCACGAGCAGGCCGGCGAGGATGAAGGCATCGCGCAGGCCGAGGTTCAGGCCTTGGCCTGCCACCGGATGCAAGGTCTGTGCCGCATTGCCGATGGCAAATTCGCGGAACCGAGCGACGTCCTCACGTGCGTTTAGGCCCAAGGCAAACGTGGCTCGTTCTCCAACGCCAAGAAAGCGTCCGAGCCGATCGCCAAATCCGGCATGGAGTTCCTCTAGAAAGCGCGCCTCGTCAAGTCCGGAGCGCCGCAGTGCCGCCTCGGGCGTGCAGCACCAGACGAGCGCGTACTGGCTGGGATCGCTACGGTGGGCGGGCAGGAGAGCCAGTGGTCCCTCCTCCGTAAACCGCTCGAAGGCGGTGGCGACGCGGGGATGCGCGACGCGTACGACACCAGTGATGGCCGTCTGGCGGTAGTCGCGCCGGATCGACAGTGGACTTTGGCGTTCGAAAAGACCACCTTCTGCGTGCACGACGTAGGCCGCATCCAGGTCTGGGCCATCGGCGAGCGTGACCTGGACCTCCCCGGACAGCGCTTCGCAATGCAACAGCCGCGCCGGTCGACGCACGTCCAGTCCGAGCTTGGCAGTGGCCCCATTCATTGCCCGGGCGAGTTCGCCATACCGGACCACATAGCCGAGGGCAGCCAGATCATAGTCGCTGCGCTCGATGAGCGTGCGGCCGAAACGGCCGCGTTGGGAGACATGGATGGTCTGGATGGGTGCGGCAGAATCCATGGGCCATGCGCCAAGCCGCTCGAGCAGTCCGCGGCTCGCCTCCGAAAGAGCGATGAGCCTGGGATCGGACTCGGCATCGGCCGCGGCGCGCGCATCGATCAGGGTCAAGGCGTCGCGGGGCGTGCCGCCTTCGGTCAGCAACAGGGCCAGTGCACTGCCGACGGGCCCGGCGCCAGAGATCAACACCCGCCGAGAACTCATACCCTCGAACGGGCTCGTTGCTGCATCAGTTTCTCAATCTCGTCGATCGACTTCGGCACGCCCTCGGTGATGACTTCGCAACCCTCTGGGGTCACGACGACATCGTCCTCGATGCGAATACCCAGGTTCCAAAAGCGCTCGGGGACCCCTTCACAGGGCCGCACATACAGTCCGGGCTCGACCGTCAGTACCATTCCCGGCTCGAGTGTCCTCCAGGGCCGCTCCGCCCCTTCTGCGAGACCGGCCACGGGCTCCCGATATTGCCCGACGTCATGGACATCGAGTCCGAGCCAGTGGCCTGTCTGGTGCATGTAGAACTTGCGGTAGCTGCCGGATTCGATGACCTCGGCAAGACTGCCCTGCAGAAGGCCGAGATCGAGCATGCCCTGGGCGAGGACTGCGATGGCCGCGCTGTGGCCTTCGTTCCAGCGCGCCCCTGGTCGCGTGGCTGCAATCGCCGCAGCCTGCGCCGCCAAGACGATCTCGTAGAGTGCACCCTGGTCGGAGGTGAAGCGTCCGGAGATGGGAAACGTGCGCGTGATGTCCGAGGCATAGCCATCAAGTTCGCAGCCGGCATCGATCAAAAGCAGATCCCCGTCATGGAGGGGCTTGTCGTTCTGAACATAGTGCAGCACACAGGCGTTGGCGCCACCTGCAACGATCGAGCCGTAGGCGGGTCCCTGAGCACCGCGGCGCCGGAACTCGGCGATGATCTCGGCCTCGATTTCGTACTCCTTGCGACCCGGACGGGTCGCTTCGATCGCCCGGATGTGGGCCGCCGCAGAGATCTGCGCGGCTTTGCGCATCGTGTCGAGCTCGCTGGAATCCTTGATCAGGCGCATCTCACCGATGAGTGTGCGCACATCGAACAGTCCCGCCGGTGTGACGACTCCGCTGCGGCCCTGCGCGCGCACCCGGTCGAGCCATCGTTGCACCCGCTGATCGAACTCCGGTACGGCACCCCAGCCGTAGTAGACCGTGCTCTGGTCGCACAAAAGGCGCGGTAGTTCACTATCCAACTCTTCGATCGGCAGGGCCCGCTCGATGCCGAACGCGCTGGCCGCATCGGCCGGTCCGTAGCGAAAGCCGTCCCAGATCTCGCGCTCGGGGTGCTTGCTGCGACAAAACAGGACCGTCTGGGCGGGTTCGGAGGCGACCAAGACGAGCAGGGCCTCCGGCTCAGGAAAGCCTGTCAGGTAGAAGAAGTTGCTGTCATAGCGAAACGGGAAAGTGTTGTCGGCGTTGCGTGTCATCTCAGGGGCGGTCGGCACCAATGCCACGCCGCCACCGCGCTGCCGCATCGCCTCGAGTAGTCGAGAACGCCGTTCGTGGTTTGCTGAAAAATCCATCGCCAAGAGTCGCCGCGCAAAGGAAGGAATGGACGATTTTACGCCGGGCTACCGCTTCCTGCCCAAGGCGTCCCAGCGCGATCGTCTCGCTCGGCCAAGGCGAGATCAGCGGCGGTGCCGATATTGAACCACGGACCCCGATAGAGCTGGCCACTCACGCGGCCGGCCCGGACCGCTTCGAAACCCCAAGGGAAAAGCTTCTGCTTCACCCCAGGTGCGAGTCCCGAGAAGAGCCGCGGATGGTAGACACTGATGTTGGCGTAGGTCAGAAGGGGCGCGGACTGCGTCACCTTGCCCTGTTCATCCAAGCCCATGTCTCCCTTGGGATGCCAGCTAGGGTTCTCCACCAAGACGAAGTGGGCATCGTGAGCAGCGAGGGGAGCGTCGAGCGCGCTTGCGATCGGTACGAGCAGGCTGTAGTCGAACCCGGTGAAGATGTCTGCCGAGACGAGGAGGAAGGCCTCTGTGCCCAGCGCGGGCAGTGCCGCGATGACCCCTCCCAGGGTTTCGAGCGCCTCCCCTTCGCGCGAATAGTGGATGCGCGCACCGTAGCGCTCGCCCGAGCCCAGGTAGTCTTCGATCATCTGACCAAGCCACGCATGATTGATGACGAGTTCGCGCCAACCGCCCGCGACCAAGCGCAGCACCTGCCATTCGATCAGTGGCCGCCCGTGCACGCGCACCAGCGCCTTGGGCAGGGTATCGGTGACCGGTCGAAGCCTCTCGCCCCGTCCGGCGGCCAGAATCATCGCGCGCACAGAGCCACCTAGAAGGTATATCCCACTTGTGGGCCTTGCGATTCGAGGGCGTCGAGGAGACGCGCGAGCGCAAAGAATTCCCGATAGCGCGACGCCACCGCCCTGACATAGCGTAGCACCGCTGGCAGATCCTTCAGGTAGTTGTCCTTGCCATCGCGGTGATGCAGACGCGCGAAGATGCCGAGGATCTTCAGATGGCGCTGCAGGCCCATCCACTCGAAGTCCTGCCAGAACTCGCCGAAATCCGAGGCAACCGGCAGCTTGGCGCGCCTTGCGGCCTCCCAATAGCGCACGCACCAGTCGAGCACCTGCTCTTCTTCCCAGACAATATAGGCATCGCGCAGGAGGGACACCAGGTCATATGTGATCGGTCCGAACACGGCATCCTGGAAGTCCAAGATCCCCGGATTACCAGAGGCTTGCTCGGGGGGAAGCACCATCAGATTACGGCTATGGTAGTCGCGGTGCACGAGAACCCTTGGCTGGGCGAGAGCGCGCTCGATGAGCGCTTGGAATGTGCTCTCCAAGACGGTCGACTCCTGGGGGGTCGGACTGTGGTCCCGATGACGTTCCAGATACCATATGGGGAAAAGGCGTAGCTCGCGTTCCAGCAGGGGCCGGTCATAGTGGGGCAAGGTCTCGGCGAGCGGCAGCACCTGGATGCGAACGAGCGCGTCGAGCGCGTCCCGATACAGGCCGGAGGCGCTCTGCGCATTGAGTGCGTCAAGGTAGGTCGTGCTTCCGAGATCCGACAAGAGCACGAAGCCCTCTGAAAAATCGGTCGCAAAGACCGCGGGCACCGACACCTGGGCCTTTGCCAGTCGCTTCGCGACTTCGACAAACGTGTGGGAGTCCTCCAGTTCGGGAGGGGCATCCATGACGATGAACGATCCCGGTGTCTTGCCGCGGGTCGCAACCCGATAATAGCGGCGAAAGCTCGCATCACTGGATGCAGGGCAAAGAGTCTCGGGCAGGAGATCGAACTCGCTCGCCCTCGCGGCGAGCCAGGTACGCAAAGCGATGGCGCGCGCTTCGATGGGAGTCGGATCATGCGGCATGGACGGTCTCGCTCCTCTCCCGATCAATAAAAAAATGGGCCGGCCCCGCAGTCGATCGGGGGGCGTCTCGAGGGTCAAAGCGCATGTCCTATAATAGCCGATCACTACTTTGCCGCCCGCGGCGCGAATCGCGCCTCGCAACGATGCATCCAAAAGCGATTCGCCCGATCCTTCCCTTTGCCCTGAAGAGTCGCCTGGCCCGTCCCATGCGGGGCACTGTGCGCTTGGCGCTGTCGACGCTCGCCCTCTTGCCCATCGCTGCAGCAGCCGAGGAGGGGCTGCAATTGAAAGTCCAAAGCGGATTGATCGATCCCCAAAGTCATCCGAAAGAAGAGGTCCCCACCTTCGGTCTCGCGCTCAGGATCTCCGGCCAGACCGATGTCGACACCCTCCTCGAAGGGCAGGCGGAACTGCGCCGCCCAGGAGAAAATATCAAGGGCGACACGATTCACTATTTCCAGGTCGAAGATGAGGTCCTGGCCATCGGCTCGGTGCGCCTCTATCAACACGGCGACCTCTACATCGGTCCCGAGTTGCGCCTGCACTTAGATGATGATCACGGCTATTTCATCTCGCCCAGTTACACTTTTGGCTCTGCGGGCAGCCGGGGTTACGCAGACCGCATCAATTTCATGGACAAGAGCCACTCCGAACTCATCAACGCCGTCTACACCACCTGTCCACCGGGGGACTACGAGTGGTATCTCACCTCAGACGTGATGCGGCTTAACGAGGAAATCAAACAAGGCGAGGGGATCAATTCGACCTTGTATTTCGAGGGCCTGCCCATACTGGCCTCGCCCTTCCTGACGTTTCCGCTGTCGACCGATCGCCAGAGCGGCTTTCTGCCGCCGACCTTCAGCCTGGTCTCGACCAATGGCATCGAGGTCATCCTGCCGTACTACTGGAACATCGCGCCCAACTACGACATGACGATCATCCCCAACTACATGACCAAACGCGGTTTGCAGCTCGGGGAGAACTTCCGCTACCTCGATGAGAACAACAACGGGTACCTCCGGTTCGAGGGGATCGACGATGACGAGACGCACACCTTTCGCTATTCCGAATCGGTGCTGGACTACATCAAGGGAACGGGCCCTTTGGCCGGATTCTCTGCAGTGGTGAACTTCAACAAGGTATCGGATCCCTACTACTTCAACGACTTCTCCCGTACCTTCGCGGCCTCCTCGACCCGGGATCTGCCGCGCGATGCAGAAGTCAGCTATGGGGCGCAGTACTGGACGATCACGCTACGCAGCTTGAGCTACCAGACGCTCGAGCAGACGGGCAGCTATATCACGCCGCCCTACAGCAAGGCACCGGAACTGGATTTCCACGCCGCGCGTCTGGACTACGGGGGCTTCGACTTCAATCTCGAGGCCGATTACACGCGTTTTACGAGTCCCGGATTGGTCGACGGAGACCGGTTCGTCTTCAATCCCAGCGTGTCCTACCCGATCGTGGGTCCGGGCTATTTCATCACTCCCAAGATCTCGTACAACGAGACGACCTACAGTCTGAGCAATGTAACGCCCGGTGCTCCGACTGCGCTGTCGCGCTCGCTGCCCACGGGGAGCATCGATTCGGGCCTGATCTTTGAGCGCGACACGACGCTCTTCGGACAGGGTCTGTTGCAGACCCTCGAGCCACGCGTCTTTTATGTGAAGCGGCCCTACCGCGATCAGAGCGAACTGCCGAACTTCGATAGCGGCGTGCCGGACGACAATTTCTCCCAGCTATTTTCCGAGAACAGCTTTGTCGGATATGATCGGCTCGCCGACGAGAACCAGATCACCGCGGCGGTCACGACGCGTCTTTTGAACCCCGCTACCGGCGGGGAGGTCTTCCGAGCCGCCATCGGGGAGCGTTTTTATCTATCGGACCAGCTCGTCACGCTGCCAGGGGGCAGTCCGGTCAATGCCGGGCAGTCCGACTTTCTGGCGGCCGTGAATGGCAAGATCGCGCCACACGTGACTCTCGATACCGGCCTGGATTACAGTTCCACCGTCGGCGGAATGGAACGCTCAAATGTCGGCTTCACCTGGTCTCCCGAGCCGACCAAGGAGTTCAATTTTGAATATCGATACTTGCGTGGTCAGTTCGATCAGTTTGACTTCTCCGGTCAATGGCCTCTGGGTGGCGGATTTTATGGTGTCGGTCGGTTAGACTACTCGTCCCGTGACGGCAAGATCGTCGAAGGCTTTGCGGGATTGGAATATAAGGGGTGCTGCTGGGTCCTGCGCATCTTCGGGCAGCACTATATAACGGGGTTGGCCACCAGTTCGACCTCGGTGTTTGTGCAGCTGGAACTAAACGGATTCTCCCAGATCGGCGCCAATCCCTTCGACGCCCTGAAGAAGAACGTCGCCGGCTACCAAAAGATCCTGACGCCGCTTCCGCCGGCATCACCGTTTAACAATTACGAGTAAATCATGCCTATTGCCATGCCCCATCGGATCATCCTCAGCACCCTGGCCCTCGTTTTGGGTCTTGGAGTCGGTAGCCAGGCCTGCGCTCAATTGAGCGTGCCCCCAACAGGGGCGGCGACGGCGCCGCAACTGCCGGCCCCTGCTGCCGCGCCGGCGGCTCCGGCCAAACCGACCGCGACACCCAGCGCAGCAGCGCGCAGCGGCGATAGCCAGGGACTGCTCGCCGACCGGATTGTTGCCGTTGTGAATGACGAAATCATCACTCGCAACGAACTTCGGATCCGCGTGAATGAGGTCACACGCACGCTCAGCCAGCAGGGAACGGCTCTGCCCCCGCCTGATGTCCTCGACCGCCAGGTGCTTGAGCGTATGGTCGACGAGCGCGCCGAGTTGCAAGAAGCCAAAGATACGGGGATCCGCGTCGAGGATTCCGTCATCGACCGGACCATCGGACGGATGGCCGAGCAGAACAAGATGTCCTTGTCGGCCTTTCGCCAGCGCATCGAGAAGGATGGTACGCCGTTCGCGCAATTCCGCGCCGAAGTACGCGATCAGATCGCCCTGTCGCGCTTGCGTGACCGAGAAGTCGACAGTGCGGTTCAAGTGAGTGAAGGCGAGATCGACAATTTCCTCGCCGAAAAGACCGGTGGCAATCCGAATGCCGAAGAGTTGCATCTGGCCGAGATTCTGATCCGGGTGCCCGAATTTGCGACGGCCGATCAGATCGAGACCGCACGCAAGAAAGCGGAGGACGTCTTTAGTCAGGCCGAGGGCGGCGGCGATTTTGCCAAGCTCGCCGTGAGTTATTCCGACGCCCCCGACAACCTCACCGGTGGCGACATGGGTTGGCGCCTGCAGGAGCGATATCCGCAGCTGTTCGTTGATTCCACCGCGGACCTCGCTCCAGGTCAGATCGCAAAGCCTGCAAAGAGCCCGAATGGCTTTCATATTCTGAAACTTCTCGGGCGCCGCAAGGCAGTGATCGGCCCGACCACCTTCGCCGCAGTAACCCAGACTCATGTGCGCCATATTCTCTTGAAGGTCAACGAGGTGATGTCGGCCACCCAGGCGCGCGAACGGCTGGCCGACATCAAGCAGCGCATCAACTCGGGTCGGGCCACCTTTGAGGAGATGGCGAAGTCCTACTCGGCCGACGGCAGCGCCTCGCGCGGCGGCGACTTGGGCCAGATCTATCCCGGCGACACCGTACCTGAGTTCGAGCACGCGATGGATGCGCTCAAGCCTGGGGAGATCAGCGATCCTGTGGAGACGCCCTTCGGTATGCACTTGATCCAGGTGGTCGACCGCAAGTCCGAGCCTTTGCCGGAGGAACGGCTGCGCCAGCTGGCGCGTCAGGCGCTGCGCGAGCGCAAGGCTGACGAGGCCTTCCAGGATTGGTCGAGATCGATACGTGATCGTGCCTGGGTGGAGATGCGCCTGGATGACCGTTAGGACGCCGGAGCCCAGGGCATGAACAATGCCAGACGGGCGCTGCCGATCCTTGCCTTGACGACCGGCGAGCCGGCCGGAATCGGACCGGAGATTGCGCTCGTCGCCGCGCGCGCCTTCTGCAAGGACCGGCCTGACTTTCGGCTCGTGCTCGTGGGGGATATGGATCTGTTGCGCGCTCGCGCCCGGGACGGCGCACTCGCGATCGAGCTGAGCCCATTCTCTGAGAACCCGCCTGCTGCGCGGAATGCGCTTGAGGTGCTTCACGTTCCGCTTCCGATCCAAGCCGAACCCGGCCGGCTCGATGAGCGCAACGCGCCCTATGTGCTGGCCACGCTGGATGCAGCCATCGACGGAGCACTTCTCGGCCGCTTCGCCGGAATCGTGACGGCCCCGGTTCAAAAAAGCATCATCAATGCGGCCGGGATCCCCTTCACCGGACATACCGAGTATCTGGCCGAGCGCTGTCGCGTCCCCAAGGTGGTGATGATGCTCGTCGGCGCTGGCCTGCGCGTGGCCCTCGCGACGACCCACCTGCCCCTGCGCGCTGTAGCCGATGCGATCACGCCGCACGGATTGGACGCAACCTTGTCCGTATTGGCGTTCGATCTGCGCCACCGTTTCGGGGTCCGCGAGCCGCGGATTCTGGTCTGCGGCCTGAATCCTCACGCGGGCGAGCAGGGCTTTCTCGGGCGAGAGGAGATCGATACGATCGAGCCCGCCGTGGCGCGCGCGCGTGCGCTGGGCCTGAGCGTGACGGGCCCTCTGCCCGCTGACACGCTTTTTCAGCCCAAGTATCTGGAGCAGGCCGATGCGGTCTTGGCGATGTACCACGACCAGGGCCTTACGGTATTGAAATACGCAAGCTTCGGCCGCGGCGTGAACGTCACATTGGGTCTGCCGATTGTGCGCACGTCGGTGGATCATGGCACCGCCCTGGATCTGGCCGGTCGTGCCCGCGCCGACGCCGGCAGCATGTCGGCCGCGCTCGAGACGGCCGCCTTCATGGTGCAGGCTGCCGCCGGCGCATGAAACATCTGGCTCGCAAGCGCTTTGGTCAGAATTTTCTGATTGATCAGGCTGTCGTAGGCCAGATCATTGCAGCCATCGCGCCCGTCTCGGGTGATCTTGTCGTTGAGATCGGCCCCGGATTGGGGGCGCTGACCGAACCGCTTCTGGCCGCGCTGGGGCCGGGCGCCTTGCACGTCATCGAACTGGATCGCGATCTGGCGCGCCGCCTTCGGGAAACCAGATGGGATCCGGGGAGCTCGAGCAAGGAGGGCAAGGCGCCCCCTCTCTTCGTGCATGAGGCCGATGCGCTGACCTTCGATTTCAGCCGCCTGGCTGCACCCGGGCAACGGCTGCGGCTGGTCGGAAACCTGCCCTATAACATTTCGTCGCCGCTCCTGTTTCACCTGAGGCAGTTCGCCGATCTCGTTCGTGATCAGCACTTCATGCTTCAGCGCGAGGTCGTCGAGCGCATGGTCGCAGCACCCGGCAACTCCGCCTATGGCCGGCTCTCGGTGATGCTGCAGGTCTGCTATGCGATGGAGACCCTCTTCGAGGTGCCACCCGAGGCGTTCGACCCCGCGCCCAAGGTGTACTCGGCGGTCGTACGCATGACCCCCCTGGGGTTACGCGCTCCCCGGATCCAGGATGCGAACGGTTTTGCGCATCTGGTCCGCCAGGCGTTCTCGCAGCGACGCAAAATGTTGCGTAACACGCTTGCGCCCTACGAGCTCGTCTTACCGATGCGCGACTATGGGCTGGATCCGAGTGCGCGCGCCGAGACGATTGCACCGGAACGTTATGTGGACTACGCCAACGCGCTCGCGCAACTCGCTCCCGAGGTCACGGCCGAGCCGAGTACGTCGGACTGACCGTTGCAGAGGATCGCGTTCTAGCGTTGGATCAGTTCGATCTTGTAGTGATCCGGATCCTCGACGAAGGCGATGAGTGTCGAGCCACCCTTGACCGGCCCCGCCTCGCGGGTCACCGTCCCGCCTGCCGCCTTGATCGCTGCGCACGCGGCATAGACGTCTTCGACCTGCAGAGCAATGTGGCCGTAAGCCGAGCCGAGCTCATAGGAGCTGACCCCGTAGTTGTAGGTCAGTTCGAGTTCGGCCTGCTCCGGATTGGAGGCGTAACCGACGAAGGCAAGCGTGTATTTTTGATCGGGTCGATCGGTCGTACGCAAGAGCTTCATCCCTAGAACACGTGTGTAGAAATCGAGCGACTTATCGAGATCGCCGACGCGCAGCATGGTGTGGAGTATCCGCATGGTGAACTTTCTCAGGGGGACGCGACGGGTGAAGACGAATTCCGGCCGACTAGAGCAGGGGCAGCAGTTCCTGGGGAGGATCTTTCAGATGCGCACGTGCCGCCTCGAAGCCTGGGAGGATCTGGGCCACCGTGCGCCAAAATCCGGGACCGTGATTCATCTCCTTCAGGTGCGCGAGTTCGTGAGCGACGACATAATCGATTGAAGATAGGGGAAAGTGCACCAGGCGCCAGTTCAAAAGGATCCTTCCGTCGGCGCTGCAACTGCCCCAGCGCGTGGCAGCCGAGGAGAGCCGGAAGACGCGATGGCGTACGCCAAGGCGCGTGCCATAGAGCTCCAGTCGCTCCCCGAAGATGCGCTTCGCCTCGGCCTGCAACCAACCCTGGACCCGGTCCTTGACCTGCTGCGGCCCCGCCGAGGGAGGCAAGGCCAAGGTCAGACGCCGCGCATCAGGCTCGAACAGAACCGCGTCAGTGCGCTGGTTGCCCGAGGCGATGCGCAGCGTAAGCGGCTCCCCGAGATAGGGGAGCGTGCCACCATCCTGCCAGAGCACCCGAGGCAGGGCGCGCCGTCGCTCGCGCATCTCGGCGATTTTCGCGAAGATCCAGCGCTCCTTCTCCCGGACTGCCTCATCGATCTGGCCCTGGGTGACCCAGCGCGGTGCGGTCACGGTCAGCCCGAGATCATCAACCACGAAGCCGATACTGCGACGGCGCGAGCGCTTGAGTCGATAATCGAGCGAGCGCAGCCCCAGGTGGATACGCCGCAGCTTCTCGCTGGGGGCCGCGATGGGCGCGACTTCTTCAGGGAACAGGAGAGGCAACTCGAACTGCAGCGCGAGCGGGTCAGGACGTGCCTTGGACTTCGGTTGTCGCGTGGGCATAGGCATGCGGGCTGATGCGCCGCATCTCGGTCTCAATCCAAGATTCTACCTTGGACGAAAGTTGTTCGGGCGTCAATCCTGTCGAGGCGATCATCGGGCCGATCGATACGGTGATGAGACCGGGCTTCTTGATAAAGCTATTGCGCGGCCAGACCTCGCCCGCATTGTGGGCGATCGGCACGACCGGAACGCCAAGGCGCAGCGCCAGGCGCGGCCCGCCCGTCTTGTAGCGGCCCGGTCGGCCCACCGGAGTGCGTGTGCCCTCGGGGAACATGATGATCCAGCGTCCCTCCGCCAGACGCAGGCCGCCCTGTCGTACCACGCTTTCAAAGGCATCCATGCCACGGGACCGATCGATGTGGATCATGCGCAAGAGTGCAATACCCCAGCCGAAAAACGGCACGTAGTGCAACTCTCGTTTGTAGACGTAGCAGAGTTCGCGTGGCATCAACACCGGATAGAAGAGCGTCTCCCAGGCGGATTGATGCTTCGAGAGCAGCACACACGGCCCATCAGGCAAATTCTCCATGCCCAGAACGGAATAGCGCATGCCGCAGATGACCCGCCCGCCCCAGATGACGAGGCGGGGCCAGATCATCGTCATCCGGTAGCGCATGTGGAGCGGAAAAATGGCCCATACCAGGCAGCCCAGCGCGAC
>CAJCID010000017.1 GCA_903970305.1 Rhodospirillales bacterium | reverse complement strand
CGAATGGTTCGATGCGCTGCGCCAGGCGCGACGCCTGGGCGCGACCCAGCTCGGCTTGAGCGGCGGCGAACCCCTCGTGCGCGAGGATCTTGAAGAGCTCGTCGCCGAAGGGCACCGTCTGGGCTTTTATACCAACCTGATCACCTCGGGCGTCGGCCTGACCGAGACGAGGATCGCCGCACTGAAGAAGGCGTGGCTCGACCACATCCAGCTCTCGTTTCAGGATTCGACCCAGGAGTTGAACGACTTCCTGAGCAGTACCAAGACCTTCGCGCTGAAAAAGAAGGTCGCGTCCTTGATCAAGCAATATGACTACCCGATGGTCCTGAATTGCGTATTGCATCGCCACAACCTGCCGCACGTGGGGGCCATCATCGAGATGGCCTTGGAGCTCGAGGCCGAGTATCTCGAACTGGCCAATACCCAGTATTACGGCTGGGCCTGGCGCAATCGCGACGCATTGCTGCCCACGCGCGCCCAACTCGAGGAGGCCGAGCGAGTGGTTCGGAGCTACCGGGAAAAGATCGGCAAGCGTTGCAAGCTGCTCTTCGTGGTTCCTGACTATTTCGAAGAGCGGCCCAAGGCCTGTATGAATGGCTGGGGCTCGGTTTTTTTGTGCATTGCCCCAGACGGGCTGGCGTTACCTTGTCACAATGCGCGCCAGTTACCCGGGCTCGATCTACTGAACGTCAAAGAGCACTCGCTCAAACAGATCTGGTACGAGAGTCAATCCTTCAATGCGTACCGTGGCCAGGCCTGGATGCAAGAGCCCTGCCGCAGTTGCTCGGAGAAGGAGCGCGACTTCGGAGGATGTCGCTGCCAAGCTTACCTCCTGACCCAGGATGCACGCCAGGCCGATCCGGTTTGTAGCAAGTCTAAGCACCATGACCTCGTGCTGAAGATCGTGAAAGAGGCTGCACACCCCAAGGTCATCGAGCGGCCGATCCTGTTTCGCAATGATGCCAATTCCCGCGGCGAGTCGCCTCTCGAACCCGTGACATCAGGCGGCGCGGAAGGCTCGTGATCGAGCTTGAAAGGTTAAGTGACAATCGCGTTCCTTCCTGGCGATGACAAGCGGGCCTGATTCCCCTAGAGTACGTCCGACTTACTCGGAGAGACTCTCGTTCATGAAGAAAAATCGTCTGCTTTGCACCGCCCTTCTCGCGTGTTGCGCAATGGGCGCCTGGGCCCAGTCGTCACCGGCGCCGGCAGGAGGAGACCAGAGCGGCCCGGGCATGCAAGAAGGTCCTGGCGGCCAGGGTCGCCATCGAGGTCCACCCCCTCAGGCTCTGGCCGCCTGCGAAGGGAAGTCCAGCGGTGCGTCCTGTAGTTTCACGAACCGGCAAAATGAGACCGTATCGGGTACTTGCGCGGCACCCCCGCGCGGGCCGGACGCATCGTCTTCTGGGAGTTCGAGTTCGCCGCCCTTGGCCTGTCGACGCGAGCGCGGCGGCGCGCCTTCGCAGTAACCTGCGCAAACGCGAAAGGGGTCGGCCGCGGGTGAGCAGCGCCGACTGTGTACACGGGCGAGCTGCGCGGCGATGGATGCAGCGGCTCGATCGGTCACCTTCAGGAGTTCTTCGCCCATTTAAGGCGTCGAAGTACTTGGCCCATTTTGGCCAGGCCCTACACCCACAGGCTCTTGGGCCTTCCCGACTCTCGACGCGCAGTTCGAAGTCGCGCCAGTCTCGCACGTGACTTCCCGAAACATCAGCCGCTCAAGCTCTCACATCGAATCTTCCTGTGATGAATCAGCGTGCGGTGCACGCGCCTGCCCAGGGGTGTCTTGCTGAAGACTCGCACAAAGAGCGTCGCCCGCCCTGGGTCACCTGGGCCGCCCTTGTTGACTCAGAGGGTGGCCCCGGTAGGATAGAGGTGGTTGGCCCATACTGCGCGGCCATTTGGGGCCACAACCGTGTGCCCCGAGCGTTCTGAAAGGACTGTCGTGAGCGGACCGAAAACCGTCGTATTTGGGGCCGATCCGTTTGTCATCCTGCTCTCTGCTGCCGCCATCCGGGCGGCGCAAGCGATCCGGGAAGGCCACGCGAACGCAGCCCGACTGCACGAGGCCTATGCGATCGAAGGCCAGGCGCGCCGTGGGGAGTTGGGTGCGGCACGGCAAGAGGAAGCGCGCAGGCTCGACGAGGTCATTCGAGCCACCGAGTCAAGGCTCGAGGCGCTGATCACTATGGCGTCAAGGTCCGAGGCCGCCAAAGAGATCCAAGCCAGGCGGCCGGTACCACCCGAGTCTGCCGACACCATCCAAAAACAGGCCTATCTGCTCGGACTCAAGCGCTTTGCAGACGATCTGGAGATGATTCAAAAGACCGAAGCTGCGGCAGAAGATGAGGCGCTGGCAGCACCCGACATCACCCTCCCCGAGAAGGTCCAGAAGCTGACGCTGGCCCAGCGGCTACTCGAGCGCATTGCTCATCTGGGCGCGCCTCCGGTCTCGCTTGCGAAACTGGCTGAGGAACTCGATCGCACGCTGCCCGGGGAGCGCGCCGACCTTCTGGCATCTGAGCTGCGGCGACAAGTCCAGCAGCTCGTCGATGCGACCCAGAAACGCATGATTGATGAGGCGACCGCGATCATCGTGCGCCAGTCACTCCAGGATCTGGGCTACCAGGTTGATGACATTTCCCAGACGCTCTTTGTCGAAGGGGGTGTCGCCCACTTCCGACGTAGCGACTGGGGCGACTACATGGTCCGCATGCGGGTGAGCGGTGAGGAGGGCGCTGCGAATTTCAACGTCGTGCGCGCAACGAATGCCGGCTCTGCGGCCGAACCGAGCGTTCTTGATCATCTCGCCGAGGACCGTTGGTGCGCCGAGTTTCCGACTCTCTTAAAGACCCTCGAGGCACGCGGGGCGGCGCTCACCGTGACGCGCCACCTGGCCCCAGGGGAATTGCCGGTCCAGATGGTCGAGCGCGACCAACTGCCTCATTTTGCGGCCTCCGAAGAGGAAACGGTGCACTCCAAGCCCCTCGCCCGGGAGATCAAATGAGCTTACCCGAGCCGCGCTGGCTAGCGGATGTGGAACGGCTCCTGCCGATCCGGTCGCAGTTTGCCCTATCGGGCAACATCCGCGACAGTTTCCTGGTCCCGCTCGCAACGGGTCCTGCGATCGTGCCGCTGTATCGCGCGCTCTGGGAAGTTCTGAAGCGCCACGACTATCGTCTGCTGCTGATTTACGATCCCTCCGAGGGACTGCGCGCCTATCCGAACGAGGCAGCGGTTCGCAATCTGGCCGACAAGCTCTTCGAGCTGCGGCTCGCGGCCGGCCCCCAGATGCTCAGTCTTGAATCCCTCGCGGGCCTGATGCGCTCGCTCGGGGGCGAACGCGAGGCTCGCTGCGCGCTCGTCCTGGACTTCGCCAGCCGGCTTGCGCGCCAGCCCGATCATCTGAGCGAAGGCGAGCACCGGTTTTTTGTGGCCGCCGAGAAGCACTCCCTGAGCGTCGCGCCGATCGTACCCAAAGAAGGTGGTGGGGCCCCGCTCTACAATCCGACCTTCTGGCTCCTGAATCGGATCCAGGACCTTCCATCGTGGTTTACGCTCGACAGCGAGCGCGTGGCCAGCCTCATCATCGCGCGACCCGACTACGAAACGCGCCAGGCTGCGGCCTCTGAGCTCGGGCCGGTGTTCACTGAGTTTGACGCAGCACCTGCGTCCGTGCGCGAAGAGTTCGTCAAGCGATTTACCGAGGGTACCGAGGGGATGAGTCTTCTGGCGCTGTCCGATATCACGGCCTTGGCGACGCAGCAGGGCCTGGGCATGGGAGCCATCGATGATGCCATTCGCAGCTACAAGATCGGGGCGCTCGATAACCCCTGGAAGAAGGACTATCTGCGCGAGAAGATCCGTCATGCCGAGCAGTTCATCGAAGGCCGGGTGAAAGGACAGTACCCGGCGATCGTCAAATCGCTCGATATCCTCAGGCGTTCGGTGATGGGGATGACCGGTGCCCATGTCCGTCAGGGAGGAAGCCGACCGCGCGGCGTACTCTTTTTCGCGGGTCCCACGGGGGTTGGCAAGACCGAGCTCGCCAAGACCCTGACCCAACTCGTCTTCGGCGATGAGCGCGCCTACCTGCGCTTTGACATGAGCGAGTTCGCCGAGGAGCATACGAGTGCGCGCCTGTTGGGCGCGCCGCCTGGCTATATCGGATTTGACGCGGGCGGCGAATTGACCAATGCGGTGCGCGAGAAGCCCTTCTCGCTGGTGCTCTTTGACGAGATTGAAAAGGCCCACCCGCGGATCCTCGACAAGTTCCTTCAGATCCTCGAGGATGGTCGACTCACCGATGGACGGGGCGATACCGCCTACTTTTCTGAGGCGATCATCGTCTTCACCTCGAATCTGGGGATCTACGTCGAGGATCACGAGGGCAGGCGGGTGCAGAATGTCCGGCCGGGCGATCCTTACGAGGTCGTCGAGAGCAAGGTCCGAGACGCGATCGGCGACTACTTC
>CAJCID010000016.1 GCA_903970305.1 Rhodospirillales bacterium | reverse complement strand
GGATCTGACGCTCGACTCGCCGCGCGATGACGAAGTGTTGGTGCGTGTGACCGCCACTGGGGTCTGTCACACCGACATAGCCATGCGCGATCAGGTGTTTCCCGTGCCGCAGCCCATCGTTCTGGGTCACGAAGGCGCCGGCATCGTCGAGAAAGTTGGGGGCTCCGTTCGCAAGGTCAGAGTCGGCGATCCGGTCGTCATGACCTATCACTCCTGCGGCCACTGCCCCAACTGCTATTCCGCGAAGCGCAGCTACTGCCACGATTTCTTCGCCTGTAATTTCGGCGGATCTCGGGCCGACGGCTCGACCGCCCTCAGCAGCGACGATGAACCCGTGCACAGTCACTTCTTCGGCCAGTCTTCGTTTGCCACCCACGCCGTGTGCAATGAGCGCAACGTGATCAAGGTTCCGGGCAATGTTCCGCTGGAGTTGCTGGGGCCCCTGGCGTGCGGGATTCAAACAGGCGCGGGCGCCGTTATGAACGCTCTTCGCCTTCGTGAAGGTAACTCCCTCGCCGTATTCGGTACCGGATCAGTGGGATTGAGCGCGATCATGGCGGCAGTGTTGTGCGGGGCAAGCACCATCGTTGCCATCGACCTCAACGAAGATCGCCTCACACTTGCACGCGAGCTGGGTGCTACACATGTCATCAACCCGGCCCGCATGGACGTGCCCGCCGCGGTGCGAACATTGATCGATGCGGGGCTCGATTTTTCGCTCGACACCACCGGATTGCCTACGGTGATTCGCACGGCGGTCGACATACTCGCCCCGCTGGGAGTCTGCGGTCTGCTGGGCGCAAGCGACGTGTCTGCCGAGGTCAGCCTGAACATAGCGCACCTGATGACCGCTGGGCGCAGCGTGAGAGGAATCATCGAGGGGGACTCGATTCCCGAACTGTTCATCCCGACGCTGATCGAATTATATCGTCAGGGCCGCTTTCCGTTCGACCGCCTGGTCCGATTCTACTCTTTCGATTCCATCAATGAGGCGATCCAAGATTCCGAATCGGGTCGCGCGATCAAAGCCATCGTGCGCATGGCGTGAACAATTTTGAAACTGAGTTTTTTCGCTTCAAGAACGACATCATGTGGGGAGTAAATACGTATGGTGGGTAAGAATAATCGACGGTGGTTTCTCGCGCCCTTGTTGCTGCTATCGGTATCGCCGGCACTGCGGGCACAGCAGGCCGCAAGCGCGAGCGAAGAAACCTCATTGGCCGAGATCACCGTCACTGCGCAGAAACGCAGCCAGAACGTGCAAGATGTGCCGATTGCGATCACGGCCTTCTCCGAGGATGCATTGCGCGCGAAGGGCATAACGGACTTGCACGGCGTGTCGGCTCTGGTCCCCAATGTCAACTTGGATGCGGGATCACCCTTCTCCGGATCGAATTCGGTCTTGTCTGCCTCGATTCGGGGCATAGGACAAGATGACTTTGCGTTCAATCTCGACCCGGGCGTCGGTGTCTACGTCGACGGTGTCTACTTTGCGCGTACGGTGGGAGCAAACCAAAACCTTCTCGACGTCGATCATCTCGAGATTCTCAAGGGGCCGCAAGGCACCCTTTTCGGTCGCAATACGATCGGCGGTGCAATCAGCGTGGTCACACGGACCCCGGGCGACGATTTCCAGGTTCAGGCTCAGGCCACAACGGGAAGCTACAACCGGCGCGATGCCGCGCTACTCGCGGACATTCCTATTTCCGAGAACGTGAAATCCATGGTGACCTTCTCGACGCAGTACCAGGACGGATATCAAGTGCGCATTCCCTTTCCGTCGATGACACCCTACGTCTCGGACCCCGTCGGCGCTTTCAAGGATTCCGGAACCGAGGCGTTCAATACCCAGGGCGGTACCAATCAGCAAGTCATCCGGGCAAAGGTCCTATGGAAGGCGTCCGAATCCGTAACTGCCACTTTCACCGGGGACTGGACCCACACCAACCAACCATCCACAGCGAGCACCGTTCTGGCGACGGTGACGACGGGCCCCAGCGCGGTATTCGGCGCCTTCTACAATGCCTGCCTGTTGGGGGAAGCCCCGGGGAATGCACTCATTTGCGGACCCCGCGCGACCGTCGGCACCGGCATCTGGCAGGCCAATCTGAACCCCAATACCACTCGCCTTCTTTACAGCCCCGCGGTCACGAACACGGGCAACATCGATACGACGTATGCCACCGGTCCGAACTTCGATGCACTCGATTCTTACGGCTTGGCCGCCACCGTCGATTGGGACATCAGCTCCCAATACAAATTACGGTCCATTTCCAGCTGGCGAAGGCTGCATTGGGACAGCGCGACCGATGCGGATGGCTCCCCCATCGACTTCTTCGAATTGGGATTCGAAGAGGGACAACATCAGGTGTCCGAGGAAGTACAACTGATCGCGGACTTGTTGGATTCGAAACTCAAACTCGTCACCGGACTCTATTACTTCAATGAAGGCGGCTACATCAACGATCTGGTCACGTTCGGCAATGGGCTCTTGCAGATCGATGGACCGAATGAATTGGATACCAGTTCCTATGCCGGGTACATTCACGCGGATTACAAGGTGAATGATCAGATCGGTCTCACGCTGGGTGGAAGATATTCATCCGACCACAAGTCCTTCGTGGGCGGTCAGCAGGACTTGAACCAGTTTTTCTACAAAGTCTCCGGCTGCTATCCCTACAACGCATCCGCCAGCTTGATCGGCGCTCCGGCCACCCTCACCTGCCAGCAGGCATTGGGATTTCCAAATCCCAACAATCCCAACCAGATCTATCCGTACGGCGAGAACACCGAGGTGTTCAACGAATTCACCCCCACTGCGAACGTGCAATACCACTTCAACGACACCATCATGGCTTACCTGTCGTACGCCAAGGGCTTCAAGAGCGGTGGTTGGACGACGCGCCTGACGGAACCGTTGCCGCCCGGCTCACCCGCGCAGGCCTTCGGCCCGGAGACCGATCAGACCTACGAGCTAGGCCTCAAGAGCGAGTTCCTGGATCGACACCTCATCGTGAACGCAGCTGCATTTTTGAGCAACTACGATCAAATTCAGCTGACCTACGAGCAGCTGACCTCGCCCGTCACTCAGAACGCTGGAAACGCCCAGATCAAAGGCATGGAAGTGGAGGCGCAATCCCTATGGGGAAGCCATTTCTCGCTGAATGGCAGCATGGGGTACCAAGATGCGAGGTATACCGAGATCAATCAGTATGCAGAGGCGACCACCGGGCGGTATCTGCCAAAAACTCCCAAGCTCAAGATTGCCCTGAGTCCCGACGTGCATACGTTCCTCCCCAATGGGGCGACGGTGCGACTCGGGGTCGACTATACCCATACGAGCGAAATCTATAACGATGTCGAGGACGATGCCCTACTCCGACGACCTCCGGAGGACCTGTTCGGGGCGTCGGCGGGAATTATCGCGCCCA
>CAJCID010000015.1 GCA_903970305.1 Rhodospirillales bacterium | reverse complement strand
TCCTCGTCGTCGAGGCGCTCTCGACCCTCGTCCAGGCGTTTTGCGGGGGTGTGGTGCAGACCACACCCTATATCGGGCATCCTGCCTACAAGGCGATGGGGTGCCGGGCAGCGTATACGATCGCCACAGGTCTTTTCATCGGCATCGGTGCGGCCACAGGGCTGATCGGCCTACTCATTACGCTCCTACCGGAATCGCTGATCGTTCCCATCCTCGTCTATGTCGGTCTGGAGATGAGCGCTCAGGCGGTCGAAGTGACCGACCCGAGCCAGGTGCGCGCACTCGGGCTCGCCCTGGTCCCCGTCCTGGCCTATCTTTCTTTGATCCAGATCAATGGCCTCGCGTCCGAGGCCCATGTGGATTTCACCGCGCTCTCGGCGGGCTTTCGCCACGACCTCGAGGCGCTCACCATGCTGGGTAACGGCTTCATCATCACCTCGATGCTCTGGGCAAGTTGGCTCGTCTGGCTGGTTGAGCGGCGCTTCGTGCGCGCTGGGCTCGTCGGTCTCGTCCTGGGCCTGATGACCCTCTTTGGTGCGATTCACTCGCCCTATGCCGATGGGCGGCTCTTCTGGCCCGGGCCGGATACGCCCGGCGCCGTTTTCGCGCTCGCCGGGGGATATGGGCTCTTGGCTCTGCTTTGCCTGGCTGCGCGCGTGCTCGGTCGGGGGGCCAGGACACAAGGGTAGGGGCTCGGGCGACACCGCAAAGGATGGCTTCTGATGGCTTGAAACCGGCGCCCTGAGCCCCCACTTTAGCGCGGTGAGAACGAAGGGAACCCCTCCATGCGAATCGACAAATTAACGACCAAGTTCCAAGAAGCCCTGGCTGATGCCCAAAGCCTTGCCGTGGGCCGCGACAATCCGTCCATTGAGCCCGTGCATCTGCTTTTGGCACTCGTCAAGCAGAAGGACGGCTCCACCAGTTCGCTCTTGCAGCGCGCCGGCGTGAACGTGCAGCGCCTGTCTGGCGCGTTGACCGCTGCAGTGGAGCGTCTGCCCGTTGTGGAGCACTCCGATGGACAGATCCAGGTGGGCCGCGAGACGGCCAATCTGCTGAACCTTGCCGACAAGGCCGCGCAAAAGCAGGGTGACGAATTTATTGCCAGCGAGATGTTCCTCGTGGCCTTGGCCGACGACAAGGGCGAGGCCGGCCGCCTGTTGAAAGAGGCGGGTCTGACCAAGAAAGCGCTCGAGGCGGCCATCGATTCGGTGCGCGGAGGCGAGAACGTCACGAGCGCCGAGGCCGAAGGCCAGCGTGAGGCCCTGAAGAAATACACGATGGATCTGACCGAGCGTGCGCGCAACGGCAAACTCGACCCGGTCATCGGGCGTGACGATGAGATCCGGCGCTCGATCCAGATTCTGCAAAGGCGTACCAAGAACAACCCGGTCTTGATCGGAGAGCCCGGTGTGGGCAAGACGGCCATCGTCGAGGGCCTCGCCCAGCGCATCGTCAATGGCGAAGTGCCCGAGAGCCTGAAGAACAAGCGCGTCTTGTCGCTGGATATGGCGTCCTTGCTGGCCGGCGCGAAATTCCGCGGCGAATTCGAAGAGCGTCTGAAGGCCGTCTTGAACGATCTGGCCAAAGACGAAGGCCAGACCATCGTCTTCATCGACGAACTGCACACGATGGTCGGCGCAGGCAAGGCCGAGGGCGCCATGGATGCCGGCAATATGCTCAAGCCTGCGCTCGCGCGCGGCGAGTTGCATTGCATCGGCGCCACGACGTTAGACGAGTATCGGAAATATATCGAAAAGGATGCGGCCCTCGAGCGGCGCTTCCAAAAGATCATCGTCAACGAGCCGAGCGTGGAATCGACGATCGCCATCCTGCGTGGCTTGCAGGAGCGCTATGAACTGCACCATGGCGTGGAGATCACCGATCCGGCCATCGTGGCCGCAGCCGAGCTGTCGCATCGCTATATCACCGACCGGTTCCTGCCGGACAAGGCGATCGATCTGATCGACGAGGCAGCCGCGCGGATCAAAATGGAGATCGATTCGAAGCCGGAGGTGATGGATCGCCTTGACCGGCGTCTGATCCAGCTCAAGATCGAAAGAGAAGCGGTCAAGAAGGAGTCCGACGAGGGCTCACGCCGCCGGCTCGGGCTGATCGAGGAAGAGATCACCAGACTGCAGCAGGAGTATTCCGACCTCGAGGAGATCTGGAAGTCCGAGAAAGCGGCGGTCCAGGGCGCGGCCCATATCAAGGAGGAGATCGACAAGGTCAAGATGGAGCTGACGCGCCTGCGGCGCGAGGGCAAGCTCGACAAGGTCGCTGAGCTCCAGTATGGCAAGCTGCCCCAGCTGGAGACCGAGCTTAAGGCTGCAGAGTCGCACAGTGATGAGGGCAAGCCGAATCAATTGCTGCGCACCCAGGTCGGTGCCGAGGAGATCGCCGAGGTGGTCTCCCGGGCGACCGGCATTCCGGTCTCGCGCATGATGCAAGGCGAGCGCGAGAAGTTGCTCGCCATGGAAGACAAGCTGCACGAGCGCGTCGTAGGCCAAGACGAGGCTGTGCGCCTGGTCTCGGATGCGATCCGGCGCTCCCGCGCGGGATTGTCGGATCCGAACCGCCCTTACGGATCGTTCCTTTTCCTGGGTCCCACGGGCGTGGGCAAGACCGAGTTGTGCAAGGCGCTCGCGAGCTTCCTGTTCGACACCCAGGATGCCCTGATCCGCGTGGACATGAGCGAGTTCATGGAAAAGCACTCGGTGGCGCGGCTCATCGGTGCGCCCCCAGGCTATGTCGGCTACGAGGAGGGCGGCTACCTGACCGAGCTCGTGCGGCGTAAACCCTACTGCGTGATCCTGCTCGATGAGATTGAAAAAGCGCACCCGGACGTCTTTAACATCCTCTTGCAGGTGCTCGATGACGGACGGCTGACGGACGGCCAGGGCCGAACGGTCGACTTCAAGAACACCGTGATCGTGATGACCTCGAACATCGGGTCCGATTTGATCTTGGCCGAAGGCAGCGCCGCCGACCATGAGACCTCGGATGCGGTCTACGAGCGGATCAAGGGCCTCGTGTGGCAGGAGGTGAAGTTACAGTTCCGTCCGGAATTCTTGAATCGGATCGACGAGGTGGTCGTCTTCCATGGTCTGGATCAAAAGCAGATTGCCTCCATCGCACGCATCCAGCTCGAGGACCTGAAGACGCGGCTGCACAAGATGGATATGGAACTGGACGTGAGCGAAGCGGCGTTAAGCCGTCTGGCTGCGGCCGGCTTCGATGCGCAGTTCGGTGCGCGTCCGCTCAAGCGGGCCATCCAGCAGCAGATCGAGAATCCGGTTGCGAAAATGATCCTCGAGGGGAAATTCGGGCCGAAGGACGTGATCCCCGTGGACTTTTCGGACGGGCAGTTCCGCTTCGACCGGGCGCACACCTAGAGGCTCCTTTGGGCCTGGCGCAAGCGTTGCTTGGACGCGTGCGCCAGGATCGCTCCGGGCGGTACACTC
>CAJCID010000014.1 GCA_903970305.1 Rhodospirillales bacterium | reverse complement strand
GCGCGGCTGCTGCAGCGCCGCTGACCCGCGTGCCGCGCGCGCGCAAACCCGCACCGCCGGCGTCCTCCGAGCCGCTGGTGCAAATCGAGACGCGCAAGGGCTAAGCCTGCGGCGGAGCGATCGGTGCGACTTACTCCCGAGCTCAGTCAGTGGATCACTGAGCAGCTTGCGCGCGGGTGCGCTCCGCAGGACATGATCCAGGCCCTCGTGGCCGTGGGTCACGACCCGGCGTTTGCGCGCCAGATCTTAGAGGACGCCCAACCCAAGGCGGAGCTTGCAGCGCCCGCCCGTTCGGCAACGCATGCCGTTCCCGATCCCCTTGCCGCAAATCTCGCCGAGGGTCCCCATGTTCTGGACGTCTCCGATGGCCGGATCACCGTGCTCGCGCAGTTTCAACAACCCCGGCTCCTCGTCTTGCAAGGTGTGCTCTCACAGGCGGAATGCGCCGCACTGATCCAAGAGTCGCAGCCCAAGCTGGAACGTTCGCGCACCATCGATCGCGAAAGTGGTGGCACCGAACTCAACGCAGCCCGGACCAGCGAGGGCACCTATTTCCATCACACCGAGTCGGAACTGCTGTTGCGCATCAATCAGCGCATCGCCAGTCTGACCCGCTGGCCCCTTGAAAACGGCGAGCCCCTGCAGATCCTGCACTATGGCGAGGGCGCGCAGTATGAGCCGCACTACGACTACTTCGATCCCGCCGATCCGGGCACCCCGAAGCTCGTGAGCCAGGGCGGACAGCGCGTTGCGACGCTCATCATCTATCTGAACGATCCCCAAGGTGGTGGCGCGACGATCTTTCCGGACCTCGGACTCGAGGTCGCGGCCGTACAAGGCAATGCGGTGTTCTTTTCCTACGACCGTCCCCACCCGTCCACGCGCACCTTGCATGGCGGCACTGCCGTCACGCGTGGTGAGAAGTGGATCGCCACGCGCTGGATGCGCGAGGGACCCTATCGGTAGCGCTCGCCGGCCGCCGGGCCTGCAGCAATCGTTCGGGCGCGCTATCATCAGCTCTCTGTCTGGAATTGCCATGACGCAACGTGTTGTTCCCCTCTCTGACTACCGCAACCGCAGTACGGTGCGCGTGCCTGATCGGCACATCGAGCCCCGGGGGATTCTGAACGACCGCTTGCAGCGCAGTCTGCGCGACCTCAGGATCTCGGTCACGGATCGCTGCAATTTCCGCTGCATCTATTGCATGCCCCGGGATGTGTTTGATCAGGACTATGCCTTCGCGCCGCAGGCCGCGTTACTCAGTTTTGAGGAGATCACGCGGCTCGCCCGCCTGTTCGCAGCGCATGGCGTGCGCAAGATCCGTCTAACCGGGGGCGAGCCGCTCTTGCGCAAGAACATCGAGAGGCTCATCGCCATGCTCGCGGCGATCCAGCTGCCCGATGGCTCGCCCTTGGATCTGACGCTCACGACCAACGGATCACTGCTCGAACGCAAGGCGGCTGCCCTGAAGGACGCGGGACTCACCCGCGTGACGGTCAGCCTCGATGCCCTGGACGACGCGGTCTTCCGACGGATGAACGATGCGGACTTCTCGGTCGCGGCCGTGCTCGCAGGACTCGACGAGGCAAGCCGCGTCGGACTGGGTCCCATCAAGGTGAACATGGTCGTCAAGCGCGGCTTGAACGACCAGGAGATCGTCCCGATGGCCCGCCACTTTCGCGGCAGCGGCCACATCCTGCGATTCATCGAATACATGGACGTGGGCAATTCCAACGGCTGGCGCCTTGACGAGGTCGTGCCCAGTTCCGAAGTGGTCGCCAGGATCAATGCGCTCGCACCGATCGTTCCCATCGAGCACAACTATGAGGGCGAGGTGGCGCAACGCTGGCGCTATGCCGACGGCTCGGGGGAGTTGGGGATGATCTCGAGCGTCACGCAGGCCTTCTGCGGAAGCTGCACCCGTGCACGCCTGTCGACCGAGGGCAATCTTTACACGTGTCTGTTTGCGACCGCGGCCACGGATTTTCGGGCACCGCTGCGCTCAGGCGCGAGTGATGCGCTGCTGTCGAATCTGATCGCTGCGGTCTGGTCGGACCGATCGGACCGCTACTCGGAAGTGCGCGGCGCGCAGACTGAGGGACGGGCCAAGGTCGAAATGTCCTATATCGGGGGTTAGGCCAGGCACGCACCTCGTTCTCACCTCGGGCACGCCCTCTAAGCGCCTCTTACGCGTCCTTTAGGCTCCCCTTCAGCGCACTGCGAGAACACGCCCCACACGCCCAGGATGCCCACCTCCTAGTTCGTCTTCTTTTTCAGATCGACCTTCGGCTCAACCTTGGGCACCACCACCGGCGCTTTCTGGCCCGCGGCAGGCGCTGGGGCATTCGGATGCATCATCCGCTGGAGCAGGTTTCCCTGTTGTTGAGGCGCTGCCGGCTTGTTCGCCGCGGCAGCCGCCGGCTGCCCGGGCCGCGCCGCGGCGGCAGCCGCTTTGTTCACGGGCTGCAGTGGCGCCCGACCGGTCGTCTGGCGTGCTGCGGGATTGTTGGCCCCCCCACGAGCCCCACCCTGCTTGAGTTCCTGCGCATGCTGTTGCACACGGGTCTGGCGCTTTTGCTCAAGCGATGCGGCGATCTTCTCGTGTTTGCCCACGAACACGGCATCATGCGCGTGTGGCGCCTGGAAGAAAGCCGGGACCTTGTCGAGCACGCGCGGCTGGCTGCCATGTTGATCGACAAAGCCGGCCTTGCCGGGCAGGACGTCGATCGTGCCGTGGCTCGTGGCCATCGATGTCTGACCTGCATGGACCGTGTCGTAGGTACCGGCATCGGTGCCTTGCGTGCCCTCGGGTATGTAGGCCGGTTCGTGATCGGTACCGCGCACGCCGATCGTCGCACTGGGCGTGATCACCGAGTAGTTGCGCGGATAGGTCTTGCCGATCCAGCCGGTGATGGAGCGCAGGCTGCCCTTGAGCAGGCCAATCACGCTCACATCCCCCGAGTCCCCGTTCGCCTGATACTTGGCGATACGGACCTGGGAATTGGGCCGGACCGCGATGAAGCCACCGTCGGCCATGTCAAGATGGATCTCGGCGCCATCGCCGGTGACGATCGCATCGCCCTCATAGAGTTGGTCGCCGACCTTGCCGGAGTGCGAGACCTTGTCGGGGCCCACGATCCGGACCTGGCCATCGACGAGATTGATCTTGGCCGCCGGATTACGCGCCTGGGCGGCATCGCCCGTGCTTGCCGCAGGAGCCGTGTCCGCCGTCCCGGCAGTGCCCGATGCGCCTGTCGCAGTCCCCGCCGCGCCGCCCTGAGCCTGGGGCGTGGTCGCCGGAGCCCCGGAGGGCGTCTGAGCAAAGGAGGGGGTCGACATCACGAGGGCACAGACAAGGGCCGCCCCCTCACCGCAGTGGCGCAACAGGCTCACGATCCGCTCCAGCATCGCATCTCCAAGGACAGCGCTCAAGATTTCGAGCCCTGCAAAATCGGGGGGGTAGTAGGGACCTCATCCCAGCGGCCCTCAGGCTGCCAGATTCTCGACCCAATTGGTATCAGGATGTGCCGGGGCGGTCAATGAAATCCCGCACACCTTTAGGAATTGTCGAACCAGGTCAATAGGAACTCGTGCCTCCAGGGGCAAAGTTCTCAAACTTAGTATAGGCCCCGATAAAAGTCAGGCGCAGTGTACCAATCGGCCCATTGCGCTGTTTGCCGATGATGATCTCTGCCGTACCCTTGTCCTGCGAGTCGGGGTTATAGACCTCGTCGCGGTAGATGAAGAGAATGACGTCGGCATCCTGCTCGATCGCGCCCGAATTATGGCTCACGATACCGTCCGCAAGCCAGGACTCGGGACCGGGCACCGTGAGATCGTAGACATCCTCCTCGCCTGCCGGTTCGATCCGCACGACCGGATCCCAGACCACCGGTCGGGGTCGCACCTCTAGGCTTGGCGCGGTGTCGGAATCACTCACAGCCTCATCGATCGGCAGACGACTGGCCTGGGTGCGGCCCGCGCCCGATGTCGGGCGGGCTGCGGTCAGTTGTGCGCTGCGTTGCAAAAGCGCGCGGCGCCCTTCGCTTTGCTCCCGCGCATCCCGTTCCGGCGCCCGGCCAAGGGCCACCGGTTCAGGCGCTGCGATCACCCTCTCAAGAAACAGCCGCTGGGCTTCGGAGCCATTGACATCGACCACGTGCACGGGGCGGCCATGGGAGTCGATGACCGTGGTCAGGCGAGCGAGGATGCCAAGGCGCATCAGGAGCGCCGCCACGTCGCGCGCAAGCCCTAGGCTATAGCACGAGAAAAACACGCGCAGCCCACCGGGCCCGGAGATCCCCCGATCGCCCACCGAGCCCGCGGCATCCCAGAGATGGGACAGGAATCTCGCGATCTGGTGGTTGGCGAGCCGAAAGAGTCCCTGGGGCAATTCCTTCTCATGGGGCCGCTGCCCCAAAACGCCGATATCGCGCAGCCATTGTTTGACGCCAGCGGGATGCCATCGCGAGCCGTTGCCCGTGATCAGGACCTGGTAGCGGTTTCCCGCAGCCAGTTGCATCTTGCAAGTCGAACCGAAGGCCCGGACCGCGCGCGCGAGCGTCTCGCAATTCGAGCGGCTCGAACTCGTATAGCGGATCGGCTGATGGTTCTGGTGCAGGCCGCGCGCCATCAGATGGGCGAGCACGATCAAACCCTCTTCGGACCAACGCTCGGGCAGTTCAGCCTCGGGTATCTCCCGGGCCAGGCCAATACGCATACCCTGCCTGAGATCCTGGACGCGGGCCCAGCCCCCGTCGGCCAGGAGCCGGTGCTCTCCGGTCGCGCGGATGGTCCGCCCACTTGCGAGCGAAACCCGAAAGACCTTGCGCACGCCCACTTTCCACACCTTGTCCGAACGGGCCGATACGATGCGACCCTCGGGAGTGACGGCCCAGACCATCGGTTCGGTATCGACCAGGTCCCGGATCGGCAAGCGGCGCCCGTCGGCCAGATTCACCAGCGTATCGCCGGTCACGCACTCCCGCAGATCGCTCATCACCGGGCGCTTGTTGGGCCGCTGTTCGAGACTGCGATTGAGCTGCGAGAGGGCGATCACCGGCACGTTCAGTTCCTTGGCCAGAGCCTTGAGCGAGCGCGAGATCTCGGAGATTTCAGTGGCCCGATTCTCCCCCGCGCGACTCGAGGACATGAGCTGCAGGTAGTCAATGATGATGAGGCCTAGCTTGCCGCATTGACGCGAGAGCCGGCGCGCCCGCGCCCGCAGCTCAAGGCTGTTCAGAGCCGGGGTCTCATCGATGTAGAGCTGCGCATCTTGCATCTTCTGGATCGCATGAGTCAGCCGCGGCCAGTCGTCATCGGCGAGCCGGCCGGTGCGCACCTTGTGCTGGTCGAGCCGACCGACCGATCCGAGCATGCGCATGGCCAGTTGGCTGCCACCCATCTCCATGGAAAATACCGCCACGGGCAAGCCGTGCTCGATCGCGACGTACTCACCGATGTTCAAGGCGAACGAGGTCTTGCCCATCGAGGGCCGACCGGCAACGATAATCAGATCTCCGGGCTGCAGACCGGAGGTTTTCGTGTCGAGATCGGCAAAGCCCGTGGGCACACCGGTGATGTCATTGGGATTGTCGCGGTGGTAGAGCTCGTCGATGCGCTCGACCACCTGGGTCAATAGGGGTTGGATCTCAACGAAGCCCTGGGAGCCGCGCGCACCCTCCTCGGCGATCGAGAAGACCTTGGACTCGGCCTCGTCTAAGAGCGTGCGGGTCTCCTTACCTTGCGTGTTGAAGGCGGATTCGGCGATCTCGTCGGTCACCGAGACCAGGCGACGCAGAACCGAGCGGTCCCGCACAATCTCGGCATAGCGCCGGATATTGGCAGCCGACGGAGTGCTCTGTGCCAGTTCGTTCAGATAAGGCAGCCCGCCTATCTCGTCGGCCTTGCCCGCCGAGGCCAGCGACTCGAAGACCGTGATCACGTCTGCCGGATGCGAGCGCTCGACGAGCCGCTGGATATGCTGGTAGATGAGACGGTGGTCGTACCGGTAAAAGTCCTCCTCGCGCAGACAATCAGCGACCTTGTCGAAGGCATGATTGTCGAGCATGAGGCCGCCCAGGACAGACTGTTCCGCCTCGATCGAGTGGGGCGGAACGCGCAGCGCATCAAGTTCGGGATCGCGGTTCAGGCCGCGTTCGGTCCGGAGGGGAATCGGGGTATTCATGACTTCGCAAACTATAGCCCAGGCGGAGCCGGTGGGCTGTGCACAACTTGGGGACAACTATGAGGAAAACCTGTGGACGACGCCGAACCAGCCATCCGGTCCTCATCTGACCTTGGTCAATGCAAAAGGGCCAGCCTAAGGCTGACCCTTTTGCTCCGGGGCACAGACGACCTTAGGCGGCTTGAGCCACAACCGAGACCACGATCTCCACCACCACGTCGGTGTGCAGCGCCACCGAAACCGGATGCTCGCCGACCGACTTCAGCGGCCCTTCCGGTAGACGGATATGGCCCTTCTCGACCACGAAGCCCTTCTTGGCAAGCTCCTCCGAAATGTCGAAGTTCGTGACCGAGCCGAACAGCCGGCCGTCCACTCCGGCCTTGGCGGGAATCTCGAGCACAAATCCGGACAGCTTTTCGCCGATCGCCTGGGCCGCCACAAGCTTCTCGGCGGCGATCTTCTCGAGTTCGACACGCTTGGCCGCGAACTCGGCAATGTTGGCGTCGGTGGCGCGACGCGCCTTGCGCTGGGGAATCAGAAAATTTCTGGCGTAGCCATCCTTGACCTTGACGACATCGCCCAGGTTGCCAAGATTGATGACCTTCTCCAATAGAATGATTTGCATGATGGTGTCCTCGCTCCGCTCAACCGTGCAGGTCGGTGTAGGGCAAGAGCGCCAGATAGCGGGCGCGCTTGATCGCCGTGTCGAGCTGACGCTGATAGTGCGCCTTGGTGCCGGTCAATCGGGCCGGCATGATCTTGCCATTTTCCTGGATGAAGTCCTTCAGGGTCTCAACATCCTTGTAGTCGATCTGCTCGACGTGGGCGGCCGTGAAGCGGCAGAACTTCTTGCGCTTGAACAGCGGATTTTGCTGGGGACGCTTGGTCTTGTCCTTGTTGCCGAATCTTCTTGGGGGTGGCATCTCTATTCCTCGTTTTCCAATGCGTATGCGGTGATGTGATAGATGAAGCTTTTGCTCTTGCGGCTCTTGCGAGCCAGAAATCCTGTAAACCGGTGCAAGGTGGCCAGGGGCACCCGATCCAGATTGAGCGCCACCGGACCAAGAGCCACTGCATTCAGGCTCAGTTCGATCTGGCGGGGCAGCCCCGCTTCGATCTGCGTCGAACTGTGTGCCAGAACGCACTCATAAACCGGGATTCCAGCTGGTGTGTAGCGAAGGATATTGCGCTCAACGATCTGGGCGCACAACTCCGTCCGGTTCACGCCCAGGAGCGCTTCATCCGCGGATCAGCTTTCGAATCAGGATGCAGCCGGAGCCTCGGACGTCGCAGCCTTGCGCGCCTCTTCCTTGGCCACTTCCTTCATCATCGGCGAGGGCGCCGTATGCGCCTTCTTCTGCTGGACCGTCAGATGACGCAGCACGGCATCGTTGAACTTGAAGCCATGCTCGAGTTCGTCCAGGGTCTCCTGATCGATCTCGATGTTCAGGCACACGTAGTGCGCCTTGGCGATCTTCTGGATCTGGTAGGCCAGCTGACGACGGCCCCAGTCCTCGACGCGATGGACATGTCCGTTCTTGCCGGTGATCAGGGTTTTGTAGCGCTCGATCATCGCGGGCACCTGCTCGCTTTGATCCGGATGGATGATTAAGACGATTTCGTAGTGACGCATTGATTCTCCTTATGGATTAAAGCCACCCGCGATGCGTGCGCGGTGCGGCAAGGACACGGGAAAAATCCCAAAAAGCTTTGGATTATATCCATAATCCGGCTTTTAAGTCAATGACTTAACCCTTGATCAGGGGATGCGCCCATGACTGGTGCCGATGCGCTTCGGTATGTCGAAAAAGCCGGCATCGTCCTGGCCTCGGCCCAAGGGCCTGTCGCGCGCCTGTCCGAGGTCATCGCGGGAGAGCCGATTCGGGGGAGTTGGTGGGGCCATGATAAGAGCCACGAGATCTACCGCGTCTTTGCGATACTCGGCGAGTCGCCCGATATCCTCGTTTGCCGACTCGTTCTCGGGAAAGTGACCTTTGTGCATCGGCGCATCTGGCCGGCGATGATCCGTCTGGCCGATCGCTTTCCGCCATCCTGGCTCGCAAGAATCAAGGACGAACACACGCCCCGCGGACACCATCGAAGGCACGAAGTCCCGTATCCCCAGTGGACCGATGCGGCCTCGGTCGTCCAAGCCGAGCAGATGAGCGATCGCGAGGCGCTCACTGTCTTGGGCGCATGGGCCGCACAGGCGATCCGCCCCGCTTAGCCTTCGAGTCTGCTGTCCGCCTGGTCTCTACGCGTTGGGACACCAAACCCTTCGCATGCCGAATCAACATTTCCGACTCGCGCCGCTTCGCGCCCCGGCCGACCTATTTTCCCGTGGCTAAACTATTTGGCCCTAGACGCCTCTGCGAACTCGAACTACACTTCGCCCCGCTCACCTTCCTCCAAAGCTCTTGCGTCTGCAGTTTCAGCATCTGAGAATCGCCTCCCGTGCAAGCGCTCCGTCCCTTACCCTTTCCCCCTTCCCCCTCATATAGGCAGTGCACCAGGCCTCTTTGCAGCGCCCACTCGCACCCATCGGATCGGTAGATGAACCTCTGGAAATTCTCGGTCTTTCTCGGCTTGTGCGTCGTGGCCCTCCTGGCGGGGCTCATGATCTTAAAGGGCCCAGAGATGTTCACGCTCGAACGCATTGCGGGCCCGAGGCTTCCGGTCGCAGACTATATGGCGGGCGAGGGATCACCAAAGGGCGTGGCCGGGCCTCAATCGGACGAGATCCTGCCCGAGGCCGTCCCCGAAAAGCCAAAGCCTGCGAAACTGCCCGAGTACGGCAACGGGCCGGGAATTCCTCCCCCACCTTCGAAGGTTTTTGCGGACGGCGTCTCCACCGACCCGGCCAAGCGTGCGGCCTATAGGAGTGCGGTCGATGCCCTCACGGTCATCGGCTGCGCCGGCAAGAAGGTCGCTCTGAAGATTGCCGGTGCTAACGCACCTCAAACGGTCTCCTCCGGTGCCACTTTGCACTTCGCAGGCGGCATGGAATTGGTCGTGCGCATCGCCGACAGCTCCCGTTGCAGGGTCGTGCTCTCCGACCATGGTCACCCGGTGGGCGAGGCAGCTTCCTTCTAGCGTTGCTGTGCCCGAACGTTGGGCGAAGAGCCTACAGTGCGTGCGCGCAGGACTGCAGTCGCCGAAGTCGCAGCACCGTCTCGGGGATCGGAGAACACAGTCGATGCTGCGGGACTTTGGTGGGGATCGGAAATCTCACTCGAGAGCCCGCCGCGGCTCGCTGCATGCAACGGCTATTCCGTCTCGGTGGGGGGCACTGTTGGGGGCGGTTCTTCGCCAGGGCTTCGATTGCGCAGCCACTTCCAGACCCAGATGGCGTGCCCCGAGAGGGCATAAGCGATGAAAGCTCCGAACAGGACACGCGGCGGATTAATCAGAATGACCACAAACAGCAACACCACGATGAGCGCATACACGAAGGGTACGGATTTGCGCAGATTCACCACCTTGAAACTGTAGAAGGGGGAATTGCTGACCATTGACAAGCCGGCATAGAGCGTCACGCAAAAGGACTGCCACATCAGTTCCGCGCCGGTATAGCGCAGGTTGTCGAGCACCAGGACAAAGCCAGCCACCATGGCCGCCGCGGCAGGACTGGGCAGCCCCTGGAAGAAGCGCTTGTCGACGATCTCGATATTGGTGTTAAAGCGGGCCAGGCGCAGACCAGCCCCGGCCACATAGACAAACGCGGCAAGCCAGCCCCACTTATCGAGCCCCAGGAGGGACCACTGGTAGATGACGAGCGCAGGCGCGACACCGAAGGCGACCATGTCAGACAGACTGTCGTACTCCGCGCCGAAGTCGCTTTGGGTATTGGTCAGCCGCGCCACACGTCCGTCCAGGCTGTCGAGAACCGCAGCGATGAAGATCGCGTAGCCTGCGATCTCGAAGCGCTGGTTCATCGCCTGGACGATCGCGAAGAATCCGGAGAATAGAGCTGCCGTCGTGAAGGCGTTGGGTAAAAGATAGATGCCGCGCCGCCGCTTGGGCTTGACCGGGGGAGGCACAGTCGCAGCAGTCGCGCGGGCGCTGCGCGGAAACTGCGCGACATTGTTCTTCGGTTTGCGGCGGTGAAAGGTGGCCATCTGAGGCTCAGAGTTCAGCGAGAATACTCGTCGAGGCGTAGACCTTGTCGCCGATACTGGCCTTCGGACGAGCCGTCACCGGCAAATACAGATCGACACGCGATCCAAAGCGGATGAAACCGTAGCGCTGGCCCCGCGCGAGCGTATCGCCTACCTTGACATAGCACAGGATGCGGCGCGCGATCAAGCCGGCAACCTGCACGAACGTGACCTCCTGGCCGTCGGCGGCGCGGGCCACGATCGCATTGCGCTCATTCTCAAGCGAAGCCTTGTCGAGGTCCGCATTGACGAAGCTGCCGCGAAAGTACTCGAGCTTGGAGATCTGTCCGTCGATCGGGCTTCGATTCGAGTGGACGTTAAAGACGTTCATGAAGACGCTGATCTTCAGGGCTTCGCGATCAGCGTAGGGATCGTGGGCCCGCTCGACGGCGACGATCCGTCCGTCCGCTGGCGAGAGGACCGCCCCGGGAGCCTTGGGGATGGGGCGCGCCGGATCCCGGAAGAACTGCACCACAAATAAGAAGATGAGCCAAAGGGGGCTCGACCACCACCCCGCAAGGACGGTGACGAGCACAGCCACGACGAGCGCGATGCCGATAAAGGGCCACCCTTCACGGGCAATGATGGGGTGAGGATAGGACATCCGTTCTCGATTCTTCGATTAGTCGCGCCCACGGCATCACCGCGATGCGTCGTCGGCCTGTTGCCGGGTTGCCCGGTCGGCGTTCTGGATCGTTGCATCAACGCCCCGGGCTTTCTCCAGCGCCTCGCGCTGGGTCTTCAGGACATCAGGCGGCGGATCGGACGGGACACATCCCAGAAGCAGCACCGCACACCCCAATGGCAGGAGGGCACTCCTACACCGGTCGCAGATGCGTGGATGCGGATTCATGCCGGGCAGAATAGCACAAGCAAAAAAGGACGCTACAGCGCCCTGCCCGGCCTTTCTGGCCCGGTTCTGCTCAGTTCTTCGACTGATCGACCAGCTTGTTTTTCTTGATCCAGGGCATCATCGCGCGCAGCTTCTCGCCGACCTGCTCGATCGGATGCTGGGCCGTCAGCCGGCGACGCGACACCAGGGTGGGCTGCGAGGCCCGGCTCTCGAGGATGAAGTTCTTGGCGTACTCGCCGGTCTGGATGTCCTCCAAGACCGCGCGCATGACGGCCTTGGTCTCCTTGGTGACGATCTTGGGTCCCGTCACGTACTCGCCATATTCGGCATTGTTCGAGATGGAATAATTCATGTTGCCAATACCGCCCTCGTAGATCAGATCGACGATCAGCTTCAGTTCGTGCAGGCATTCGAAATAGGCCATCTCAGGCGCGTAGCCGGCCTCAACCAGGGTCTCAAATCCCGCCTTGATGAGTTCGACCGTACCACCGCAGAGTACGGCCTGCTCGCCAAAGAGGTCCGTCTCGGTCTCCTCCCGAAAGCTGGTCTCGATGATGCCGGCCCGTCCCCCACCGATGGCCGCGGCGTAAGACAAGGCCAGATCGCGCGCGTGCCCCGACTGGTCCTGGTGGACGGCAATGAGCATGGGCACCCCGCCGCCTTGAGAATAGGTCGAGCGGACCGTGTGGCCCGGAGCCTTCGGCGCGACCATGACCACGTCGAGATCGGCGCGCGGCACGACCTGCGCATAGTGGATGTTAAAGCCGTGCGCGAAAGCGAGCACCGCCGCCTCCTTGATGTTGGGCTCGATCTCGTCGCGATACACGCCCGCGATGTTCTCATCGGGCAAAAGGACCATGACGAAGTCAGCGCCCTTGACCGCCTCGGCGACCTCCTTGACCGCGAGACCGGACTTCTTGGCCTTCTCCCAGCTCCCCCCGGCGCGCCGCAGTCCGACGGTGACCTTGCCGCCCGAGTCCTGCAGGTTCAGCGCGTGCGCATGGCCCTGGGAACCGTAGCCGACAATCGTCACTTTCTTGCCCTTGATGAGAGAGAGATCCGCGTCCTTGTCGTAGTAGACCTTCATTGCTGCTTCCTTTCTGGTTGAAGCGACGCCAGACGTCGCGGCCCACTCCCACGAGCGGGCGAAATGGAGGATGACTGAACTGCGTCAGATCTTGAGAATGCGCTCGCCCCGACCAATCCCGGAACTGCCCGTGCGTACTGTCTCGAGAATCGCCGTCCGGTCGATCGAGTCAAGGAAGGCATCCAACTTGGTCGCCGCCCCGGTCAGCTCGATCGTGTAGGTCTTCTCCGTGACATCGATGATGCGGCCGCGGAAGATGTCGGCAGTGCGCTTGATCTCCTCGCGCTCCTTGCCCACAGCGCGCACCTTGATCAGCATCAGTTCGCGTTCGATGTGATTGCCCTCGGTCAGATCGACGACCTTCACCACCTCGATGAGCCGGTTCAGGTGCTTCGTGATCTGCTCGACGACCTCGTCCGAGCCGGTCGTGACGATCGTCATGCGTGACAGCGTGACATCCTCGGTCGGCGCGACCGTCAAGGTCTCGATGTTGTAGCCGCGGGCCGAGAACAGGCCCACGACACGCGACAGGGCTCCGGGTTCGTTCTCCAGGAGCACGGATATGATGTGTCTCATCGCCGCTCCTCTAGAGATCTTCCGAGCCGAGAAGCATCTCGGTCAGACCTTTGCCTGCCTTGACCATCGGCCAGACATTTTCCGTCTGGTCGGTGATGAAGTCCAGAAACACGAGCCGGTCCTTCTGGGCGAAGGCTTCGCGCAAGGCCGGCTCGACGTCGCGCGGTCGGTCCACCCGCACACCGACATGGCCGTAGGCCTCAGCCAGCTTCACGAAGTCCGGCAAGGCGTCCATGTACGACTCGGAATAGCGGCTTGAGTAGTCGATCTGCTGCCACTGTCGCACCATGCCGAGGTAACGGTTGTTCAGGCTGATGATTTTCGGAGTGAAATGGTACTGCTTGCAAGTCGAGAGCTCCTGGATACACATCTGGATACTGCCCTCGCCGGTCACCACTGCAACATCCGCCCCGGGATTGGCCATCTGCACGCCCATCGCGTAAGGCAGCCCCACGCCCATTGTGCCCAGCCCCCCCGAATTGATCCAACGCCTCGGAGCATCGAAGCGGTAGTACTGGGCGGCCCACATCTGGTGCTGTCCGACATCCGAGGTCACGAAAGCCTGGCCGCGCGTGACGTCCCAGAGCGTTTCAATGACGAACTGGGGCTTGATGACCTCGTTGGACTTCGGATATTTCAAGCAGTCGCGCTTGCGCCACTCGTTGACCTGACCCCACCAGGCCGAGACCACCTTGGTGTCGATGCGCAGCGGGCTCTGGTCGAGCTGATTGAGCAGTTCGGCGAGCACCTCGCGGACATTGCCCACGATCGGGACGTCGACCCGTACGCGCTTGGAGATCGACGATGGATCGATGTCGATATGGATGATCTTGCGGAGGTTGGCGGCGAAATGCGCGGGATTACCGATGACGCGGTCATCGAAGCGCGCCCCGACGGCCAAGAGCACATCGCAGTTCTGCATGGCCAGATTGGCTTCATACGTGCCGTGCATGCCCGGCATCCCCAGGAATTTGGGATCGCTCGCCTTGTATCCTCCAAGACCCATCAAGGTGGTGGTGCATGGCACGCCGAGCCGATCGACCAGCCGGGTCAACTCGGCCGAGGCATTCGCGAGCACGACCCCGCCGCCTGCGTAGACCATCGGCCGCTCGGCATGCAGGAGCAACTGGACCGCCTTTTTGATCTGGCCGAGGTGGCCCTTGTCGACCGGGCGGTACGAGCGCATGTCGACTGGCATCGAGTAGTCGAAGACACAACGCTCGATCGTGATGTCCTTGGGGATGTCCACCAGCACGGGCCCCGGCCGGCCGGTCCGCGCGATGTAAAAGGCCTTCTTCATCGTCAGGGCGAGCTCACGCACGTCCTTCACCAGAAAGTTGTGCTTCACGCAAGGCCGCGTGATCCCGACGGTGTCGCATTCCTGGAACGCATCCTGGCCGATCGCATGCGAGGGGACCTGCCCGGAGATGACGACCATCGGGATCGAGTCCATGTAGGCCGTCGCAAGCCCGGTCACCGCATTGGTCACACCCGGACCGCTCGTCACGAGCGCCACACCGATCTTCTCGCTTGAGCGCGAATACGCGTCGGCCGCGTGTACCGCGGCCTGCTCGTGGCGCACGAGGATGTGCTGGAACTTGTCCTGCTTGAAAATTTCGTCGTAGATGTAGAGCACCGCGCCGCCGGGATAGCCGAATACATGTTCGACCCCTTCCTCGGCCAGACAGCGCACAACAATTTCCGCGCCTGTAATTTCCATGACTGCATTCCTTTCAAGGTCCACTGGAGATTGATTGGATGCTCTCCCCTCGTGCTTGTGGCCCGGGATCGAGCAGCGCGCCTTGTTGGCATGACGGTATCTTGTACCGCGTGCAAAAAAGACTTTTTTTACTTGTAGCGAACCTTAGACAATACTGCGGCGCACTACAAAGGTCAAGTTTGCACCCGAATCATGCACCGAATCGTGCAACCAATCGTGCACCGAATCGGGACGTTGCTCGCGGTCAGGATCCCGAATCGGCGCATAGGAATGGCGCCTGCTGCCCACAAGGACGCGGCCTTTTGTTACGATTGCGGCCACTCCATGCAGACCATTTCATTCTTCGTTTCTGCGCATCGGGCCAGCGCACCCCTCCTGGAAAGAAATTTCCCCGCCTGAATGGCCAGTTCCGCAGAACTCTCTCAATTCCTCGAAAGCATCGAGCGCCGCGCCTTCAAGCAAGCCTTCTATGCGGTGCGCGACGAGGACTCAGCCCAGGACGTCGTCCAGGATGCGATGATCAAGCTCGCCGAGCGCTATGGCGACAAGCCCGCGGCCGAACTGCCGATGCTGTTTCAGCGCATCCTGCAGAACACCGTGAACGATTTCTTTCGGCGCCAAAAGGTGCGCACCACCTGGACGACACTCTTTTCGAGCATGTCCGGTGCAGACGACAGCGACGATTTCGACTTCCTGGAGAGCCTGGAGGCCGAGCAGGGCTCGGTCCAGGCCGAAAGCGCCGCCGACAAGGTCGAACGCGCCCAGGTGCTGGCCGCGATCGAATCCGAGGTCCAGAAGCTTCCGGCCCGTCAACGGGAAGCTTTCGTCATGCGTTACTGGGAGGATATGGATGTGGCCGAGACGGCCGCGGCCATGGGATGCACGCAGGGAAGCGTGAAGACGCACTGTTCTCGGGCGACCCACACCTTGGCCCAGGCGCTCAAGGCGAAAGGGATCAAATTATGAACAATTTCCTGATGGAAGATCGGCAGGCCAGGGAGCGCGCCTTTGCAATGAAAGTGGCGCGCGCTCTCGATGAGGCTGCGGCCACGCTCCCCGCGAGCCGCCTGGAACAACTCGCAATGGCGCGCAAGGCGGCCTTGCGCGCGCAAAAGACCCCGGTTCCGTCAATCCAGTGGGCCACCCGCCCGGCCCTTGCCGGTTCGTCCGGTTCCGAGTTGAGTACGGCTGGACGATATGGACGGATCGGCTTTGCAGCCGGACTCCTGGTGCTTGTCCTTGCCGGGCTGATCGGCATCTTTCACGTCGAGCAGGAACGGCACATCGACGATCTGGCGGAAATCGACTCGGCGCTGCTCACCGACGATCTCCCCATCAGCGCCTATGCCGATCATGGCTTTAACGCCTACCTCAAGCAGAAGCAATAGGTTGGCGGCAATCGGAAGGCGGCATGCTGCCCGGATCCTCGCGGCGCGCGAGGTGGCAGCTGTCGCTGCGCTCGCGCTCATCTTGGGATTGGCATGCGCCCGGGTGGTCGCACAGCAGAGCGCGCCTTCACCGGGCTCGCCCGTCACGCCGGTGGCAGCCCCCCCGTCCGGCACCCCGGCCACGAATGCAAGCGCGGCACCTGCGGCCGTGGGTGAGGCGACGGGCACCACAGCAAAAAAGTCCCCCATCCCCCCAAGCATCGTGCACCACAGCGCAAGCGGCCTCGATTGGAAAGATCTGACGGCTGCCGAACGCAGCGCGCTTGAACCGCTCGCGGCAGAATGGGAGAAGTTCGAGGTCGTACGCCGCAAGAAATGGATCGAGATCGCCGACCGATTTCCCGAATGGACTCCGGAGGAGCAAAAGCGCCGACAAGACCGCATGCGCGAACTTGCGGGACTGACCCCCGAACAACGGCGCACCGCGCGCGAGAGCTTTGCCCGCGCACAGGCCCTGCCCCCGGAAAAACGCGCCGAGCTCTTCAAGCAGTATCAGGATCTTCCGGAGGAGAAAAAGGCGCAGCTCGCAGCGGAAGCCAAAGCCACCAAATCGGTCGTCGCGATCAAGCCGATCGTGCCTCATCACACACCCGTGCCGAGCAAGGCGCAAATCCGCGAAGGCTCCGAACAGCGCGTACCCGGCCTGCCACCGCCGCAAAAACCACCGGCCTCGCCAGCAAAACCCGAGACCGATCCCGCTTCAGGCGCCGAACCCGCGGTGGCGGGTGCTGCGCCCCAGTCTGGCGGACCGCCGGGCACGCCCGTGCCGGCGAATCCGCCGGCAGCCGCCCCGGCGGCGCCCGCTCCCCTGGCCGCACCGGCGGCAGCAACGAATCCCCCCTAAGGCGCTGGCCGAGCCAACCGTGCTCACCCCTCATTTGTCGGGCCGGTTAGAATGCCTAGCCCTGCAATGTCCTTCTCCCATCCGGTCTGCGCTCGTTAGGCTGCACCGCTGACCTTCATCCTTGAACGCGACCACGTCCATGAGCGAAACAGCCCCACCGACTCCGTCCCTTGGCCGACGCCTGTGCGCCATGGTCTACGAAGCCGTCCTGCTCTTTGGCGTCGTCTTCATCACGGGCTACCTGTTCGATACGCTGACCCAGAGCCGAAGCGGCCTTGCCCATCGTCATATCCGCCAGGTCTGGCTGTTTTGCGTGCTCGGCTGCTACTTCACCTGGTTTTGGACACACTCCGGGCAGACACTGGCGATGAAGACCTGGCACATCCGGCTTGTCGACCGGACCGGGGCGCCCGTGCCGCTCGCGCGCGCGATCGCGCGCTACGTCCTGTGTTGGATGTTCATCCTGCCCGCGCTCGGGGTGCTCTATGCACTCGGTGCACCGGCCTGGGCTTCCTTGACCGGTCTGTTTTGCGCATTCGTGGTGCCGCCACTTTGGATGCTGATCGATCCTGAGCGGCAGTTCCTGCACGATCGACTCGCCGGCACGCGACTGGTCACAACACCTTAGCGTGCCGGGCGAGTCTGGCTGCCCGGGATTCAGTCGGCTCTCGGATGAGCCGACTGCGCAGGAGAGGTTCCCGACCCGGTGCCCGACCCGGTGGCCGACCCGGTTCCAGACCCTGCAAAAGGCTCGGACGCCTCGGCAAAGAGGCGCCCAAGCAGCAGGGTTTCGCGCTTTTCGATGGTCTGCAGGAACTCAGTGGGCTCACCCATCTTCTTGAAGGCCGCATAGCCGCGTTGCAGAAAATCTTGCAGCTCGGCAAGGCCAGCGGCCTGGGCCGGACCGCGCATCAAGGCGAGGGTCGTGCCGATCAAGGGTAGACGCACCAGGCCGTGTAGTCCTCGACCGACCTCTCCAATGAGTTGAATCTGCCGCTCCCGCTCGGCACGGCTGCTGCTCGTCCGATAGGCCGCGGCATAGAGCGTTGCATCGATGGCCCCGTCTCCGAGGGCGCGGGTCATTCTGGCATCGAGGGTCTCCGAAAGCAGATCAAGTTCCAAGGCGCGGGCGATGACCTCCAGCGCCGCGCCCGGAAGCATCCGCGACAAGGCGGGCACGATACGCGCCACTTCGGCATCGCGCTTGGAGAAGTTCTTCGGGCCATAGAGGTCTTCGAGGAAGAAGCGGGCGGCCTGTCCAAAACGCGGGCTGGCCAAAAGATCCGGATAGCTCAGAAGGAGCCGCTCAGACTGCCAATGGCGTAGCACCAGCCGAGCCGCCCTGTGCGACGCATCGGCTTGCGCCTCGTTGCGCAGGCGCGACACCTCTGACAGATAAAAACGCAACTGGCTGGCGGCCTCGTCCCGGTTCAGGGGGTGCTCTCGCATCGGATGCAAAGTGAGGTAGGGTCGATTCTGCTAGGCTTGGCGGCATGAATTTCCAGCACCCATTCTGACATGCCCTTTGGGCACGCGCTAAGGAGGGCAGGCAGGGTGCAACGGGCCTTCACCTCTCGGACTTCCCTCTCCAGCGACGAGAACCCAGACCGATGATCGCGCTCCTCCTGCGCACGATTTTGGCCGTCCAGTTTGCGGCCGGCGTGCTCCTCGGTTGGTGGCTCGTCCATACCGGCTTTGGACCCGAACGTTCAGCGGCGCGATTCGCAATCGGGCTGGCCCTGCCGTTTCTTCTTCATCCGCTCGTGATTGCCTTGGACTTTGCGATCACCCAGTGCGCGAAAAGCCCGGTGCCGCGCAGCGCGCGCCTGTCCTTTGCTGCGGCGCTTTGGACCTACCTCGGCGAAGTCGCTGCGAGCGTACGCAGTTTCACCTGGGCCCATCCTTTTTGCAGCCGGTTCGCCGTCCCGCCCCCGGCCTCGCCCGTTCAGGGGAAGCCGATTCTCTTCATCCATGGCTACTTCTGCAATCGCGCCCTTTGGCTGCCGTTGATGCGCGCGGCCGCGCGGCGCGGCTTTCGTACCGCTGCAGTCACGCTCGAGCCACCCTTCGCTCTGATCGACACCTACACCGAGACCATCGAGCGAGCCCTGCAGGCTCTTCTCGAGGAAGCACAGGCCGAGCGAGCGATCATCGTGGGCCACAGCATGGGCGGCATTGCGGCGAGGGCTTGGCAGAGGCGCTATGGCGAGCGCCGCGTCGCGCGGCTCATCACGCTGGGCAGCCCTCATCGAGGAACCGTGATGGCCGCCTTCGGACATGGTGGCAATGTCGCCCAGATGCGGCGCGACAGCGCCTGGCTGGCGGCTCTGGCTGCCGAGGAATCACAGGCCATGCGCGGGAAGATGATCTGCGTGTTCAGCTATCACGACAACATCATCGCGCCGCAGTTGAGCGCAGCGCTCGAGGGCACGACTTTACACCCCTTGTCCGGACGCGGCCATGTCCGGCTGGTCTACGACAGGGTCGTCTGGGAAATCATCCTGAGCGAAGCTGCGAGGCCGGACTCCCCTTCGCAGCGACCAGGGCAGGCCCCTCTACCTCTGCCCGCCACGTCATCTGGAGGCGCTGACCGGAGAATCCTCCGAGGTGATGCCGACTTAAACGCAGGATTCGAGGCATGACCTGAAGGGCTTGGGTACACTACGAATCGATCGAAGGCACCGTCGAACGAGCGGGCTTAAAAAATTCAAGGAGATCATCATGGGCAAGAAAGCACGGAAGAGTCCGGCGGGCGAGAGCCCGCTCGGCCAGACCATCAAGGACTCGGCCTCGCAGATCTGGCTAGCCGGTCTCGGGGCCTTCGCCAAGGCACAGGCCGAAGGAGGCAAGGTCTTCGAAGCCCTCGTCGAAGAGGGCGGCCTGTTGCAGCGACAAGGCAGGCAGGTGAGTGGTGAGAAGGTTCTCGAGGTCTCCGAGAAGGTCTCCAAGGTTGCAAGCGATCTGTCCAAGCAGGCCAACCAGACGTGGGACAAGCTCGAAAAGGTCTTCGAGGATCGGGTCGCCCGGGCCTTGAAATCGCTTGGCGTGCCCACCAGCAAGGACCTTGAGGCGTTGAGCGCGCGCCTTGATGCCCTCACCCCGAAGGCGCGAAGCGCAGCACCAGGGGCCCCGCGTGCCAAGCCCACGGCAGGGGGCTCTGCCCCGAAGAAATCGGGTGTCTCAAGGAAGTCTCCGCCGCGTAAGCCCGCCGCGAAGAAGTCGCCCACGCGGCGCTCGGGCCCCGCCTAGTAGGGAGTGCGCGCCGCGCGTGTCGCAATGCGGATCGCGAGCGATCTTCGAGTGCTATGCTAGGTGCTCATCGCGCCGAGCACCGGCCTCGGTTTGAGTCTTATGCAACGCAAGCCTCCGCGCCGCACCCGCGAACGTATCCTTGAGCTGTCGTTGCGGCTGTTCAATGAATTCGGCGAGCCCAACGTCACGACGACGACGATCGCTGAAGAGATGAATATCAGCCCGGGCAATCTCTACTACCATTTCCGCAACAAAGACGACATCATCAACAGCCTGTTCGCGGTCTTCGAAAAAGAGATCGTCAGCATGCTACGGGTACCGGATGCGCGCGTGCCCAACGTCGAGGACGTCTGGCTCTATCTGCACCTGTTGTTCGAACTGGTCTGGCGTTACCGCTTCTTCTATCGCGATCTGAACGATTTGTTAAGTCGCAATCGCACCCTCGAGCTGCAGTTCAAAAAGATCCTCCAGCACAAGGTCGCCACGGCCACCAAGCTGTGCGAAGGCTTGGCCGGAGCGGGGGAACTCCAGGCGAGCCCCTTGGAGATCCAGGCTCTGGCGCAGAACATGGTCGTGATCGGGACCTACTGGCTTTCGTTCGAGTATGTCCTCGATCCGCGCCGCTTTAACGAGGAGGCGAACATGTCGGCGGCGCTGGGCCGGGGCGCCTACCAGGTTCTGGCGATGCTGGCGCCCTTTCTGACGGGCAAGTCGCGCGAGCTTTTCGAGCGGCTGGCGGGCGAATTTCTGGATCGATAGCCTTCACGACTGTGCCGCAAGGCTCACCTCGGCCGGAGCGGGAAAAGCCAGAGTCACCCGGCGCGTGCGCGCGCTTTTCTTTTCGATACGGGTCACCGTGATGGCCCCGATCTCGGCGGTGTTCTTGACATGGGTGCCCCCGCAGGGCTGCAGATCGACCGAGTCCACCTCCAGGAGCCGGACCTGGCCGAAACCGATCGGAGGCTTGACGCTCATCGACTTCACCAGCTGCGGATTGGCGAGGAGCTCCTCATCGCTGATCCAGCGTGAACGAACCGGATGAGCGGCAGCGACCAAGCCCTGCAGGGAACTTTCCACCGCCTCGCGCACGAGCGGCTCGGTCATCGCGAAATCCAGCCGCGCGTAGTCGGCGGTGATGCTGCACCCATCGACGAGCTCGCCCACGATGGCGCACAACAGATGCGTGGCCGTATGAAAGCGCATGTGGCGAAAACGCCGCTCCCAGTCGATTTCGAGCAGCACCGGCTGCCCCGGGCGTAAGCCTGCCACCTGGTCTTCGAAGCCCGGGGCGGGCACGTGCACGACGTCGTCGGGTGTCGCCCCCTCGGCTTTCGACTTGCGCGCATCCGCGAGTCGGATTGCGATTCCGTCTTCGGTACGTAACACGCCACTGTCCCCGGCCTGACCACCACCCAAGGGGTAGAACACCGTCTGGTCCACCTCGATTCCCGCCGGAGTCACGCGCGTGATCACCGCGCTGCAGCTCCTCTGGTAGGCATCCGAACGAAACAGGGCACGGGTCGGCATGGTGCACATCCTCAGACAGGCGGCCCCTCTGGCCGCAGCCTCATTCTAGGCCAGCCGGCGCCGGGCCGCAGGACGAGCCCCTATCCTCCTATCGCGCGCGGGCAGGGCGGTCCTATAATAGAGCGAGCCTGGCACCCGCCAGCGCGGTCATGTCATCGAGGACGCAGCAATGAGCCTGCAAGCCGAATTTGAAACCGCCGTCGCCGACTCGAAGGAGCTTCCCGATCGCCCGGACAATCTGACTCTGCTGAAGATGTACGGGCTCTACAAGCAGGCTACGGCGGGAGACGTCGTGGGGACTCGCCCGGGCTTCACCGACCTCGTGGGTCGCGCCAAGTATGACGCCTGGGCTGAGCTCAAAGGTCAGAGCAAGGACGAGGCGATGCGCGAATACATCGCCCTCATCGCGGATCTGAAGGACGCGTGACTTCGCCGGCCCGAGCGGATCCTCCGATCCGCTTGTCCCCAACCGGGGTGACGGGCTGGAAACGCATTCGGCACCAACGCAGCCGAGGCGCGAGGATCGCTTAGCAGGGGCTCTCGCCGAACACGCGATCGAGCTCCTCGAGCAAGCGCGCTTCGATCTGCGGGCGCAAGAGCGCAAACATGAACCCGAGTTCCAGATCGAGCTCGAGCGCGTTCGCCGACAGGCGCAGCGTTCCCGCCAGACCCACCTTCTCAAACGAGAGGGTGTTGCCGCTCCACGAGGTCGTCAGCTCGTAATCGCTGTGCAGTTCGGCTGCAACGCGCGCTGCCGCAGCCTTGGCCTTCTGAAGGGTCATGCCGTGGCCGCGGCGAATTGCGATGCGACTCACGCAGCGCGCCCCCGGACGTCAGGGTTGAGCAGGCAAGGCGGTATCTCTCCCTTCAGAGCTGCGCACAGGTTGTCGATCGCCAGGTGCGCCATCGCCGCCCGGGTGGCGCGCGTCGCACTGCCGATATGCGGGGTCAGCGCCACATTGGGCAATTCGAGCAGTTCCGGGGCCACGTGCGGCTCGCCCTCGTAGACGTCCAGACCCGCCGCACCGAGCCGCCCGGACTGCAACGCGGCGCACAACGCGCTCTCATCGATGAGCCCGCCACGGGCGATGTTGGTCAGGCACGCACTGGGCTTCATCAAGGCCAGTTCTGCAGCACCGATCATGTGATGATTCTCCGGAGCATAGGGTAGGACCAGCACGACGTGATCGGCCTGTTCAAGAAGCGTCTTTTTGTCCACATAGCGCGCTCCCAGTTCCGCCTCGATCGCAGCGTCCAGGCGGCTGCGATTGTGATACAGGATCGACATGGAAAAACCGCGGGCGCGCCGGGCAATCGCCTGGCCGATCCGGCCCATGCCGATGATGCCCAGACACGCATGATGCACATCGAAGCCCAGCCACTGGTCAAGCGCCCAGCGCTGCCATCGGCCTTCGCGCAACCAGCGCTCTGCCTGCGTGACCTGGCGCGCCGCGGCCATCATGAGGGCCCACCCGAGATCGGCGGTCGTCTCCGTCAAGACGTCCGGAGTGTTGGTCGCCATGACGCCAGCGGCCGAACATGCATGGAGATCGATATGGTTAAAACCCACCGAGATCGATGAGACCACCTTCAGGTGCGGCGCGCCACGCAAGAGATCCGCATTGATCCGATCTCCACCCGTCACGAGCGCGCCGTCCTTGTCGGCCAGGCGCTGGGCGAGCTGTGCCGCATCAAAGGACAGGTCTTCTTGATTGGACTCGACTTCGAAGCCCTCCCGAAGGCGCTCGAGATGCTCGGGAAATACGGCCCGCGTGATGAGGACGCGGGGACGCACGGAGGTCGACATGAAGGGTTCCCCCTTTCAGGAAAAGAGCAGCCAGGCGATGAAGGCAAGCAAGGGCAGAAGCAGTGCAGCGCTCCAGGCCATGTAGCCGAAAAACGAGGGCATCGGCACGCCCGCATCCTCGGCGATGGCCTTGACCATGAAGTTTGGGGCATTACCGATATACGTCAAAGCCCCCATGTAGACCGCACCCAAGGAGATTGCAGCGAGTACCGTGCCTTCGCGAGTCAGCACGGCGGCGTTGCCGCCTGCCGGGTTGAAAAAGACGAGATAGGTCGGCGCATTGTCCAGAAAGGCCGATAGGCCGCCTGTGAACCAGAAGTAGCGAGCCTCGTGAGGCGCCCCATCGGCTCGGGTGACGAGTTGGGTGAGTGCGGCCAACGCGCCCTCATCGCCTGCCTGGAGGATCGCGATGACCGGAATGATCGTCAGGAAGATCGCCAGGAAGAGCTTGGCGACCTCCTTGATCGGGCCCCAGTGGAAGGCATTGCGCCGGTATGCCTCCTGCGGTGTGATCGCCAAGGAGAGCAGGCTCAATGCAAGCAAGACGCCGTCGCGCACCAGATTCTCTAGTGCCACTGGAGTGCCGAGCACGGCAAAGGAGATATCTGGCTTCCAGAGCCCGGAGAAGAGGACCGTACCGATGATCCCCGCCAGAAGCACCAGGTTCACCTGGCCGATCAGAGGCGGGCCAGGATCCTGAAGACCCGGCTCCCCCAGATGGCCCAATCGTCTCTCGCGGGCGACGAAGCCCGAGTCGATGATCAGAAACGCGCCCAACAGGAGCACCCACAGGACGAGCGTAGGCAGCCAGAGCGCCTGGGTTGTCCAGAAAAAGGGCACGCCCTCGAGAAATCCCAGAAAAAGCGGGGGATCGCCCAAAGGGGAAAGGGCCCCTCCGACATTGGCTACAAGGAAGATGAAGAAGACCACGAGATGGGTCTTGTAGAGGCGCCGCGCATTGGCGCGCAACAGCGGGCGGATGAGAAGCATCGCGGCCCCTGTCGTCCCCATGACGCTGGCCAGCAGCGCCCCGACTGCAAGGACGGCGGTGTTGACCCAGGGCGTACCGCCCAGGCGCAAATTGACGCACAGACCGCCTGCGATCGTGTACAGCGAAAAGAGCAAGACGACAAACGGCAGATACTCTGTGAGGAGCGCATGCCCCATCTGGTGCACTGCCTCGAGGGGTCCGAACTGGATCGCAAAGGGCACCAGAAAAAGAACCGACCATGCCGCGGCGATCTTACCGTAATGGTCATGCCAGAAGTCTGCTGCAACCAGTGGCAAGAGCGCGATCGAGAGAAGAACGCCCGCAAAGGGCAGACCCCAGAGGAGTGACAGGGACGCGCCGGAAAATCCCGCCGCGCCCGCGGGGCATGGGCTCAGAAGGACTAGGGCGTGCAGTCCGAATCGAGAGCTGCCCGGGCTCTTCGGTCTAGGCACGAGCGCCTGACCCAGGGGTGCTTGCCGCCCGCCCCGGATTCTCGCAGAGGCGCCAACGCCACGCCACGCCAATCGAGGAACGGCTCACTGGATCGCCGCGGCCGGCGCGCTGGCCGGAGCTGGGATCTCGAAAACCTGACGCAGGTAAGCCAGGTAGGCCTCGTCGTCACACATGTTCTTGGCCGGGGTGTCGGAGAGCTTCGCGACCGGCTGACCGTTGCAGCGGACCATCTTCATGACGATCTGCAAGGGCACGTAACCCAGATCGTTGGTGAGATTGGTGCCCACGCCAAAGGCCAGCCGCACCCGATCCTTAAAGCGCCGGTACAGTTCGATGACGCGGGGCACATCAAGCCCGTCCGAAAAGATGAGGGTCTTGGTCTGCGGATCCACCCGATTGCGCGCATAGTGCGCGATCATGCGCTCGCCCCAGGCCAAGGGATCACCCGAGTCGTGGCGCACACCATCGAAGAGCTTGCAGAAGTACATGTCGAAGTCGCGCAGGAACGCATCGAAACCGTAGACATCGGATAAGGCGATACCCAGGTCACCCCGATATTCCTTGGCCCACATCTCGAATCCGAAAATTTGAGAGTCGCGCAGCCTGGGCCCAAGGGCCTGGCAGGCCTGCAGGTACTCGTGAGCCATGGTCCCCAGGGGGATCAGGTTGTGCCGGTAGGCAAACCAGACGTTGCTGGTACCGGCCAGATGGTGCCCAAGGCTCTCGCGCAGGGTCAGGATCACCTCTTCGTGCCAGGTGCGCGAGAAGCGCCGCCGGGTCCCGTAGTCGGCGATCTTGCAGTCCTCGAGCGTCGGGTCGCCCGCGATCAGCTCGATCTTCTCGGCCAGGCGGCGGCGGCCTTCGGTATGGTCGGGAAACGGGTGGTTCTGCCGGAAGTAGATCTCATTGACGATCGCAAGCACCGGGATCTCAAAGAGGATCGTATGCAGCCAAGGTCCCTTCACCGTGATCTCGATCTCGCCGGAAACGCGCTCGGACGGCTCGACGACGATGTACTTCTCGTTCATCTGGAACAAGCCGAGGAAGTCCACGAAGTCGTTCTTGATGAAGCGCATCGCCCGGATGTAGGCCAGCTCCTTCTCGCGAAACCGTAAGCTGCAAAGGGCCTGGATCTCCTCCCGGATCTCTTCGATGCACGGCACCAGATCAACCCCGGGGGTGCGGCAGCGAAAGCGGTATTCGACCTGGGCGGCCGGAAAGTGGTGCAGGACCACCTGCATCATAGTGAACTTGTAGAGGTCGGTGTCCAGAAGGGAGGTGATGATCATCGCGTCGCAGGCACGGGTGCCCTCGGTTGGCCGTCTGCAGGGGCCCCTGGCGAGACCATGCATCAAACATGCTACCTTAAAAGCGGGTCTGCTGGCCTTTCGCAGAAAGACCCTTCGGGCGTATGGGTTCGGCCAGCGGCGCTACAGGAGGTGGGTTAAAATGGCGGCACTCTCGAGATGACAGATGGAGTTCGCATGACGCACGTGGTGACCGAATCCTGTATCAAATGCCGCTACACGGATTGTGTGGATGTGTGCCCGGTCGACTGCTTTCGCGAAGGGCCGAATTTTCTGGTGATCGATCCGGACGAATGCATCGATTGCGCAGTGTGCATCCCGGAATGCCCGGTCAATGCGATCTATGCCGAGGAGGACGTCCCGAATGACCAGAAGAAGTTCATCGAGATCAATCTGGAGCTCTCCAAGGACTGGCCGAGCATCACGCGCATGAAGCCCCACTTCCCCGACGCCGACGAGTGGAAAGACAAGCCGGACAAGATCCAGTATCTCGAGAAGTAGCCAGACCCCGCCCGACAGCGCCCATCCGTCCCGGTATCGCTGCGCGATCGACAGCGCAGTAGAGCGCCCATGAATTCTGAAAAATACACGCTAGAACGGGTCCTCTCGGTGCAGCCCTGGACACCCAATCTCGTGTCCTTTCGGCTCACCAGACCCGCGGGATATCGCTTTACGGCCGGTCAGTTCGCGCGCCTTGGACTACCGAAGATCGTCGATGAGTCGGACTTGCCACAGATCGTCTGGCGCGCCTATTCGATCGCCTCGGCAAGCCAGGCAGACCATCTGGAATTCTGCTCGGTGATCCTGCCGAGTGGCGAATTCACAACCGAATTAGTCCGGCTCGCGCCCGGTGACTCGATGTACGTCGACCGCGCGAGCTTCGGGTTCCTGACGACCGCGGGGTTTGCACCCGGATTGGATTTGTGGATGATCGCCACCGGCACCGGCTTGGCGCCGTTCCTCTCGATCCTGCAGGAGTCCGCGATCTGGCAAGACTACGAGAACCTCGTCGTGGTTCACAGCGTGCGCCAAGCGGGAGAACTGGCGTATCGCGAGACGCTCGAGGCCATGTGCAAGACGCCCCCATTTGGTGCGTCACGGGCCCGATTGCACTACGTCCCGATCGTCACGCGCAGCACTGAGCCGCTCTACCTGCACGAACGCATCCCCGAGCTTTTCGCAAGCGGCCGGCTCGAGGCGGCGGCCATGCTGCAACTGCAACTCGAGCGCAGCCGGGTGCTCTTGTGCGGCAATCCGGCGATGGTCTCAGAAATGCGCACGCTCCTCGGAGCACAAGGCTACGCAACGTCGCGCAGGCAAAAGCCCGGCACCCTGTGTGTCGAAAACTACTGGTGATGCGCGTCTGGAGCATGGCGCCCTCTGCGTGTTTGCGCGCTGCGCGAAAGAGATCAGGGTTGTCCCGAGGCTGAATGTCAAACGCTTGTGTATTGCGCCACAACGCGCGCAAGAAGTGAGTCAGTAAGTAAGTAAGGGTACTCACCATTTCAGTGCGCTAGCGCCCGCAGTGGATTGCGGCGGGCCCTCATCGGGAGCATAATTTGAGGCACTAAAGGGGCGTCCATGCTTTACCAATTACATGAGCTGCAGCGTGCGTTTTTGAACCCGATGACGGCCTTCGCCGAGGCGGGAGCCAAGGCGTTTTCCGATCCGCACAGCCCCTTGGCCTACATGCCTTTCGCGAACCGCGTCGCGGCCGGCTATGAACTCTTCTTCCGTCTTGGCAAGGAATACGAGAAGCCCGAATTCGGACTGCACACCACCATCATCGAGGGTCGGGAGGTGCCTGTCGTCGAGAAGGTCGTCTTGCAAAAGCCTTTTTGCAGACTGATCCACTTCGAGCGCTTTCTGCCGGCAAAACGTCCGGCCGATCCGGTCGTTCTGGTCTTTGCCCCGCTGTCTGGTCACCACTCGACGCTCCTGCGCGATACGGTGCGACAGCTCATCGTTGCGCACGACGTCTACATCACCGACTGGGTTGACGCGCGCATGGTGCCGCTCGCCGAGGGCCCGTTTCATCTGGACGACTACATCGAGTACGCCCAGGAGTTCATCAGGCTCCTCGGGCCTGACGTCCACTGTATCTCGGTGTGCCAGCCGACGGCGCCGGTGTTGGCCGCCATCTCTCTCATGGCCACCGCGAAAGATCCGAAGCTGCCGCGCTCGATGACGATGATGGGTGGTCCGATCGATCCGCGGCGCAGCCCGACCGCGGTCAACACGCTTGCTGTCACCAAGCCCTTCTCCTGGTTCGAGAACAACGTGATCTACAGCGTGCCGGCCAATTACCCCGGCTATCTGCGGCGCGTCTATCCCGGCTTCTTGCAGCATGCTGGGTTCGTCGCGATGAATCCGGACAGGCATCTCGAATCGCACTGGGATTTCTATCTCGATCTCGTCAAAGGCGACGATGAGGACGCGCAGGCGCACCGCAAGTTCTACGACGAGTACAACGCGGTGCTCGATATGCCTGCCGAGTACTATCTGGATACGATCAAGACCGTTTTTCAGGACCACGCCATGCCGCTTGGAACCTGGAAGGTCCGCGATCAGCCGGTCCTGCCGGCGGACATCCGTACGGTCGCACTGTTCACCATCGAGGGCGAACTCGATGACATCTCCGGTAGCGGTCAGACCGAGGCTGCCCAAGGTCTGTGCGCGGGCATCCCCAAGACGCACAAGCAACACTTCACGGCGCCCCAGTGCGGCCACTACGGTATATTCAGTGGACGCCGCTGGCGCGAAGTGATCTACCCACGCATCCACGATTTCATCCGCAAGTACGCCTAGCCTTTCGCGCCCTGCCTGGCGCGGGGAAGAGCATGGACACTCTCTCTTTGGCAGACCGGATCGACGCGGTTTTGCCGCAGACCCAATGCGAGCGCTGCGGCTACCCAGGCTGCAGGCCCTATGCCGAGGCGCTGGCAGCCGGCAGAGCCCGTCTGAATCAATGTCCCCCGGGTGGCCAGGATGGAGTGCGCATGCTGGCGGATCTGCTTGGCGAGCCCGAAGTGCCGCTCGATCCACTCTTGGGCACGCCAGGCGTGCCAGAAGTCGTGACCATCGAGGAGGAGCACTGCATCGGTTGCACGCTGTGCATTAAGGCCTGTCCGGTCGATGCAATCGTGGGAGCCCCAAAGCAGATGCATACCGTCTTGGCCGATCGGTGCACCGGTTGCATGCTCTGCCTGCCCCCTTGTCCCGTCGATTGCATCAGCACCTTGCCGGCACCTTTTCGCTGGGACACGAGGCGGGCAGAGAGTGCGCGGGGACGCTTTGAAGAACGCCAGAAACGCCGTGCGGAGGAGGCGAGGTTGCGCGAGGCGCACCTGCTGGCGCTGTCTGGCCCGCGGCCCGGGACCCTCCAGCAAAACGCGGCGAGCCATTCTGTGGAGCGCAAACGCGCGACGATCGAGGCGGCTCTTGAGCGCGCGCGTTTGGCTCGCCTCGCTCGTCCGAGCCGCCCCCTGGCCTCAGACTGATGCCAATAAGCTTGATACACTGAAGCGATGTCGACCCGTAGGCGCCTGACCCCGGCCGAGCGAATCCAGTTTTTCGAGCGGCTCAAAGCCGCCAATCCGAAGCCTGAGACCGAACTCGAATACACGAGCCCATTTGAGCTCTTGGTCGCCGTGATTCTTTCGGCGCAGGCGACCGATGTTTCGGTGAACCGGGTCACGCGCCGCCTGTTCCCCTTGGCCCACACGCCCGAGGCCATCGTCGCCCTTGGCGAATCGAGCTTGCGCGAGATCGTGCAGACGATCGGCCTTTATCGCACCAAGGCGCATAATGTGGTCGCCATGGCTCAGATCCTGATCGAGCAGCACGCCTCGAAGGTTCCCTCCGAGCGGCACCAGCTTGAGGCGCTGCCCGGGGTGGGCCGCAAGACGGCCAATGTGATCCTGAACACCATCTTCGGCGAGCCGACCGTGGCCGTCGATACCCATATTTTCAGGGTCGCAAACCGCACCGGCTTGGCACCTGGCAAGGATCCACTGGCGGTCGAAACCGAGCTTCTGAAGGTCATCCCCACCCCTTACCTGCAGGACGCGCACCACTGGCTCATTCTGCTTGGGCGCTATACCTGCCGCGCCCGGCAACCGCTTTGCGGCACATGCGTGGTGCGCGAACTGTGCCGCTTTCCGGGCAAGTCGGTCGCCGCCGCTTCGTAAGCCAGAAGCCACCCGGGAGGACAACTCACGTGTTCAATCCCTCGCGCTCGGAAGTGCGCCTGTTTTTCATCGAGGCCTGGAAGAAGCATCGAGACGGTGAGATCCAGACGCCTCTGGAGACGATCGCGATCGATTGGATCCTAGAGCACCCTGAATTTCATGGTGCGCTAGAGGCCGGACCTGCCGCGCTCGAGGAGGACTACACGCCCGAGCGCGAACGCGCCAATCCTTACCTGCATCTGGCGATGCATCTGTCGATCACCGAGCAACTCTCGATCGATCAGCCCGCCGGCATCCGCGCGGCGACCCTCGCGCTCGCAGGACGTCTCGATTCCCTTCACGCGGCCCACCATGCGGTCATGGAATGCTTAGGGCAGATGCTGTGGATGGCCCAGCGCAACAAGACCGAACCCGATGGACAGGCCTATCTGGAGTGCGTGCGCAAGAAGGCCGGCTAGCTGCCGGGGGCCCTGGGCGGGCTTCGAGCCGGTCCCCGTCGGGTATCAGTGGTGCGTGATGACGCTCGGTGGCAGGCTTTCCAGGTAGGCCGCGATGTCCTTGATCTCGTGATCTGACAGGGGGGCCGCCTGGGACGCCATGATCGCGTTCTTGCGACCGATCGAAGGATTGCTGCTCTCCTTGTAGGACACCAGCGCGTGGGCCAGATAGTCGGCATGCTGCCCTGCGAGCTTCGGATAGCTCGGGTCGATCGGGTTGTTGAAATTCGACCCGTGACACGATGCACAGGCGTATTTCTTCGTCGCCAGCTCCTTGCCGCTGTCGATGTCGCCTCCGGCGAAGGCAGGGGCGGCCACCACAGAAAGGGCAACGCAGAGGACGAGACGCTTTCCAAAAATATCCAACTTCGTGCTCCCGATCATTTTACTGAAGAGTAGTAGGCCGCGATGTCGGCGATGTCCTGATCCGTGAGGCTGCCGGCGATATAGCGCATCGAGGGATGCGTGCGCTCGCCCTTCTTGTATTCGTGCAGGGCATTCTGGATGTACTGCGCATTCTGGCCACCGATCATCGGCACCCGATAGACCTCGGGAAAGGCCGTCTTGTACTCCGGCAGACCATGGCAACCGACGCACATGGCCACCTTCTTCTGGCCTGCCGCGGCGCTGCCTTGCACGGCATCCTGCGCAAATCCGGGTCCGACCAGCGCCAGCGCGAGGCCAAGACCGCCGAACTTCAACGAATTGTTCATATCAATCTGGAAAGGGAGTGGGAGGGGGCGCAGTGCGAGGGGTGTGCCCCAAAAATGCGACGCAAAAGCGGCGTTAGTGTAGCGCAGCGCCCCCCTGACGTCCACCAAAGGCGAGCGTTCGATCGACCTTCCTTTATACTCATACTCTCCCCCCTCTCACGCCCCCAAACCATGCGCTTCGAAGGATCCAAGAACTACGTCGCGACCCAGGACCTGCGTCTGGCCGTCAATGCCGCGCTGACTTTGCAGCGCCCTTTGCTGATCAAGGGCGAACCGGGGACCGGCAAGACGATGCTGGCCGAGGAGGTCGCCCTCGCGCTGGGCATGCCGCTGCTCCAATGGCATATCAAGTCCACCACCAAGGCCCAGCAGGGTCTTTACGAGTACGACGCGGTCTCGCGCCTGCGCGACTCCCAACTGGGAGACGAGCGGGTCAAGTCGATCGAGAACTATATCGTCCACGGTGTGCTCTGGCAGGCCTTCGAGTCCGAAGTTCCGACGGTGCTCTTGATCGACGAGGTCGACAAGGCCGATATCGAGTTCCCCAACGACCTCTTGCGTGAGCTCGACCGGATGGAGTTTCACGTCTATGAGACCCGCGAACTGGTGCGCGCCAAGCACAGGCCGTTGGTGATCATCACCTCGAACAACGAAAAGGAACTGCCCGACGCGTTCTTGCGCCGCTGCTTTTTCCACTACATCCGCTTTCCGGACAAGGACACGATGAGGCAGATCGTGGACGTGCACTATCCGGGCATCAAGAAGGAACTGGTGTCACGGGCGCTCGAGGCGTTTTTTCAGATGCGCGATGTCCCTGGCCTGAAGAAGAAGCCCTCGACTTCGGAACTGCTCGACTGGTTGAAGCTTCTGTTGGCCGAAGACATCCCGCCCGAGGCTCTGCATAGCCAGGATACGAAGGCGATCATCCCGCCCCTGCATGGGGCGCTTCTCAAGAACGAGCAGGATGTGCACCTGTTTGAGCGGCTCGTCTTCATGGCGCGCAACAACCGGTAAGAAGCGCATGACCCGATTCATCGAACCCGTAACGCTCGAAGGCTCCCTGGCCACCCTTGCGCCCTTGGCGGTGGAGCATGGCGATGCGCTCGCCGCCGCCGCTGCCGACGGGCAGTTGTGGAAGCTCTGGTACACCTCCGTACCCTCTCCAGAGACGACCGCGCAGTACATCGAGGCGGCACTGACCCAGCGCGAGACCGCCCACGCCATGCCCTTTGTCGTCCGAGAGGTCGATAGCGGTGCAATCGTCGGCTGCACCCGATACTTCAATGTCGAGCCCGCTCACAGACGGCTCGAGATCGGCTACACCTGGTATGCCAGGCGCGTGCAGCGCACGCTTTTGAACACGGAATGCAAGCTGCTTCTGCTCGGACATGCCTTCGAGAAGCTCGACTGCATCGCCGTGGAGTTTCGAACGCACTGGATGAATCACCAGTCGCGTCGAGCGATCGCGCGCCTGGGTGCCAAAGAGGACGGCGTCTTGCGCAGTCACCAGATCGCACCGGACGGCTCGCTCAGGGATACGGTGGTCTTCTCGATCATTGCCTCGGAATGGCCGGCGGTGCGGCAGCACCTGTTGTTCAAACTGGGCCGAACCTGATGTTGATCGATTTCTTCTTCACCCTGAAGGCCGCCAAGGTCCCGGTATCGATCAAGGAATACCTGATGCTGATCGAGGGGCTCGAACGACAGGTGATCGAACCGTCGATCGACGAGTTCTACTATCTGGCCCGGACGATCCTGGTGAAAGATGAGCAACATTTCGACAAGTTCGACAAGGCCTTTGGAGCCTACTTCAAGGGCATCGAGAGCGTCTTCGAAGCGCGCGCCGACATCCCGGCCGAATGGCTTTTGAAAAAGCTCGAGCGCGAGCTGACCGCTGAGGAAAAAGCCCAGGTGGAAAAACTCGGGGGCTGGGACGCCTTGATGCAGCGCCTAAAGGATTTGCTGAAGGAACAGAAGGAGCGTCACGAGGGCGGCAGCCGCTGGATCGGCACCGGGGGCACCTCGCCCTATGGCAATGGCGGCTACCATCCAGAAGGCATCCGCATCGGTGGCCCCTCGGCCGGTAACCGCACCGCTGTCAAGGTCTGGGAGGCGCGCGCCTATCGCGACTATGACGACAACGTCGAGTTGGGCACGCGCAACATCAAGATCGCCTTGCGCCGGCTGCGGCGCTTCGCACGCGAAGGCGCGGAGCTCGAGCTCGACCTGCCCGATACGATCGGCGCGACCGCACGCAACGCCGGCTGGCTGGACGTGAAGATGGTGCCCGAGCGCAAGAACAACGTGAAGGTGCTGATGCTGCTCGACGTGGGCGGCACGATGGATGACCACATCCAGCGGACCGAGGAGCTGTTCTCGGCCGCCAAGGCCGAGTTCAAGCACATGGAGTTTTACTACTTCCACAACTGCGTCTACGACTTCCTGTGGAAGAACAATCGCAGGCGGCACGCCGAGCGGATTGCCACTTGGGATCTGCTGCGCAAGTACACGCCCGACTACAAGCTGATCTTCGTCGGGGATGCGACGATGAGCCCTTACGAGATCCTGCAGGCGGGCGGCAGCGTCGAATATAATAACGAGGAGGCGGGCGCGGTGTGGCTGCAGCGTCTGATCGAGACGTTTCCGAAATTCATCTGGCTGAATCCCGAGCCCGAGGCGCTCTGGCAGTATCGGCAATCAGTCAGCGTGATCCAGCAGGTGATGCGCCAGCATATGTATCCGATCACGATCGAAGGTCTGGAACGCGGGATGCGAACCCTGTCCAAATAATTCTGGAGGGCCAAGACGTGGAACCCAAACTCTCCCCTTTGACCGGCGCGGGAATGGCCCCGGCGCGGCCGCGTACTCATCCGCTCGTCATTGCCGCGGCGCTCTCGATCATCGTGCTCAGCGCCATCGGTATCGCGACTTTGCTCTACCAGCGTTCTGGCGCCACCGCCACGAACCTTGCTGCCGGGGGCAACGCGAACTTCGCGGCGGCGAGCGCACCCCAGTCTGAGGCCCCGAGCAACGGGGGAGGTGCCCCGACGCCTGCGCAGACGGGCACGCTCTTGTCCGACGGCTCGGTGTTGGCCCCCATCCCGGATGCGGACGCCGTGCCCGGCACTCCCAGCGGCACTCTGCCCGCGGGCCCCGCGCTTGCCTGCCCGGATTGCGCGACAGTGCTGGCGCTGCACACGGTCAAGGTGGAGGGGCAGTCCAGTGGTCTCGGGGCGGTCGGCGGCGGCGTGGTGGGAGGGCTTCTCGGAAACACGCTCGGTTCGGGCCGGGGTCGCGGTGTCTTGACGGTGCTCGGTGCCGTCGGCGGCGCGGTCGCGGGCAATGCGATTGAAAAGAATGCGCACGCGAAAGTCGACTACGAGCTCGTCGTGCGCTACGACGACGGCCACAAGCGGTACTTCAAGCGCGCGCAGCCCTGGCCCTACTCCGTCGGAGAATCCGTGCACGTCGTCAAGGGCGAAGTCCTGCCCGGGCGCGGCTAGGCCAGACCAGGCGAGGCGTTACTCGAATGGAATCGACTCATTCAATCCGGGGCGCAGCGCGCAGTACTTCCTCGATCGTCGTCACTCCGGCAGCGACCTTCATGGCGCCGGAGACACGCAGCGAGTGCATGCCCTCGCGGATCGCTTGATTGCGGATCGGATCGATTGAAGGCTCGCCGTGGACGAGGCGTTTGATCTCCAGTGACATCTCAAGCAGTTCATAGATCCCGGTCCGACCCCGATAGCCCGTCATGCGGCACTCCAGACATCCGACGGGCTTGTAGATCTGTACCGGTGAGGCCGTCTTCCAGGGAGCGATCAATTCGGCCCAGACCGCTGCATCGACCGTGCCCCCGCTCACTTTGCAATGCGGACAGAGAATCCGCACCAGCCGCTGGGCGAGAATTCCCAATACCGTCGCATTGAGGAGGTAAGAGGGCACGCCGAGCTCCAAAAGTCGCGTGATCGCCGAGGGCGCATCGTTGGTGTGCACCGTAGAGAACACCAAGTGGCCGGTGAGCGCGGCCTGAACCGCCATTTCGGCCGTCTCGTAGTCGCGGATCTCACCGACCATGATGATGTCCGGGTCCTGACGCATCAGGGCGCGCACGCCATCGGCAAAACCTAGATCGATCCCCGCTTGGACTTGCATCTGATTAAACGAGGACTCGACCATCTCGATCGGATCCTCGATCGTACAGACGTTGACCTCCTCGGTGGCCAGCGTCTTCAAGGTGGAATACAGGGTCGTCGTCTTTCCCGAGCCGGTCGGGCCGGTGACGAGAATGATGCCGTTGTTGCGCACCGTGAGCCCATTCCAACGCCGGCTGTCGTCGTCGGAGAATCCGAGCTCGCCGAAGTCGCGCACCACCACCTCCGGATCGAAGATCCGCATGACGAGTTTCTCGCCGAAAGCCGTCGGCAAGGTGGACAGGCGCAATTCGACCTCATTGCCCTCGAAGGTGCGCGTCTTGATGCGCCCGTCCTGGGGCCTGCGCTTCTCGACGACATCCATGCGCCCGAGCAGCTTGATGCGGCTCGTCATCGCCGAGAGCACGCCTGTCGGAACCTGGTAGACCTGGTGCAAGACGCCATCGATACGAAACCGCACGACACCCTGATCGCGACGGGGTTCGAGGTGGATGTCCGAGGCGCGCTGATCAAAGGCAAACTGCCAGAGCCAATCGACGATCTGGACGATATGGGCATCGTTGGAGTCGTATTGGCGACCCGCCGCCTTGACATTGCCAAGTTCGACCAGTTGCTCGAAGCTGTTCTGTGCTTGAGCACCGCCCTTGGCAACCGCCCCTTTGACCGACCGCGCGAGGCTGAAGAACTCGGCGATAAAGCGCGTGATGTCGTGGGGATTGGCCACCACACGCCGGATTGTGGCGCGCAGGATGCGCTCCATCTCTGGAACCCACTCGGTCAAAAACGGCTCTGCGGTGGCGATCGTCACCTCGTTGGGTCGGATCTCCAAAGGCAGGATCCGAAAGCGGTTCGCGTAATTAGACGACATCAAATCGCCGATCTTGGCGAAGTCCACCTTCAGGGGATCGATGTGCACGTACGGCAGGTTCGCCTTGGTCGCCATCAATTCGGAAAGCGCATCGAGGGTCAAGATCCGGTGCGGCGCCCGCTGCGATTTCAGCTTGAGTTCGGCGATCGTTGCCAAGGGATGCTGACCGGCGCTCGCGTGTCCGGCGGCAGCGTAGATTGCGCGGATCTGCTCTTCGGCAACGAGGGTCTCATCGGTGAGCCACTGGACGACCTGCGGAACCGTGACCCGTTGTTCGGGGATCGTCAGGGGCTTCGTTGGGACTTTGATGACAGCACTCATGGGCAACCTTCCCGCTGCAATGCAGCGTCGTGCGATCGATTATATGCAAAGCAGGCGCCCCCGCGTAGTCAGACGCGCAATCGGTCGTGTCCGATGTGGCGGGAATCACTCAATCGCAGGCTGTCGACCCAGGCCGTGGCCGGCAGGGCAAAATGCATCTCGATGTCCTTGGCGCGCGCATACAGGTCGGTAAACGAGACTTCGAGCGCGGGGCCCTCAAAGGCAATTGCGACCCGGTTACCCTGGTGGACCTCGGGGAGGACCAGGACACGGCCGCCAAATGCCGCATTCAGAGTCTTCTTGTTCTTGCGAAAACTCGGATGATCGCCGAAGAGGTTGACCGTCAGAGTCCCAGGCTCGCGCAGGCATGCCCTGCAGGATGCGTAGAACTCCTCAGAGTCGAGGACCGGGCCGCGGGCGCCGGCATCATAGAGGTCGATCTGCAGCAGATCGATGCTGCCCCGGTTCTCTGTGTCCCTAACGAAGTCCCAGGCGTCCTGCACAAGGACCGTGAGCCGCTCATCGTCATCGGGCAAATGGAACATCGAGCGCGCCGCGCGCACCACGTCGCCATTGAGTTCCACCGCAGTCACCGCGGCGTCGGCCAGATTGCGATAGCAGAACTTGGTCAACGCCGCCGCACCCAGACCGAGTTGCACGACGCGCCGCGGTGCGTGGACGAACAAGAGCCCGAGCATCATCTGCTGTGCGTATTCGAGTTCGATGGCGTCGGGTGAACTCAGGCGCATCGCACCTTGGATCCACTCCGTCCCGAAATGCAGATAGCGCACGCCGGCCTCTTCAGAAAACGTCACCGGCGCGTAGACGATGCGGCGGCGGCCGTCTGGTTTGCTCTTCTCGGCTGCGCGGCGCAGACCACGACCCCTAAAGAGATCCATCGCCAGACCGCTCCAGTGCCTTGGCCCACATGACGCGCTTGGCCTCGAAGCCCTGCGCGGCGTGCGCCGGACTCGAGGAGGGCGCCTGCCGCAGGGCGAGCTCTGCGGGGAGACGTCCGGCTGCATGACGTGCGGCGCTCTGGCCGTTGAAGACCAAGATCGCGAGGCGCGGCGCAGACTGTCGCAGGGATGCGAAGTCGTTGAGCTCGGCAGAACGGATCGCACTGTCCAAGCTCCCCTTACGCGCGCAGCGCGCGATCACATCCCAAAGGCCGATCCGGTTGGCCAACAGTCGCTTGCAGCGTGCGCTGTACGGCAGGCTCGGCAAGGGCTCCTCCAGGACAGCGCCGACGAGGCGCCAGAACTGATTTTGCGGATGCGCGTAATACTGACCTTGTGCGAGCGAGGCGACCGAGGGGAAGCTACCGAGGATCACGATCTCGGTGGACGCGTCGATCACTGGCAGAAGGCCCGAGGGCAGATCGCCCTCTGGTGCGCTCAATGGCGTGCGTCAGTCAGGAGGGTGTTGAGCCGCTTCACGAAGCTTGCCGGATCCTCAAGGTGGCCGCCTTCCGCCAGGATCGCCTGATCGAGCAGCACCCGACTCCAATCGCCGAAATGCTCGGTCTCATGCTCGAGGCGCTGCACGAGCACGTGCTCGGGATTGATCTCCAGAACCGGCTTGGCATCAGGCGCCGTCTGACCGGCGGCCTTGAGCATGCGGGCCAGGTTGGCACTGATGGCGCCATCGTCGGCGACGATGCAGGCCGGCGAGTCGGTCAATCGGAAGGTGACGCGGACTTCCTTGACGTCCTCCCCCAGGGCCTCCTTCATCCGGCGCGTGAGTTCGCCAAATGACTGGGCCTTGTCCTCGTGAGCCTTCTTCTCGGCCTCGTCCTCCAAGGCGCCCAGATCCAGGCCGCCCTTGGCTACGCTGTGCAGCTCCTTGCCCTCGAAACTCGTCAGAAAACTCAGCAGCCACTCGTCGACCCGGTCCGAGAGCAGGAGGACCTCGACGCCCTTCTTGCGGAAGATCTCCAGATGCGGACTGTTCTTGGCAGCCGCGAAGGACTCTGCGGTGACGTAGTAGATCTGGGTCTGACCTTCCTTCATCCGGCCGATGTAGTCGGCAAGGCCGACACTTTGCACCGGGTCGTCCGTTGCCGTGGTCGCAAAGCGCAAGAGCTTGGCGATCCGGTCCCGGTTCGCGTGATCCTCGCCGATACCTTCCTTTAAGACCTGGCCGAACTCCTTCCAGAAATCGGCATAGCGCGCTGCATCGTTGGTCGCCAGATCTTCGAGCAGCCCGAGCACCTTCTTGGTCGATCCCTCGCGGATGGCCTTGACGTCGCGGCTTTCCTGGAGGATCTCGCGCGAGACATTCAGCGGCAGATCGTTCGAATCGATCACGCCACGCACGAAACGCAGATAGACCGGCATCAGCTGTTCGGCATCGTCCATGATGAAGACGCGCTTGACATAGAGCTTGATGCCTGCGCGGCGGTCCCTGTCCCACAGATCGAAGGGCGCATGGGAAGGCAGGTAGAGCAGCTGGATATACTCCGAGCGACCCTCCATGCGGCTGTGCGTCCAGGACAGCGGATCCTGGTAGTCGTGGGAGATGTGCTTGTAGAATTCCCGATACTGCTCGTCGGTGATCTCGGACTTCGGCCGCGTCCACAAGGCGCTCGCCTGGTTCACCGTCTCGAGTTCGTCCTTGCGGACCTCCTCTTTCTTTTCCTCGTCCCACTCCTCCTTGTGCATCTTGATCGGCAGCGAGATGTGGTCGGAATATTTCTGCAGGATGTTCTTCAGACGCCAGCGCGAGAGCAGATCGTCCTCCCCTTCGCGCAGATGCAGGATGACTTCGGTGCCCCGTTTGGGCTGCTCGATCGTCTCGACCGAGAATTCGCCCGAGCCATCGCTCGACCATTCGACCCCCTCGGAGGCCGGCAGACCCGCCCGGCGCGAGCGCACCGTGACGCGGTCGGCGACGATGAAAGCCGAATAGAAGCCCACGCCAAACTGACCGATCAAGGCCGCGTCCTTCTGCTGGTCGCCCGAGAGCCGCGAGAAGAATTCACGCGTGCCGGACTTGGCGATGGTCCCAAGGTGGTCGATGGCCTCCTGGCGCGACAGGCCGATGCCGTTATCGGCGATCGTGATGGTGCGCTGTGCCTTGTCGTAGTCGATGACAATCGCAAGCTCCGGATCGTCCTCGAAGAGGCTCTCCGCGCCGATCGCCTCAAAGCGCAGCCGATCCGCCGCATCCGAGGCGTTCGAGATCAGCTCGCGCAGAAAGATCTCCTTATTGCTGTACAGAGAATGAATCATCAGCTGCAAGAGCTGCTTCACCTCGGCCTGGAAACCGAGCGTCTCTTTTTGTGCTCCCATGGACTTCCTCACGAATGGTTATGACACGGTCCGCGGCTGGCTCGAGCCTAAAGCGGCAGCTTGGGAGATGGCGGCAGGACCGCCATTTTCAAGGGTGCTGGCCGCGCGGATCTTCCGCGAGCACCCGCTCCAAGGCCGCGAGCATACCGGGATGCTGGGAAGTTGCAATGTTAAAGCGCATCCAGGGACTGGGCCTTTGATCCGGGGCAAAGAGGCTCCCGGGGGCCATGACGAACCCCTCGTCCATCATCCGTGCGGCGATCCGGTTGGTATCGACCGCCCCTTGGGCCCCGCCTGCCCGGGCCCACAGAAAAATCCCCGCCCCTGGATCGCCGGCAATCTGAAAGCCCAGATCCTCGAGCCGCCGCCGGGTCGGTCCCCGCACCGAGTCCAGGCGCTTACGCAGCCGGTCAAGGTGCTTGCGGTAATGGCCTTCCGAGAGGATCCGGTAGACGATGCGCTCGCCTACTTCGGGCGAGGTGAGTGTCGTCAGAAGCTTCAGATCAGCCAGTTGGGCCACCCGTTCGGGCGCGCCCGCGAGAAAGCCCACGCGCAGGTTCGCAGCGAGCGTCTTGGAGAAACTGCCGATGAAGAGCACCCGGCGCAACTGATCCAGACTGGCCAGGCGCGCCGCCCCCACACCCCCCGCCCCGGACGCGCCCGGATGCAGGTCACCGTAGACATCGTCTTCGATCAGGGTGAAGTCGTAGCGCTCGGCCAGATTCAGAATCTGATGCGCCTTGGCCGAGGACAGCGAGGTCGAGGTCGGATTGTGCAGTACCGAATGGACCACGTAGAACTTGGGCCGGTGCGCCTTCAGCAGCACTTCGAGCGCCGCGAGGTCGGGGCCGTCGACCAGGCGGGGGACGCCGATGACTCGGGCGCCATGCATCGAAAAAAGGCCAAACATCAGGAACCAGGCGGGATCGTCGACGAGCACGGTATCGCCAGGCTCGATCAGATGGCGCGCGACAAGGTCGAACGCCTGGGTCGCACCCGAGGTCAGGAGGATCTGTTCCGGCACAGCCCCGATCTCGGCCTCGGCCAGCTTGAGAACCAGTTGGTTGCGCAGCGGCAGGAAGCCCTGGGGATCGCCATAGTCCAAGAAACTGGTGCCGCTTTGGCGGCCCACCGCACGCACCTGGGCACTGATTAACTCGCCGTCGAGCCAGTCGGGTGGTGGCAATCCCCCGCCGGGCATACGCTCGGCAGGAAGCGCACGGAACATGTTGCGCAACAGCCAGCCCACATCCAGCGGCCGGCCCGCGCTGGGCGCCCGGGAGTGCGCTCGGGCGAGCGGTCGGGCTCGCTCGCGCACGGTGAAACCCGAGCCGCGTCGCGAATCGAGATAGCCGAGCGCGACGAGCCTCTCGTAGGCCGCCACGACCGTCGAGCGGCTGACACCGCGCAGGGCCGCCATCGAGCGGATCGGCGGAAGCCTCGCGCCGGCGGCCAGGATCCGCTCGTCGATTTTCTGGGCGAGTCCCTGGACCAACTGCTCAACGAGCGTCGCGCCCCCGCTCAAGAGCCGGGCGCCGGAAGTCAGGGCATCTTCGGTTTTGGCCTGTGCAGCGAGCGGCACAAGTCGTTCCGGGAAGGCGCCAGACTCGCTTGCACAAGCCCCGGCGGGCGAGACAGATGCTTCTGTCGGAGAGGAATGTGTCATGCTCAGTCGATGAGGCCAATAACCCAGATTATCTTCGAAATTGTACTGCTAGTGTACTGGCCATTTCCGTTATGCTGCGAGCGTTCTCTACCCGCCGCCCCAGCTGGACCGGACGCGGCGATTCGATCCAACCCGCCAAGCGCCTGGGGTCAAATGCCATGAACCGACATCCCTTCAAGCAAGTCGACGTCTTCACTTCGGTCCCTTTCCGGGGCAATCCGGTGGCCGTCGTCTTCGATGCGCAGAGCTTGAGCACGGACGAGATGCAGACCATCGCGCGCTGGACCAACTTGTCCGAGACGACCTTCGTGGTGCCTACGACCCTGGTTGGCGCCGACTATCGCGTGCGCATCTTCACCCCCCTGTCGGAACTGCCCTTCGCAGGTCATCCAACGCTCGGGACGGCCCACGCGCTCCTTGAAGCAGGCGTGATACGCCTTCTCGAGGGATCAGTCGTGCAGGAGTGTGGCGTGGGCCTCGTGCGCATCAGCCAGACCGGCCCGGGCAGACGACTTGCCTTGGAGGTGCCGCGCGCGACGCTCTCGCCCTTTGCCGCGGCACAGTGGCAAAGGCTTGCGAGTTCGGCCGGCGTGACGCTCAAGGGCACTCCCCAGATTGTTGAGTTGGGACCCCGCTGGCTCACCTGCGAAGTGGCCTCGACCGAAAACCTGATGGCCGCCAGGCCCGACTTTGCTGCCCTCGCCGCGCTCTCGGTCGAATTCGAGATCACCGGTGTGAATCTTTTTGCCAGGGGCGCGGCACAGACCGAGGTCCGTTCCTTCGCTCCGGCTTGTGGCGTCGACGAGGATCCGGTCTGCGGCAGCGGCAACGGCGCAGTCGCCGCCTTCCTGCGCGCACAAGGCGAAGACGGGCACTACGTGGCACGCCAGGGCCGCTGCGTCGGGCGCGATGGTTACGCCTATCTGGAATTCCTAAACGGTGGGCCGATCCTTTTGGGCGGTGACACAGTCACCTGTCTGGAAGGCCAGCTGCTCTCCCCCGCATAATGTCATCCTCGTCATCGCCTTCTCAAAGGACATCCGCCATGGTTCACCCTGCCAAGCCCGACTGGCAATTCTCCGAGCGGGCCCGCTCTCTGACCAGTTCGGCCATCCGCGAAATCCTGAAAGTCACCGAGCGCAGCGATGTCATCTCGTTCGCCGGCGGGCTCCCATCGCCCGAGGGCTTTCCTGTGGAGGTGATCCAAAAGGCCTTCTCGGACGTCTTGGCCACGCGCGGCAAGAGCGCCTTGCAGTACGGACCGACCGAGGGCTACGCTCCCCTGCGCGAGTGGGTGGCCCGTGATTTGACCGCCCACGGCGCGCGCGTTCTGCCCGAGGAGGTCCTGATCGTGTCGGGCTCGCAGCAGGGCTTGGACTTGATCGGCAAGGTCTTGATCGACCCGGCCAGCAGGGTCCTGGTGGAGACACCAAGCTACCTGGGCGCGCTCCAGTCCTTTAGTCTCTATCAGCCCGAGTTTCGCTCGGTACCCTCCGATGAGGAAGGCCTCTTGCCGGATGCGCTTTCGAGTGAACTGTGCGCAAAGGCGCGTTTTCTCTACGCCTTGCCGAACTTCCAGAATCCCACCGGTCGTACGCTTTCACTGGAACGCCGCCACGCGCTCGTCGAAGCCGCGGCGCGTCATCACCTGCCCATCATCGAGGATGACCCGTATGGCGAACTGCGCTATCGTGGCCAGCCGTTACCCGGATTGCTCGGTCTCGCACAAGGCAGTGGCGCGAGCGTGTTTCGTCTGGGTTCGTTTTCGAAGGTCTTGGCGCCCGGACTGCGTCTGGGCTACATCGCCGCTCCGGCGCCTCTTCTGGCCAAGCTCGCGCAGGCCAAGCAGGCCACCGACCTGCATACGGCGAGTCTGACCCAGATGGCCGTCCACGAGATCGTCAAAGGTGGCTTTCTCGAGAGCCACCTTCCAGCAATCCGCCGCTTGTATCAGCGCCAGTGCACGGTCATGCTCGAAGCACTCGCGGCGACCTTTCCGAAAGAGGCCCACTGGACCCATCCCGATGGCGGCATGTTCATCTGGGTCACCCTGCCCAGTGGCATGGACACCACGACCCTGCTTGAAGCGGCGATCAAGGAGAAGGTCGCCTTTGTTCCAGGAGCACCCTTCTATGCTGAAGCGGGTCCCCGCAACACGCTGCGCCTAAGCTTCGTGACGGTGCCCGAAGAGCGCATCCGCGAGGGCATCGCGCGCCTGGGTGCGTTGATCACGCACACTCTCGCGGCGAGCGAGCCGCGTGCTGCCTAAGAGCGCCCCTTGGCTATGAGCCCTCCAGAGGGCTCTTCGCGGGCGCGATGGCGAGGCGCTCGGCCTTCAGGCGCGCACTGAGCTTCCTGCCCTTGGCAGCGCGCTTGCCGACGTAAGGCTCAAGCGCGCCCGCGGCGAGCAACACGGTGGTTTCCTTGCCCCCCCGGCCCAGACCCATGACAGTGACTCCACGCGGGCCGATCGGCAGTGCGTCGAGGAGCTTCTCGCCCTCCTCCAAACGCTGCAGAATGACCCCGCGCCCGCCACTGGCCAGGATCTTCAGCTCAGCGGGTGCGAACACCAACAGTCGCCCCTGGCCCGACAGGCAGGCAATGCGATTGTGCGTGGCCAGTTCAATGGGCGCCAAGCGCAGGGGCTCAGCACCGCTATCGAGCGAGAGAAAGGACTTGCCGGCCTTCACGCGGCTCGCAAGATCGCCCAGTTTGGCCAGAAATCCATAGCCCGCCGTACTCGAGACGAGTAGCGGCAGATCGACTGGGCCGGCGATCTGCTGAACGACACGGCTGCCCGGCTCCAGATCGATGAGGCTCGTCGTCGACACGCCCTCGCCGCGTCCGCCAGGCAATTGCGCGACGGGGGTCGAGTAGACCCGGCCGTTGCTGCCCATCGTGATCAACAGATCGACCGTACGGCACTCAAAGGCTGAGAGAAGCCTGTCTCCAGCCTTGAAGGCAAACTGCGCCGGATCGTGTCCGTGACCTAGACGCGAGCGCACCCAACCCTTCTCCGAGACGATCACCGTGACCGGCTCATCGACGACACGGGTTTCCAGCGAGGCGCGCTTGTCCTCCTGGATGAGGGTGCGCCGGGCGTCGCCGAACTCCTTCTCGTCGGCCTCGATCTCGCGGATCAGCTGCTTTTTCATCGCCGCCGGATTCGAGAGGAGTTCTTCGAGACGGCCCGCATCGACACGCAGGTCCTTGAGCTCGCGCTCGATCTTGATGCCCTCGAGGCGCGCGAGCTGCCTCAAGCGCAACTCGAGGATGTCTTCGGCCTGGCGATCGGTCAGCTGGAACGCCTCTATCAGTGCCGGTTTGGGTTCATCGGACTCGCGGATGATGCGGATCACCTTGTCGATGTTCAACAGGACGAGAAGGCGCCCCTCGAGGACGTGAATGCGATCGTTGACCTTGCCCAGCCGGAACTGCGAGCGCTTGGTGACGCAGTCCTGACGAAAGCTCACCCACTCCGAGATGATCTCTGCGAGGTTTTTCTGCCGCGGCCGGCCGTCGGCGCCCACCATGACGAGGTTGATCGGCGCGCCGGACTCAAGGCTCGTATGCCGCAACAGAATGTTGATGAATTCGGTCTGATCGACGGTACGTGATTTGGGCTCGAAGACGAGCCGGACCGCCGCGTTCTTACCCGACTCATCGCGGATCTTGTCCAACACGCCGAGAATGAGCTGCTTGGTCTGGATCTGCTCGGCCGAGAGGGATTTCTTGCCCAGCTTGACCTTCGGATTGGTGAGCTCCTCGATCTCCTCGCCGATTCTCTGGGACGTGGCCTGCGGCGGCAGTTCGGTCACCACCAGTTGCCACTGGCCGCGTGCGAGTTCCTCGATCTTCCAGCGCGCCCTGACCTTTAAGCTGCCCCGACCGGATGTATAGATCTCGGCGATCTCGTTGGCCGAGGAGATGATCTGGCCGCCCCCCGGAAAATCAGGCCCGTGGATATGCTCCAGTAACTCGGCCGTACTGGCGCGCAGATTGCTACGCAGCATCGCGACCGCGGCCCGCGCCACCTCGGACAGGTTGTGAGGCGGAATCTCCGTGGCAAGACCGACTGCGATGCCCGAAGCGCCATTCAAAAGGACAAATGGCAGACGCGCGGGCAACAGACGCGGCTCGCGAGTCGAGCCGTCGTAGTTCGCCTGGAACTCGACCGTACCCTCGTCGATCTCTGCGAGCAACAGGCGGGCGATCGGGGTGAGCCTGGCCTCGGTGTAACGCATCGCGGCCGCGCCGTCCCCGTCGCGCGAGCCGAAATTGCCCTGGCCGTCGATGAGCGGATAGCGCATCGCAAAGTCTTGCGCGAGCCTGACGAGGGCGTCGTAGGCCGACTGATCGCCATGCGGATGGTACTTGCCCAAGACGTCACCCACCACGCGGGCGGACTTCACTGGCTTGGCGCCGCCTGTCCCGGTAAAGTCCAGGCCCATCTCATGCATCGCATAGAGAATGCGCCGCTGCACCGGCTTTTGGCCATCGCAGACATCGGGCAGCGCGCGCCCTTTCACCACCGAGATGGCATAGTCGAGATAAGCGCGCTCGGCATACTGGCCAAGGGTCAGCCCGTCGAGGGGGAACAATACGGTCTGCTCGGTCATTTCAGATTCGTTCCTGGAGGATCAGCGCAAGGGACCTGGGCTTCCGCTCTGCCCCCCGCATTCGATCTAGATGTCGGCCTCGGCCTCGTTGCCGTGTTCTTCGAGCCAGGCGCGGCGGGCCTGGGCTTCTCCCTTGCCCATGAGCATCGTCATGCGCGCGACCGTCGCTGCCCAATCGAGTTCGCCAAGAGTCACCGGAAAGAGCCTGCGGGTGTCGGGGTTCATCGTCGTATCCCAGAGCTGTTCGGCGTTCATCTCGCCCAAGCCCTTAAAGCGCGAAATGGTCCAGGCCCCATCCCGCAGACCTTCCTTGCGCAGCTTGTCCTCGATCGCTTCGAGCTCTCCCTCGTCGAGCGCATACACCTTCTGTGCGGGTTTCTTGCCCCGCGCCGGTGCGTCGACCCGGTACAGGGGCGGCCTTGCGATATAGATGTGGCCGCGGTCCATCAGTTTCGGGAAATGGCGAAAGAACAGGGTCAACAGCAGCACCTGGATGTGCGAGCCGTCGACATCGGCATCCGAGAGGATGCAGATGCGGCCATAACGTAACCCCGATAAGTCTGGCGTGTCGTCGACCCCGTGGGGATCGACGCCGATCGCCACCGCGATATCGTGGATCTCGTTGTTCGCAAAAAGCCGCTCACGCTCGGTCTCCCATGCGTTTAAGACCTTGCCGCGCAGCGGCAGGATCGCCTGGAATTCCTTGTCGCGGCCGGCCTTGGCCGATCCCCCGGCCGAATCGCCCTCGACCAGGAACAGCTCGTTGCGACTCACGTCATCGGACTCGCAGTCGGTCAATTTGCCCGGCAGCACGGCGACGCCCGAACTCTTCTTCTTTTCGACCTTCTGCAGCGCCTTCAAGCGCGTCTGGGCTTGGCTGATGACGAGTTCGGCCAGCTTCTTGCCGGACTCGACGTGCTCGTTTAGCCAGAGCTCCAGCGCAGGACGGGTGTAGGAGGACACCAGGCGAACTGCATCGCGGCTGTTCAGGCGCTCTTTGATCTGTCCTTGAAACTGCGGATCCAAGACCTTGGTCGAGAGCACAAAGGACACGCGCGCGAAGACGTCCTCGGGCAGGAGCTTCACGCCTTTGGGCAGGAGCCCGTGCATGTCGATGAAACTCTTGACGGCATTAAAGAGACCCTCGCGCAGGCCCGATTCATGTGTTCCCCCGGCAGAGGTGGGGATCAGATTGACGTAGGACTCGCGCACCACATTGCCTTCCTCGGTCCAGGCCACAACCCAACTCGCGCCCTCCCCTTCGGCAAAGTTGTCCGAACCATTGGAATAGGACTGGCCCTCGTAGACCGGGATCACCGGTTCGCTCGAGCCGCGCTCCTGGGCCAAGGACTCCATCAGATAGCCGCGCAGACCGTCGGCATATTGCCAGGTCTGCGATTCGCCCGTCTTAGCGAGCGTGAGCGTGACCTTCACGCCCGGCAAGAGCACGGCCTTGCTGCGCAGGAGCCTCTGCAGCTCCGGCAGCGGTATCGCCTGCGAATCGAAGTACTTTGGATTGGGCCAGATCGAAAGGCGCGTGCCGGAACGCTTTTCGCCGCGCTCGAAGGGTCGGCTGGAGAGCGCTTTCTCGACCTCACCATCGGCAAAGCGGATCTCGTGAACCGCCCCGTCGCGATAGACGGTGACGTCCAGACGCTTGGACAGTGCGTTGGTGACCGATACCCCGACTCCGTGCAGGCCACCGGAGAAGCTGTAGGCGCCACCCGAACCTTTATCAAATTTGCCGCCAGCATGGAGCCGGGTGAAGACGATCTCGACAACCGGCGCCCCCTCTTCAGGATGCAGCCCCACGGGGATACCCCGACCGTCGTCATCGACAGTCACGCTGCCATCGACATTCACGATGACCTGAATATGCGTGGCGAAGCCTCCGAGCGCCTCGTCAGAAGCATTGTCGATCGCCTCCTGAACAATGTGCAACGGACTCTCGGTACGGGTGTACATCCCCGGACGTTGCTTGACGGGCTCCAAGCCCTTGAGCACCCGGATCGAGGCCTCCGAATAACCTTTAGGGCTGGTTTTTTTGGTGGTGACCATCGGCTCTGATTGTCTATGACACGAGGACTTGGGGACAGCCCGACGGCCGACCAAGTTATCCCCAGATGCTGTGGAAAAAGACGGCCTTGCCACGCCTAAGTTAGCGCCCCGTCTGGCTTTTACCGCCGCGCCCAAAAATCGGGCAACCGGTCACGGTGAGGAAAGAAAAGAACCCTCGTGACCTATTTTAACCGGTCGCAGCGCGCGACCGGTGCGCGCCAAGCGAAAGACCCCGCTGGCTAGATGCGCCGGCCTTCGAGTTCTTCCCAGCGCGCATAGCGACCAGTCAGTTCCGTTTCGATCGAACGGATGCGTTCTTGTAGCAATGTGAGGTCTTCTGCCCCGGATTTGTACACTTCTGAGCTCGCCAGTCGCGCGTTCAGTTCAGCCTGCCGCGCCTCGAGCTCGGTGATCTCGGCGGGCAGGGCGTCGAGTTCGCGCTGTTCCTTGAAACTCAATTTGGTCTTGACTTTGACTGCGGCCGCAGCGGGCTCGGGTTTGCGCTGCGACAGATTGCCCGACACACTGCCCGAGGCACCGGGCGCGCCCATGCTCCTCGTCTTGGCGGCTCGCAGACGAGCCCGCTCCCAGTCTTCGTAACCGCCGACGTATTCGCGCCAGACCCCAGATCCTTCGGAGGCGATTGTCTGGGTCACGACGTGGTTCAGGAAGACCCGGTCGTGACTGACCAGAAATACGGTACCGGCATAGTCCTCGAGCAACTCCTCGAGCAGCTCGAGCGTGTCGATGTCCAGATCATTGGTGGGTTCATCCAGTACCAGCACGTTCGCGGGGCGGGCAAAAAGGCGCGCCAGCAAGAGCCGGTTGCGTTCACCTCCAGAGAGGCTGCGCACGGGCGAGCGCGCCCTCTCGGGCGCAAACAGGAAGTCTCCCAGATAGCTCATGACGTGTTTGCGCTGGGTCCCGATCTCGACCCACTCCGAACCTGGACTGATCGTATCGGCGACCGTCTGGTCCAGATCGAGCTGGCTGCGCATCTGGTCAAAATAGGCCACCTGCAGATTGGTGCCGATGCGAACCGAACCCGAGTCTGGCGCGATCTCGCCTAGAATCAGCTTCAGAAGCGTGGTCTTGCCGGCACCGTTGGCTCCGATGAGACCGATCTTGTCACCACGCAGGAGCGTCGCAGAAAAATCGAGGACGATGGCGCGCCCGCCATAGGACTTCGAGACGTGCTCCAGTTCGGCGACAAGTTTGCCCGAACGCTCGCCGGCGTCGACCGTCAGGCGCGCCTCGCCGACGCGCTCGCGCCTTGCCTGCCGCTCACGACGTAAGGACTCGAGCCGGCGCACCCGTCCCTCGTTGCGCGTGCGCCGTGCCTCGATCCCCTTACGGATCCAGACCTCCTCCTGGGCTAAGAGTTTGTCAAACTTCGCGTTCTCGACCTCCTCGGCTTCGAGCTGCTCTTCCTTACGCAGCTGATAGGCGCTGTAGTTACCGGGATAGCTGCGCAACTTCCCCCGGTCGAGTTCGACAATGCGTGTCGCCACCGCGTCGAGGAAGGCCCGATCATGCGTGATGAACAGCACCGAGCCGCGTAATCCGCGCAGCATCTCCTCGAGCCAGCGGATCGCCTCAAAGTCCAGATGATTGGTGGGCTCATCCAACAGCAGCAGATCGGGCTCGGCAACGAAGGCGCGCGCGAGCGCCACCCGTTT
>CAJCID010000013.1 GCA_903970305.1 Rhodospirillales bacterium | reverse complement strand
CTGTGACTGGCGGGGTACCGGCCTCATTCGCGCCTAGTCGTGGCGGGCTTGCAGCAGCGGGCCGAGGGCCACGAAGATCGCCTCGTCGGTCAAGGACGACACGAGCGGGGCGACCAGGTGTCGGGAGCGTCGACCCAAGGGGGCCCATTTCTCGGCGAAAAGAGGCTCATCGCCAAACAGGCCCAAAACACCGCCCGGGCTCGTCGAGGCGAAATGCATGAGCCCGCTGTCGGGGAAGATGCTGGTCTGGGCCGAGAAAAGAAGCCCGAGCGCCGGGATGAGGGGCCCCCGAAAGGGCACAAGACCGCGCGGCCGGGCAGCCAGAACCGGCTGTGCAATCGCATCATCGCCGGGGTAAAGCGGGTTGCCCGCGTCGCCTGGCGTCCACATGAATACAGTATCGAGGGACCATTCGTCCTTCAGGCGGGTGATCCAGCGCACGATCTGCTCGGTCGTGGGTTGCTTGCGCGCGCGTCTTGCGCCAAGACCGAGAACCACGTAGCGGTTTGGCGCCAAGCCTGCCTGGGCGAGCCACACGCGGGCTTCCTCGGCTGCGGCGCGGGGCAAATGGAATTCAGGCGCCTCGGTGAGTTCACCGGGTTCGATCCCCAGAGGCTTGAGAAGTCCCAAGAGGCGTTGTGCCTCGTGTCCGGTCAAAGGCGGCGCGAGCGCATCGGTCAGGCGCCTTCCGTAGCGTGTCTTGGGCTCCGCGTAGGAGATGACGCGCCGCGCGCCTGTCCAGATGGCGCGCTGGACTGCGCGCGGAGAGTCCTCGCCCTGGGCCACGATGACGATGTCGTAGCGATCCCGGCGCAGCGCAAAGAACAAACGGACCTGCGACCAGGCCGCCCCGGGCACGAAGTGTTTGCCGATGCGCACCCGGCGATAAGAGAGGATCCGGTCCAGATGGCTATTGCCCTCGGCGACCCAGGCGTTATAGTCGCTCGCCAACAGATCGATCCGGGCGCCCGGGTAGGCGCGTCTTAGCGCTGCGAACACAGGCGTCGTAAGAAGAAGATCACCGAGCTTGTCGCGCTTGAGAATCAGGATCTTCAACGGGAACGCGGATCTTCGCCCATCGTCTCGGGAGCGTTGTGCATGAGCCGGGTCGTCGCCTCGAAGATGACTTCGATCGTCAGGTCCTCGACTTTTTCGCTGGGGGCTCGCAGCACCTCGTAGCGGCAGCCCCAGGGGTGCCAGACATCGGGTTCGGAGTTGCCAAAAAGCGCGACGATCGGAACATTCTGCGCGGCAGCCAGATGCATTGCCCCACCGTCGCTACAGACGAGCAGGTGCACCAGACCGAGGCCGGCGATCAGGTCGGCAAGCACCGGGGTCTCGAGCGCGAACACCGGCAATGTCGTCGTCAGCGCCCTGATCTCCTCGGCCTTCACGTCATCGCCCGGATGCAGGGGATTGCCCGCGGCACCTGGCGCCCAGAAGAGAATGAAGCCGCAGTCGGTCTGGGCGTGCAGCCGATGCATGAGTCCTGCAAATTTTGCGGCGCTAAGCCGTTGGTCGACCTTGCGTGCACTGACGTGGATGCCAATGACGATGCGGCCGGCTCCCAGGACGCGCAGTCTCTCGGTTCGAATCGCATCGACCAGTCCCGGGTCGGCATAGACGCGGCAGGGGGGCAATTCACCGGGCCAGAAGCGTTGCCTAAGGCTTGCGGGAACGACCACATCGAGCAGCGCTTCGCTGCGCCGCACGACATGGCGCTCGCGGATATGGTCCGGCGAGATACCCAGGTCGATGCGCCGCGCCGCGCCGCTACCATCGGTGAATCCGGCGATGTGGGCCGCGCCTGACGCGACGGCCGGGCGCAGGCTGTTCTTGGCGAAGCGCCCTGTCATGACGATCGCCAGGTCATAGCGCGTCTTGCGCAGCGCACGCCAGAGCATCCAGGTGTTCCAGTACACGGCGAAGAGGGATTGGCCCGCCGGACGGTGCTTGGCTTTGACATACCGCCAGCAGCGGTCGATGTGGGGATTGCGCGCGACCACCTCGGCATTGTAGGAATTCACGAGGATGTCCAGGGTGGCGTCACGCAGGCATGCCTTCAAGGCCGCGAGAAAGGGTGTGACCAAAACGAGATCGCCGATGTTGTCGCGCTGCACGACAAGAATCCGGGGCGCACTCTTGGCCAGACGATCGAACCAGGCCTGCTGCGCGGCTTGGACGATGGTGTGCGCGATCGGACCGGCGGAATAGTCCTGTTCAGCGCGGCTCATCGCGTCGTGGTCCCGGCCGCGGGCGGGGAGGACGACCCATAGAGCTGGGGATTGAGCGAGGGATCGTTGTACATCTTGAACTGCCGATAGATCTTGAAATGCGCGGCACCGGCCCGGCAATCCAAGAGCAACTCGTCAAGGCAATTCTTCAGATCCTCGCGCTGGCTTCGGAGCAACTCGAGCTTCTCTTGGCAGCGGGCGATATGCTCGGCGCTCGCGTCGGTGCGCTCGGTCTGCAGGCCCATGTGAAAGACTTTCAGGGCGAGGATCGAGAGCCTGTCGATCATGCTTCCGGCCGTCTCGGAATTCTGCCGGCAGGGCGTTTTGCGCGGCACCTGGGAAAGTTCGGCAAGCAGGATCTCATCGATCGTCTCGGTCGCGTCGTTGCGCTTCTGATTGTAGCCGTCGATGGCCCGCTTGTTGGCAGCGATCGCTGCATCGGCGACGTCGCGCCGGCGTGCGAGGTCCTCCTCGGCCCAGAGCAGGCAATTAAAGCGATGATTGCGGGCGACGGCGTCCCACAGAGGGCCGCTGGCCCTCTGTGCCGGCCCGCCTTCGAGGATCGCAAGATCGTGGAAGGAGGCGATGTCGGCCGCGCGCGGGAAGGTGAAGGTCATCAAATTGAGTTACTGCCACGCCACTGTGGACCGCCACGAGAAGCTGCCTCGGGACGACTAGGGGGTGCCCTGCCCGATCCGGATCGCGCTCGGACCGGAATGGATAACACCTCCCGCCGCACCGGATTCTATCAAACTGCGTCGTCGTGCTCTTTCGAACGCACCCCGAAGGGCGCCTTTGGCGGGGGGTGAAGCAGGTGGGGGGTGGGCGTGCCTTTCGGTCTCGAATCCGGGCAAGGACCCAAAAAAAGGGCACGCCGTGACGGCTTCGCTGATCAGCGGATCAGGGGGAGGAACTTCGATTCGGGGACGGCGGCTGAAAAAAGAAAACCCTGAAGGTAGTCGCAGCCCCATTCCGTCAGGATATTGCCCTGCTCCTCGTCCTCGACCCCCTCGGCGACGCTTGCCAGGGAGAGCTCCTTGCACAAGCCCAAAAGGCTGCGCACGATCTTGCGATCGACCTCGGAATGGACGATCTGACGGATGAAACTGATGTCCAGCTTCACAGTGGAGATCGGCAGGCGCGCCAAAATCTGCAGTGAACTAAAGCCCGTGCCGAAGTCGTCAATGGCAATGGAGATCCCGTAGCTGCGAATCATTTTCATCAGTTCGGCCGCCTGGGCGAGGTCGCGCAAGACCCCCGTCTCGGTGAGTTCGATCTCCAGCAGATGATTGGGAAAGGCGAACTTTTCGGTCGCCTTGAGCACTGCGGACAAATAGGCCGGATCATTGAACTGGGAGGGCGAGACGTTGAGCGAGATCCGTCCGAGAAAGGCCGGATGGCTCTCTCTGATCTGGGCGTTAAAGCGAGCCACCTGGCGCACGACCCAGGCGCCAAGCTCCTGGATGAAATCGGTGGCCTCTGCGTGCGGCAGGAATTGATCCGGGGTCAGGAGGTTGTATTCAGGATGATTCCAGCGCAAGAGTGCCTCGGCGCCGTGCATCGTCCGGTCGACCGCCCGGATCTTGGGCTGGTAGTACATCTCGAACTGGCCCGATTCCAGGGCGCCGGCCAGGTCCTCCCGCGTGAACGAGCGGGGCGTGACGGGAGTCGAGCCCCCTCCCTCGCCCGGCGCGTTTTCCTCGACGAGGAGGTTTCTGAATACCTCTGTTACGGTAAGGGAGTCTTTCGTCACGCCAGTCCTTCTTTCAAGGCCCCACCAGATCCGAGCACACCTAGAAGCCTATCATGCGCCGCGAGATAGGATTCACACAAGCATGTCGAGACATTGTGCAACGGTCTGTGTCGATTCCGCGTCCACTGACCCCAAGCCAGGGATTTCCCGATCCTTGGGCCGACTTTCTCCAATCCTTCGTGGGCTTGAAAGACGCTTAGGCAAGCTCTGAGTTTAGGTCACCTCATTTCGGTCACCTCTGTTAGGTGACCTCTGTGCGGCAACTTTTTTGGCGCGAGTCTTCCTGCCGCCCGAAACCCGAAGATCCGACCTACAGTACGGACCTCCCTCCAAGGGGTGAAGGGGCCTGCCGCCGCCGGGCAAGTTTGATCCAGACTAGATTGCCCTGGGTTCGCCCAAGCCTTCCAAAAAGCGCATGAAGACGCTCGCGGCCACGCCAGCATCGGCTGCCGTGAGCGCCTCCTTCGGGTTATGGGAGATGCCGCCATTGCCGCAGCGCACGAACAACATTGCGACATCGGTCAGCTTTGCCATCGCCATCGCATCGTGCCCGGCGCCTGAAGGCAGGTAATGCACAGGCAATCCCTGCGCCTTGATCGCGTGCTCTAGACGCTCTTGCAGAGCCTTTGAGCAGGGCACACTTTGCGCCTCGTGGGTCGGCGTGATCGCCAGTTCGATGCCGCGTTCTTCGGCCACTCTTTTGGCCATCGCGAGCGTATCGGCGACGGCCTTTGCCCGCACGGTGTCGTCCGACGAGCGGATGTCGATCGAAAACCGGGCCCTGCCGGGCACCACGTTGGCTGTGCCGTGGGGAATCTCCAACTGCCCGACCGTTCCCACCAGCTGAGCGCGGGCCCTGCAGTAAGTTTCCAGTTCCAGAGCCATCACGCAGGCCGCCATCGCCGCGTCGCGGCGCATCGCCATGGGCACCGTGCCTGCATGGCCGGCCTCGCCCGTTAGCTCCAGCACATAGCGGCTGGCTCCGGCAATGGCGGTCACGATCCCGACGGGCAGGCCCGCATTGAGGAGGACTGGTCCCTGTTCGATATGGACTTCAAGAAAGCCCAGGACCTTCTCGCGCGCATAGGCCGCAGCCGGTATGTCGGCCACGCCAAAGCCCAGACCCGCCGCGTCGATCGCCTGGCCCAAAGTGCACCCGGCCTGGTCACGACTGGCCAGAACCGCCGGATCGAAGGTCCCAGCGAGCGCACGGCTGCCCAAGAGCGTCGACTTAAAGCGGACCCCCTCTTCCTCGGCAAACCCGATCACTTCAAGGGCGCACTCGAGCCTGCGCCCCGAATCGTTCAGCAAGGCGATGACCGCGATCGGCAGCAGCACCCCCAAGGTCCCGTCGTACTTGCCCGCATTGCGTACGCTATCGAAGTGGGATCCGGTCAGCAATGCAGGTGCCCCGGGCCGCGCTCCCTCATAGCGGCCGATGATGTTGCCCACTGCGTCGCGCCTGACCTGCATGCCGGCCGCCTGCATCCATTGGCGGATCTGTTCGGCCGCGGCGTGGTGGGCAGAGGTCAGGTAGGTGCGGGTCAGGGCTGTCTCGTCCTCGCTGAAGGCGGCTAGCGCATCGGACCATTCGATGATCCGCTGCCCGACCGAGGGCCAGTCGCGGGCGCCCTCGAGCGCATCGGACCCGGTGGGCGATCCGCTAGAGGACGAGGCGAAATCAGCTGGTGTCATGGGCGAGATCGGTTGGGCCAGATGAACGGGGATGGCGGCAGCGCACGGGGAAGGCGGGAGTGGTGCCCGCTTGGCAATTGGGCTTTCCAAATAGTGTAACTCCCGCAAGTGGAGCGCGCACCCTCGGCCAACGAGACTTGGCTTCTGCTTCACTTCAAGGCGGAACCGAGCTCCTGGATCACCCGTTCGGTGATGTCGATACGTGGATTGAAATAGGTCGCTTCCTGGACGATCAGGTCATAGTTCTCGGTCTGGGCGATCCTGCGAATGACCTTGTTCGCGTTGTCCTGCAAGGCCGCCAGTTCCTGTGTCTGACGTTGACTCAGATCGTCGCTGTAGGCGCGCTGCAGCCGCTGGATTTTGCGGTCGGCGTTGATGACCTCCATCTGGCGCCGCGCGCGATCCCCTTCGGTAAGCGTCGGCGCATCCCGATCGAAGGCCTCTGAGGCTTGCTGGTTCTTGGCGATCGTAGCCTCGATCTCGCGCTGGCGGGGCGCGAAATCGGCCTGGATTTTTTCGCGCGCCAGTTTCGCAGGCAGCGAGTCGCGCAGGATCCGGTCTGCATCGACGTAGCCGATCTTCGTGTTATGCACCGGGTTGCTCTGGGCGATGACTTCCTGGATACCCACGCAGGCCAGAAGCACAAGCCCGGCTATGAGAAAGCTGCGATAGCGTGTACTCAGCATAGAAGGTCCTCTGACAAACCGTACCGAAAGGGTGGGCGAGGGCGAATCACGAGCAGGCGCCGATGGGCCGCGCTCGGCACGCGCAGGGATCGAGTGCTCCAAGGCCGGCGTCTGCGATCGTCGCCAAGCCGCGCGGTGAGCGCATCGTCGGGAAGTGGGTTCACAGTGAGAGCGCCGATCCAAGTGCCAATGTCTTTAGAGCGCGCGCCTCCTGGAGAGCGGATCGCGTGCCTCCCCCGGATCGCAGTCAAGCTCCGTCACGACTATACCCGATTGTTGATGGCATAATTTGGCGGGTGATCCGAGCTGATCGAGAAGCCCGCCGAGTGGATCGGGCGTGGGTCGACGCGACGAAGGAGGGTGTGCATGCCATTGGTGACGCTAACGGTGCGAAAACCGAAATCGCTCGCTTTCAAGGACGCCGTCCTCGGAGGCGTCCACAAGGCCCTCGTCGCCTCGGGCGTTCCCCAAAATGATCTTTTCCAGCGAGTCTTGGAACTCGACTCCGAAGACTTCCGCTTTGATGCGACCTATCCCGATGCAAAGAGTCCGCGCACCGATGGGTTCGTGTTGATCGAGATTTTGCTGTCGGTGGGCCGCAGCGTCAAAGTCAAGCGCAAGATTCTGATCGATCTCATTGAACATCTAGGCATGGAGCCGGGCTTGAATCCAGAAAGCGTCATGGTCTGCTTTAAGGAGACCGCCTGGGAGAACTGGTCTTTCGCCGGAGGCCGGCTCTTACACACCTAAGGGGTCTGCCGCATCATTCGGACGGCTCGTTCAAGGCCAGCCAGTAGACCTCCAGCTGAGAGACCGCCTCGAAAAAATCGGAGAAATTGACGGGCTTGCGAACATAGCTGTTCGCACCCCGGTCGTAGCTGGCGACGATGTCCTCCTGCTGCTTGGAGGAGGTCAAGACCACCACGGGGATGCGCCTTGTCGCCTCGTTTTCGCGCATGCGTTTCAGGACTTCCAGTCCATCGATCTTGGGCAGCTTCAAATCGAGGAGCACCAGAGCGGGCAGATCCGCCTTGAGCTCGGCATATCGACCCGTCCCAAACAGAAAATCGAGCGCCTCGACCCCGTCGCGTGCGACCTCGATGTGGTTGGCGATCCGGCTGCGGCCGAGCGCCCGCAGCGTCAGTTCCTCGTCGTCCGGGTTGTCCTCGACGAGCAAGATCGATTTGCTACGGAGCGGCATCCTTGGTCTCCTCGAGTGATTGCGTCGTCGCCACAGCAGCGGGGTCTTCGAGGGAGGGCGGACCCAGCGTGAAAAAGAAGGTGGCGCCAAGACCCGGCTCGGCCTGCGCCCAGATCCGGCCGCCGTGCTTGACGAGAATCCGCCGCACGGTGGCCAATCCTACGCCGTTGCCGGGAAATTCGCTCTCGGTATGAAAGCGCTGGAACACGCCAAAGAGCTTTTCGGCGTAGGCCATGTCAAATCCCGCCCCGTTATCGCGTACGAACCAGGTGGGGTCCTTCACGTCGACATCGGTAAGCCGGCCAAATTCGATGTGGGCCTGAGGGGTCTTGGAGGTGTACTTCCAGGCGTTGCCTAACAGGTTCTCCAGTACGATGCCGAGGTATTTGGGATCGGCCTGGGCGAACTGACCGGGCTCGATCTGGATCGTCATACCCGTCCTCGGTTTGTCGTGAGCGAGGTTATCGAGCACCGCGCGCGCGATCTCCGAGAGGTCGACCTTCTTGCGGTTCATGTCGGTGCGCGTCAACCGCGAGAGTTCGAGCATGCTGTCGATGAGCACCCCCATGCGCGCGGTCGCGGCCCGGATGCGCCCGATGAAACGCTTTCCCGCTTCCGGGATCTGGCTGCTGTAGTCCTCCAGCAGCGCCTGCGAGAAGCCGTCGATGGCGCGTAGCGGCGCCCACAAGTCGTGCGCGACCGAGTAGCTAAATGCTTCGAGCTCCTGATTGGCGAGGCGCAACTGGGCCGTACGATCGGCCACGCGCGTCTCCAGATTGATGTTCAGGCTGCGCGTTTGCTCCTCCGCCCGGCGCCGCTCGCTCGATTCCTGGCGCAGTTCCTGATTGAGCTTCTCCAACTGGGCGGTGCGCTGCCTGACCCGGTACTCGAGGGTATGGTTGAGTTCCAGCATCTCGCGCTCTAAGCGGGTGCGGGTCTCGACCTCCTTTCTGAGCTTCTCGTTGCTGGCTTCAAGATCCGCCCGACTCGGGTGCGCAAGCAAGGCCGGCAAAAGACTCCACATGAACACGGCAGTCACCACCGAGACGGTCGCGGTGATCGCCTTCAGTACGGCGTCGAGCCGATAGAGGGGGGTCCAGATATCGACCACGCTCATCAGGTGCGTGGTGCCGCAGGCGAAGACAAATAGGCTAAACAGGATCGCCAGTCCCGGAAAGGGCACGTCTTTACGCCGCTTGAGAAAGTACAGTACACACACCGGGATCGAATAATAGGACAAGGTGATGAGCGCATCGGAGATGACGTCGGTCCAAAGCACTCCAGGCGTCCAGAGAAAGCAGTGCCCGTGGGGCAGAAAGCCGTCCTCGGAAAAGAGGTTCAAGAGGAATTCAAGCATTGCCCCGCTCCATCGATCGATCAAATCTGCGGCCGTCTGGGCCGACCGGAAACCTGAGTGACGGAAACGACTATGACGGATTTCTGCGCTGCTGCAAACCCCACGGAAAAGAGGGGGCGCAGGGAACGCTGGGTGCAGCCGAGGTGGGGCGAATCGGGAGGGCGCGGTCGGCGTGGCGCTTAGATGTTCTGCAGCACGCGTCGCGGATGCAGAGGAGTGACGGTCGCACTGGGCATCTCGGGCGTGCGCACGGCAAAGAACTCCGCTAACGGCAGCGGCGGCCCGAAGGCCCAGCCCTGGCTCGCATCGACTCCTAATGCACTCACCAAGTCGAGCGTGTTCTGGTCGCCGACATATTCAGCGACCGTGCGGACCGAGATGGCGCGCGCGACGGTGACGATCGACTTGACGATGGCCGCATCCAGGGCATTCTTGCCCAATGCGTGGATGAACGATCCATCGATCTTCAGGCAGTCGATCTCAAAGCGTTTCAGATAGTCGAAGGTCGCAAGCCCCGTTCCAAAATCGTCGATGGCGATCTTAAAGCCGAGCCTGCGCAGCGCGCGGATCGTGTCGGAGGCGCGCGCGGGACTGGCGATGGTCTGACCTTCGGTGATCTCGAACATGAACTTGGCCGGTGGCAGCCGGCTCTCGGTCAGGGCATCGCGCACCCGGCGCACCAGATCGGCGTCGCCCACGCTCGAGCCCGACAGGTTGATCCCACAATACTCGAACGCCGAGAGGGTCTTCGGATGCGTCGCAAACCACATGAAGGCACCGCGCAGGACGGCGACATCCAATGCCGGCATCAAGCCCTCGCGCATCGCGAGCGGCAGCCAATCCTCCGCGTCGATCAGGCCGCCATCGGCGGCTTCGAGCTTGGTCAGCAACTCCACGCTCGGTCTTTGCTTGACCCCGGTCTGGGCGTTCGGGACGATCGCCTGGGCATAGAGCACGATACGTTGCTTGGCGATGGCTTCGCGCACGCGCTCTGATTCGTGCGTGCGCGTGAGCCGGTGCCCGGCGGCATTGCGATCGACCTCGAAAATGACCGCACTGCCATCAACGGGCGCGCGCTGCTCGGCGTCGCGCAGCGAGGCCAAGAGCGCCTCAGGCGTCAGATGCGCTCCGCTCTTGCCGCGCGCTGCGGCCACGGCCCAGACAGGATGGCAGACCGCGCCGCCTTGGCCACCGACCGCATCGCGCACGATAGCCAGGGCTGCGGCCATCAGCGCATCGAGATGATTGACGCTCGAGATGATGCCGATGAAGCGTCCCGAGCCCACGCGTCCCCAGGTGGGAGCCGCAAGCAAGGTGTTCAGTGCAGTACCGGCGCGCTTGCAGATCGACTGCGCGGCCTCGCCACCCTGCAGTTGCTCCAAGGCCTGTTCGTTGACGAGGCGCACGCTCACAAGCCCAATGCTCCGGTTCTTCTTCTGCAAGGCGCGCGCCAACGAGCGGTGCAGACCCGCCTCGCTGAGGAGCCCCGTCAGGGGATCGAGGAAGGCCTGCTCCTCGAGCCTTTCGAGCGCGGCGCGCCTTTCACTGGAGATCGCAAGCAGGGTCAAGGTCGTGCAGGCGATGACGACCAGGTACAGCGAGGTGACGAACAGTTCAGGATTGATCGTCGCCGAAACGGGCTGGCCCACATGCGAGGCGTAGGCGCGCGTGGTCAGGACCGCAAGTGCGGCCAGGAGCAGCGTCATGTGCCCCGGAAAGGCACGCGTCTGGACCGAATTCACGGCAAGTAGCGGCAAGAGCAGATAGAGGACGGCGCGGCCGTACTCGGGCTGGTTCATCTGGATCGACGCGAATCCCAGACTTGCGACGCAGATCACGCCGCCCAGGATCAAGCGGTCGCGATAGATGGCCGAGCGGGTTTCCTGCCAGAACGCGGCCAGATCTGCCCGCCCTGCGGCATCGAAAATCGCGTGCACGACGGGGGCGAACGTGATCGCGCCGCAAAACTCCACGATCCAGAAGCCAAAGAAGATCGCCGGCAGTTCGCGCAGACTCAATTCCGAGGTGAGCGCGAGGCTCGCGCAGCCGATCAGGGCACCCGCCGGAATCCCGACCAAGGCCTCGGCGCGCAGGAAAGCGTAGAGCGAACCCGTCCGGGCGAAGGGCTCGTAGGTTTCCTGGAAGCGGCTGCGTACGAGCTGCCAGGTGAGCCATGGTCCTACGCAACTGGAGAGGACGGCCAATGGGATCAAGGCCGGTTGATGCCAATAGGTCGGGGTCGCCCAAAGGAGAATGCCTAAAGCCAGCGCAACGAGCCCGCGCCAGCCCCAGACCTGGATCAACACAAAGCCGATACCTGCAGCCGGCCAGATCAGAGAAAACGAGGCACCCGAGAATGAGGCCAGACGTGAGCAGGTCGTCGCCAGCGCGACCGCGAGGGCGGCCAAGGCGAGCGCCTCGATCCCGGGCGGTCGGGGCCGGATCGGCAGTCCGGCATGACGCTTGGCGGGCGGCTTCATCGGTGCTCATCCACTCGGACGCAGGCCGCTCCCCGAGCGAGCAGACTGGCCGCCGTCGCGTCACGAAAAAGCCCGGTCATCTTCAGCATGGATCACACTCCGTGGGGCGATCGTGCCTTTGCGTGTTGGACCTGACCATCGGGGCCATCGGGGCCGGGTTTGGGCCTGCCCCGCTTCTGGCGAGTGCGATCGAATCCGAGGGGAAAAGGATGCTACTGCGATTCATCGGTTGATAAAACCCTTCTCCAAAGACCCAATCTGCCCCGTATCGGCGTTACCACAGAAACTTCAGGCCCTTCGCCATTTTGACAGTTTGGAGCGCCGAAGTTGCCGAGCGTTCACGAGCGGCACGCAGTAGTGGGACCCGGAGGCCCCACCCCGCTGCAGGCCCCAGCCGGCAGGCACACGGCGGCAGGCACCGCCGCCGCCGGCGTCTCGTCAAGGAGCGGCTACAGCCAAAACCTCAGTTGAAGGTGTGGATGAATTCGCGCAGCATCGGGTAGATCCCCGTCTGCCAGCGGCGCCCGTTGAAGACACCATAGTGACCGGCCCCGGTCTGGATATGGTGTTTGCGCATGAAAGGCGGAACACCGATGCACAGTTCCTGGGCGGCGAGCGTCTGGCCGAGCGCGCAGATGTCGTCCTTCTCGCCTTCGACGGTAAATAGGGCCGTACGCCGAATGGCCGAGAGGTGGATCGGCCGGCCATGAAATTCCAGCCGTCCCAGGGGCAAGGCATGCTCCTGGAACACCTGGGCGACGGTTTCCAGATAAAACTCGGCCGGCAGATCGGCCGTCGCGAAGTACTCGTCGTAGAAGGTCTTGATGGTGCGCGCCTTCTCCAGATCGCCCTCGACGAGGTGGTTGAAAAGATCCGCCATCGCGTTGGCATGGCGCTCGGGATTCATGCTCATGAATGCCGAGATCTGCACGAATCCCGGATAGACCCTGCGAAACGCGCCTCGATAGCGCAGCGGAACGCTACCGATCAGATTCTTCTTGAACCACTCGATCGGCTTGTCCTGGGCGAGGCGGTTGACTTCGGTCGGATTGATGCGTGTGTCGATCGGCCCGGCCATGAGGGTCAGGGTGCGCGGCTGGAAGTCGCTCTTGTCCTCGGCCAAAAGGGCCACGGCGGCCAGGGCCGGCACGGTCGGCTGGCAGACGGCAATCAGATGCGCGCCCGGACCGATGACCTTGAGAAACAGCATCAGATGATTGATGTAATCACTCAGACCGAACGCGCCCTCGCCGGTCGGGACGTCGCGCGCATTGTGCCAGTCGGTGATGTAGACGTCGTGATCGGCGAGGAGCGTCTGGACGGTTCCGCGCAAGAGCGTAGCGAAGTGTCCGGACATGGGCGCAACCAGCAAGACCGCGGGCTGCGGCGCGCTTCTCGGTTTGACGAAGTGCAGGAGCGAGCCGAAAGGCGTGGCAAATTCGACTCGTTCCTGGACTTCTAGCTCCTGGCCATGTGAGGCGACCGACTGGATGCCAAATTCGGGGCGTGCGTCGGTCAGCCTCAAGTCCCCGAAAACCTCACAGGCGGCTGCCCACGCGCGCAATGCCACCGCGCCGCGCGGATCCCTCAACGACCAGCTCAAAAGGGGGGCTGTCCTCTGCGCATGCCATCGGAGCGGCTCAAGCAGATCAGCATACGCCTGGTAAGCCTGATAGATCATTGCCTGAGCTGGTCTCGGTGCGTCACCATCCGAGAATCGCAAGTTGTGTGCCAATGGTTGCGCTCTGCCCAAGCGCTGGCACGGCCCTTGCACGGAAAAACCATGCCTTGTTGCAGAGGGCCGAATTCCCAAGTGAGGGGGTGGAATGGCTACAAAGGCGAATCCGAAGACGACCTTGACCATCAGCAGCAAAAACTATTCTTCCTGGTCCTTGCGCGGCTGGCTTTTGGCGAAGTTTGCTGGTCTGCCCTTTACCGAACGCATGGTGGCGCCTGACGATGCGGATGCGCGCGCCGAAATTCTGCTTTTGTCCTCGTCGATTCTTGTACCGTGCTTAGAGCATGAAGGGATCAAGATCTGGGATACGCTGGCCATCGGGGAATATTTGAACGAGGTCAAGCCGCGTGCCGGACTCCTGCCTGCCGACCGCGCCGCGCGCGCCCACTGCCGTGCGATCTGTGGCGAGATGCACTCAGGCTTTAGCGCGCTGCGCTCGGCCTTGCCGATGAACCTGAAGGGGCATTTCCCCAAGTTCAGGATCTGGTCCCGCGCCGCGGCGGACATCGAGCGCATCACCACGATCTGGCGCGAGTGCTTCAAGACCTACGGAGGACCCTTTCTGTTCGGTGAAAGGGGCATGGCTGATGCGATGTACGCGCCCGTGGCCACACGCTTTCTGACCTATGACGTCGTCCTGGACGACGCCTGCCAGGCCTACTGCAATCAGATCATGGCGATGCCTGAGATGAAGATCTGGGTCGAAGCAGCACGCGCCGAGCCTGAAGATATCGACGAACTCGAGGTCGAGTTCTGAACATTCGGGTGCGCCGTTTGCGCACCGCAACAGTACAGCAGGACGCACGCTTTAGGTGCCTACGGCGGGTGCTTAGGGCTCGCTCCGGGCTCGCTCCGGGCTCGCCCGGAGCTTTGGCTCGAGCCTTCGCGGGTGAGTCCTCTTGCCGCTGGCCAGGCTTTGGTGCCTGACGGATCCCTGGCGCGGGATTCGAGTCGGGTTTTTCGATTGCGCCATCTAGGAGGCGAAACGATGGAAGCTGTCTTGGAAGACACCTCGTCCGAACTCGGCGGCATGCTCTTCTCGCACATCAAAGAAGGCGACACCGAGTTCCAAGAGGGCGGCCTGAGGGATTTTTTCCTGTATCGCGACCTGGGAATCGCAGCGGCGACCAAAGGTCAGGTGGTGGCGCAGCTCGTCAAGGCGAACCGCCCCCCCGAGGAAGGTACAGGCTGGCATCGACACGAGGTGCATTTTCATATCGTGTTGATGTTAAAGGGTTGGGCGCGCTTCATGTACGAGGACAAGGTGACGCTGGTGAAGGCGGGGGACTGCGTGCACCAGCGCCCGGGGATCGTGCACTTCCTCTTCGACTACTCGCCGGATATGGAGTATCTCGAAATCGCCAGTCCAGCGGACTTCACCACGATCGATGTGCCTGCGCCTTACCCTGTCCCGAGCCCGACTCCCTGGGCTTAGGCTCTTGAGGTGGGTGGTCGGCGCGGGTCTCCTCGGAGGGGTCGAGAGGCTTCATGCCGATCGCAGGGGGTGGGGCAAGCGCGAGCGAGCGTCACGGCACATGGGTGAGCTCGCAGGACGATTGCCTGCCTTCGATATGGCAATGGTTTACGCGAACGCCCTCGACGTTCCATACGCCGACGTCCCATTCTGAGTTGCCGATGCGTTCCAAGGTCATGAATCCGAACCCTGACGACCAGGAACTGAAGTGATCGACGACGGCCCCGGGATAGGGCGTGTCGCTGGCCCGCAGTTGCGCAGGCAAGGGCACGTACTCCTCCTCGGTGCCCGAGAACCCGGCGACGAACTGGGAGGGATAGGCGCCGCCGAAGCTGACCTCCTCCCAGAGGTGCACGTGGCCGGAGAGGAGCAGATCGATCCCTTCGGGGAAAAGCTGCGGATTCTCGCGTGCGAGGACGGATTGCACACCGATGCTGCCGGGCGGGCGCGAGGCTTGGGGATCGTTCTTGCCTACTCCGGCAAAGCCCAATATCGGGTGGTGATCGACGACGATGTTGTGGGCGCTCTGGCTCGACAATGAGGCCATCCGTTGGGCCATGCGCGTGTAGTCCCTGGCGAGAGGATCTGCAGGGGCCAAGGGGTGATCGGGGGTAGCCGAGGTGTCCAGTACAATCAGTTGCCAGTCCTTCCCCAGCGGGACTGCGTAGGGATCGCTGTAGTCGCCTTGGACGTCCTCCTTCGGATTGTTGCAGTTCTGACCAGCCAGAGGTGCCCGCGGGTCGAGATAGCGCCACCATCCCTGCCCAGCCCTGGCGCATGATTCATGATTGCCACGCACCACGACCCAGGGCGCTGCAAGGAGGAGCGAGCGGGCCGGCTGAAAAAAGTCGGCGCGCCAGGCATCCGATCCATAGCCCCATGGGCTGCCGGCACAACCTTTTTGCTCCAGTGGACAGGGATTCTCCCGGTAGAGGTAGTCTCCGACATGAATGACCAGATCCGGGTGCCAGTGGGCTGCGCGCAGGGCGATCGTCGCAAAGGGATAGCGCTCGGGATCATCGCAGGCTTGGTAGAGCAGATCAGAACGCTTTAAGCGACAGCCGGTATCGCCGATGACGACGATGCGCCGGACGTTCGGAGCGGGCAAAGGCAGCGCTTCATCGCCCACCAGGGCCCTGCGCGTGCCGGCGGGGATCGACCTCTCACAGGTCAATTCGTCAAAAGCGGACGGCTTGGAGTCGGCCGGTGCCGATCGGGTCGCGCGCTGGGGGATCGTCTCGGTCGGGGCGCGCTGCAACATGG
>CAJCID010000012.1 GCA_903970305.1 Rhodospirillales bacterium | reverse complement strand
CGGATTCCATTTGGCCGCTTATCAAGACACCGAAGATCTATCGCGCCTGATCGCAGCGGTCGCTCTGCGTGATCAGAGTGCATATCGGCGTCTCTACGATGCCACATCGGCGAAACTGTTTGGGATCGCCATCCGTATAGTCAGAGATCAGGGTCGAGCGGAGGAAGTTTTGCAGGACACGTTTGTCAATGTCTGGAATAGTGCTGCTAGCTACAATGGGGCGCTGTCGGCACCGATGACTTGGCTGATCACGATTGTCCGCAATCGGGCGCTTGACTATATTCGACGCGTCGATCACGACACGGTCGAGTTCGACGACGATCTGGCCGCGGTTCTGGAGTCCGATGCTGCCGGTCCGCAGGACCTGGTGCTGCGCTCGGAATCGGCTGCGGCCCTGTCGATCTGCATGGGTCGACTCGACGCCGGCCAGAGACAGGCGATCGCCTTCTCGTACTTCCAGGGCCTGAGCCATTCGGAATTGGCCAGTAACCTCCAGGTGCCGATCGGAACGGTCAAGACCTGGATTCGACGTGGATTGGACAAGCTCAAGCGCTGTCTGGAGGCGCAAGAGTGAGGATTTGGGCACCCAGGGCGAAAGCCAAGCGAACAGGATCATGAACACCCAGGGCAAAGACGAGTTGCGCGAACTGTTGGCTGCCGAGTATGTGCTCGGCACGCTGCGCGGTCCTGCGCGCCGTCGTTTCGAGGCTTGGTTGAAAGACGACGCCGACCTGCGGGCTACGCTCGTGCGCTGGCAGACCCATCTGGCGCCCCTGGACGAGCTTGTTGCCCCCGTCACGCCACCGGCGCGCGTCTGGGACGGTCTGGTCACGCGGCTGCCGGTCTTGGCGCCGCCAGCTCCCGCGCGGCTCGGATGGTTCGAGAGCCTCGCCTTCTGGAAGGGTCTTGCCGGGGCGCTCGCAGTCCTCTCGGTTCTTGCCGTGGCCGTACCCCGCTGGCGGGCTTCCCAGGAAGGAGTAAGCCAGACGGCCGCGGTCGAGGGGACCTATCTGGCCACGCTCGAAGAGGACAAGACGCACCGACCGGTGGCGATCATGGTGATGTCCGAAAAGGGCGATGAAGTGATCGTGCAACTCGTCGGCGCCGAGGCGCCCGTGCCCAAGGATCGGGCCTTGCAGCTCTGGATGGCCAATCCAGCAGGCCAAGGCGTGGTTTCGGCCGGGGTCGCGCCCGCAGGCGCTGGGGTAGAGGCCGTCCGCTTCAAGGTTCCCGATGCGAAACTGCTGCGCAGTTCGCCCGTCCTGGGACTGTCCCTTGAGCCCCCGGGAGGCTCGCCCAGCGCCACCCATGTACTGGGCTTTGGAAAGTGGACGAAGGTGTCCAGCTAGGCAGAATCGCCCCAAGGAAGTGTTCTGGCCAGAAGCCTCGGTCGCGCTTTGATCAGTACAAACCCCGAGCGTCCAAAGCACGGTCCTGTGAGGGCAAGACCCCTCGATCAAGATAAAATGCGTGAATGGTGAAGGGTGAAGGCTGAACGCCCCTGTCCAGAGAGATCAAATGGAGGAGGACCAATGAGATCGCCCGAGGCGAGGGGAGTGATTGGCGCGATCCAGCTGGTGGTCTACCTGGTGCTTGCGCTGTTGGGGCTTGCGGGAGCTGCGGGTGCGCCGGCTGCGGAAAAGACGCATATCTCGATCGCTGTGGGAGGCAAGGCCGGTTTCTACTATCTGCCTTTGACCCTGGCCGAACAACTGGGCTACTTCAAAGATGAAGGCCTGGACGTCGAAATCAGTGACTTCGCAGGCGGTGCCAAGGCGCTTGAGGCGCTCGTCGGGGGCAGCGCCGATGTCGTCTCTGGGGCCTACGAACACACGATCGACATGCAGGCCAAAGGACAGCATATCCGTGCCTTTGTCCTCATGGGACGCGCACCGCAGATCTCGATCGGGGTGGTGAGTGCGAAGGCTGGCGGCGTCAAGAGCCCGCGCGATTTGCGTGGCATGAGAGTGGGGGTGTCAGCGCCTGGCTCCTCCACCAACATGGCGCTCGACTATCTGATCGGTCAGGCGGGCCTTAAGCCCTCGGACGTCTCGATCATTGGCGTGGGAACGTCTGCCGGCGCGCTCGCGGCGGTACGCGGGGGGCAGATCGACGCCATCTCCAACGTCGATCCCGTCATGACCATGCTCGAGCAGCGCGGTGAGATCAAGATCATCGCCGACGCGCGCACCGAGAAGGGCACCGAGGAACTCTTCGGCGGCCCGATGCCTGCTGCCACACTGTACGCCTCGGAAGACTTCATCCGCAAGAATCCGCACGTGATCCAGGGGCTGACCAATGCCATCGTGCGCGCCGATCGCTGGCTCGCCAAGGCGGGCCCGTCGGATCTGCTGAAGACCGTTCCCGAGTCCTATCTGCTGGGCGATCGCGCCCTGTATCTGGCGTCGTTCAACAAAGTACGGGATGCTTTCTCACCAGACGGGCTGATTCCAGAGCAGGGTACCAGGACCGCGCTACGGGTGTTGGCGTCGTTCAACCCACGGATCGTGCCGGCCGACATCAAGCTCGATGAGACCTTCACCAACGCATTCGTCGAGAAGGCCGATGCCCGTTTTCCGTGAAGCGCACCTTCTGCCTTGCTGTCTGAGACGATGACGGAGGACGCGCCGGTGCTGCGCCTGGAAGACATCACGTGCCGCTTTCCTGCGCGGCGCGCGGGCCTGCGCTCCTCCACGGAATCCTACGTCGCGCTCGAGCGGGCGAGCCTTTCGGTCGCAGACGGTGAATTCCTCTCTGTTGTCGGGCCGACCGGATGCGGCAAGTCGACGCTCTTGAATGTGGCCGCCGGCCTCCTCACCCCCTCGTCGGGCCGCGTCGAAGTCTTCGGGCGGGCGCTGGTGGGCACGAACCGCCAAGCGGGTTACATGTTCCAGTCCGAGGCACTGATGCCTTGGCGGTCCGCGCTCGACAATGTGGCGGCCGGACTGCAGTTCCGCGGCCTGGATAGGTCGGCCGCGCGCGAACAGGCTAATGCGTGGCTCAAACGGGTGGGTCTGGGAGGCTTCGGCGCGCGCTTTCCGCACGAACTCTCAGGGGGCATGCGCAAGCGCGTCGCGCTGGCCCAAACCCTGGTGCTCGATCCGGCCATCATCCTGATGGACGAACCCTTTTCGGCGCTCGATGTGCAGACCCGCCAGCTGATGGAAAACGAGCTGCTCGAGCTGTGGAGCGCAAAGAAGAAGGCGGTGCTGTTCATCACCCACGACCTCGATGAGGCGATCGCGATGAGCGATCGGGTCATCGTCTTGTCGGCCGGACCGGCAACGCATCCGATCGGCAGCTTCACGATCGATTTGCCGCGTCCCCGCGACGTGACCGCCGTGCGGAGTCATCCGCGCTTTGTGGACTTGCACGCCCGGATCTGGGAGGCCATGAAGGAAGAGGTCCTAAAGGGCTATGCGCGCCAGATGGACGCATTGTCCACCTGACCTCGACCGATCCGCCATAATCCGTCCATGTGGAAATGGATCCGACCGCAGCAGCGCACCATTCGCGTCTGGCAAGTGCTCGTTCTCGTCGTCTTTCTGGGGGTCTGGTACGTGCTGACCAGCCCGACGCTGCTGCCACCGTTTTACTTTGACAACCCCACGCAGGCCGCGTTCTTCTTCGGGGAACCGCAAAAGGTCGCGCTGCGAATCTGGGAATGGTTCACGACCGGTACCAGCAGCCTCGAGATCGGAACCAAGGACGACACCTGGTTTGCGCTCCGATTCCCTGCAGAAATCTGGGGACATCTGATCGTCACCTTGATCGAGACCGTCCTGTCATTCTTCTTGGGCACCTTCTTTGGCCTGGCGATCGGCATGTGGCTTGCGCTCTCGCCCCTGTCGGCCGCACTGTTCGATCCTTATGTCAAGGCGGCCAATGCGATGCCCCGCGTCATTCTCGCGCCGATCTTTGCCACCTGGTTCGGGCTCGGCATGGGCTCGAAGATTGCGCTCGGCATGACTCTGGTGTTCTTCATCGTCTTCTTTAACGTCTACCAGGGCGTGCGCGAGGTCAGTCCTGTCGTGCTGGCCAATGCCCGCATGCTCGGGGCGAGCCGGGCGCAGCTCCTTCGCAGCGTCTATCTGCCCAGCGCGATGAGCTGGGTGTTTTCCTCCTTGCACACTTCGGTGGGGTTGGCCTTCGTGGGCGCCGTGGTGGGCGAGTATCTGGGTTCGGCGCGCGGGATTGGCTACCTGATTCTTCAGGCCGAAGGCACCTTCGATATCGACACGGTCTTGGCCGGCATTGTCGTGCTGACCCTTTTTGCGCTCCTCCTCGACGCGGCCGTCGGTCTAGTCGAGAAGCATCTGATGAAGTGGCAGCCCAGGGCCGGCGAGTCCGAGCGCGTCTAGAGGGAGCCGCGCCCCCAGGTAGAATCGGGCCATTTGCGCGCGTCGGGCCACAATGCCCATCAAATGAAAGCAGACGAAGGAGCACTACCTTGACCTATCTCGCCGTAAAGCACGTGCACCTGAGTTTCGTGGCCCTGAGTTTCCTCGGCTTTGTTGCGCGCGGCGTCTTGATGCTGACCGACTCACCCCTTTCCCGTCAGCGTCTCGTGCGCATCGTCCCGCACCTGATCGACACGGTGCTCCTGCTCTCGGCCCTGTACCTCGCCTACGTTGTCATGCAGGTTCCAGGCGATCATGCCTGGCTCATCTCGAAGGTCGTGGGCCTGATCCTCTACATCGCTCTCGGTGTGGTCGCGCTCAAACGGGGCAAGACCCGGACGATCCGCCTCGTCTCTTGGCTGCTCGGGCTCCTGGTCTTCGCTTGGATCGTCTCGGTGGCCATTCAGAAGACGCCGCTCGGCTTTCTCGCGGGGCCGTTCTAGGAGCGCGACCTGCGCTAAGGAAGGCGCTTGCGCTCGGCCTCGATCAGCGCCTCGAGCTTGATCGCGTCTGCAGCAAAGACGCGGATCCCCTCGGCCAGCTTGTCTGTTGCCATCGCGTCCTCGTTCATCTTGTAGCGGAATTCCGGCTCCTCAAAAATCCAGGGCTCGACCTTCTGCGCCTTGGCAAATGCTGCGCTTAAGGCCGGAGCGAAGGGTTCCTCGGATTGCTGTAGAAGGGCCAAAAGACTAGGGCTTATGGTCAACAGATCGCAACCCGCGAGGGCGAGGATCTGTCCGACCGAGCGAAAACTGGCTCCCATGATCTGCGTGGCATAGCCCAGCTTCTTCAGGTGTCCGTAGATGGTCCTGACCGAGCGCACCCCCGGATCATCCTCCGGGGCGTAGTCCAGGCCGCTTTGGGCCTTGTACCAATCCGTGATGCGTCCGACGAACGGCGAGATCAGGGTCACCCCGGCATCGGCGCAGGCGAGCGCCTGGACCGAAGAAAACAGCAGGGTCAGGTTGCAGTGGATCTCTTCGCGCTCGAGGATTTCTGCTGCTCGGATGCCCTCCCATGTCGAGGCCAGCTTGATCAGGATGCGCTCGCGCGATACGCCCGCCTGCTCGTAAAGATTGACCAGCTCGTGCGCCTTGGCGACGCTTGCGGCGGCGTCAAACGACAGGCGCGCATCGACCTCGGTCGAGACACGCCCGGGGACGATCTTCAGTATTTCGGTGCCGAAGGCAACGAGGAGCCGATCGATGAGATCCTCGATCGGGTCGCGGGGATGGCGCGCGACGACCGTCGTGAGAAGAGGCAGGTAGCGGGGTTGCTCGACGGCCTTTAGGATCAGGGAGGGATTGGTCGTGGCCTCGCTTGGGGCAAACGAGCGCATCAGCTCAAAGTCCCCCGTGTCGGCGACGACGGTCGTGTACTGCTTGAGCTGCTCGAGCTGATTCATGGACAGACCCTGCGAAGTGAAGGCGCGCTGAGCCAGGCCTGCTTCTCGCAGAATCTGACCTGTGGCGATCGAGCCTGCCGCGGAACGCGGTGAACCCTTCGCAACCCACAGCACTTTACGGTATACTTCAAAAGTTTATCTACTTTTCGCCGACTCTTCGCGATCAACGCACTCCAGGCCGACGAATTCTCCCGGGCCCAGCGCAACCGAAGCGGTCTGCGCTTCCCCCGGCTGCTAGAGAGTACCGTCGTTTGACGCGCAGACGGCCCAGTCAGGAGCTCGTGTGTTGCCGTCTGAATTGAGTACTGCTGCGCCTCCCGCGATCCTGGCGCTGGCCGACGGCACAAGCTTTCGAGGTTATTCAATTGGCGCCCTCGGGCAGAGCATTGGCGAGGTGGTCTTCAACACCTCGATGACGGGGTACCAGGAGATCCTGACCGATCCGAGCTATGCGCGCCAGATCGTCACGCTGACTTATCCCCATATCGGTAATGTCGGAGTGAACCGCGAGGATGTCGAGGCCTCGAAAGTGCACGCGGCCGGACTCATCATCCGTGACCTGCCGCGGCTCGCCTCGAACTACCGGATGGAACGCACCCTGGATGCCTACTTGCGTGCCGAAGGGTGTGTGGCCATCGCCGGGATCGATACCCGCAAGCTCACGCGTCTGTTACGGCAGAAGGGTGCGCAAAGCGGCGCGATCATCGCCGGCCATGCCGACCTCGAGAAGGCCGTGGCGCTCGCCCGGGGCTTCCCGGGTCTTGCCGGGATGGATCTGGCGCGCGTGGTCAGCGTGACTGAGCCCTACCAATGGTCTGAGACCGTCTGGACGCGGTCTTCAGGCTACGGCGAGCGGCGCAGCGAGCGCTTTCACGTCGTGGCACTCGACTATGGCATCAAGCGCAACATTTTGCGCATGCTGGCCAGCCGCGGCTGCCAGATCACGGTCATGCCAGCCCAGACCAGCGCCGCCCAGGTGCTCGAGCTCGAGCCGGACGGCGTATTCCTGTCCAACGGCCCCGGGGATCCCGAACCATGCGACTACGCGATCGCGGCCACGCGTGAGCTGATCGAGCGGGGCCTACCGACATTCGGCATCTGCCTTGGTCATCAGATCATGGGGCTGGCCTCTGGGGGCCGTACGCAGAAGATGAAATTTGGCCACCATGGTGCCAATCATCCGGTGCAGGATCTCGAAACCGGCAAGGTCCTCATCACCTCACAAAACCATGGTTTTGCGGTGGATGGGGAATCGCTGCCCGGGAACTGCCAGATCACCCACGTGTCGCTCTTTGACGGTTCTTTGCAGGGATTCAGGCGGACCGACCGCCCTGCGTTCTGCTTCCAGGGCCATCCCGAGGCTAGTCCAGGCCCCCACGATATCGGTTATCTCTTCGACCGATTCATCGCCCAGATGGAGAAGGCGGCTGATGCCTAAGCGCAGCGACATCCAAGACATCCTGATCATCGGCGCAGGGCCGATCGTCATCGGTCAGGCCTGCGAGTTCGACTACTCCGGGGCACAGGCCTGCAAGGCATTGCGCCAGGAGGGTTATCGGGTGATCCTGGTCAATTCGAATCCGGCGACGATCATGACCGACCCGGAAACGGCGGATGTCACCTATATCGAGCCGATCACCTGGCGCGTGGTCGAGAAAATCATCGAGCGCGAGCGACCGCATGCGATCTTGCCGACCATGGGTGGCCAGACTGCGCTCAATTGTGCGCTCGATCTGCACCGCCACGGTGTGCTCGAGAAGTACCAGGTCGAATTGATCGGGGCTTCCCCGCAGGCCATCGACAAGGCCGAGGACCGACAGAAGTTCAAGGAGGCGATGACTGCGATCGGTCTTGAATCGGCCCGCTCAGGAATCGCGCACGGGATGGAAGAAGCCTGGGCGGTTCAGGGGACCCTCGGATTTCCGGCGATCATCCGTCCGAGCTTCACGCTCGGGGGGACCGGCGGCGGTATCGCGTATAACGCCGAGGAGTTCGAGGTGATCTGCAAGCGCGGGCTGGAAGCCTCTCCGACGGGCGAGCTTCTGATCGAAGAATCGCTGATCGGCTGGAAGGAATTCGAGATGGAGGTCGTGCGCGATCGCGCGGACAATTGCATCATCGTCTGCTCGATTGAGAATCTGGATCCGATGGGCATCCATACCGGCGATTCCATCACCGTCGCGCCGGCCCAGACCCTGACCGACAAGGAATACCAGCTGATGCGCCAAGCCTCGATCGCCATCTTGCGCGAGATCGGCGTCGATACGGGAGGATCGAACGTGCAGTTTGCCGTCAACCCCGAGGACGGCCGCATGCTCGTCATCGAGATGAATCCGCGCGTTTCGCGCTCCTCGGCTCTGGCTTCCAAGGCGACGGGTTTCCCGATCGCCAAGATCGCGGCCAAGCTGGCCGTCGGCTACACCCTCGATGAGTTGCGCAACGATATCACCGGCGGGCTGACCCCGGCTTCGTTCGAGCCTTCGATCGACTACGTGGTGACCAAGGTCCCGCGCTTCGCGTTTGAGAAATTCCCTCTGGCCGACGCCCATCTGACGACCCAGATGAAGTCGGTCGGTGAGGTCATGGCGATCGGCAGAACCTTCCAGGAGTCATTCCAGAAGGCCCTGCGCGGTCTGGAGGTCGGTGTCGATGGCATGAACGAGAAGACCCAGGACCGCGAGAAGATCGAGGAGGAATTAGGCGAGCCTGGCCCCGAGCGAATCTGGTACGTCGGCGATGCCTTTGCAACAGGCATGTCGCTCGAGGAGGTTCATCAGCTGACCCATATCGATCGTTGGTTTCTCTCTCAGATCAAGGAGATCGTCGATATCGAACTCTGGCTTGAGAGCGTCACGCTCGATGCGATCGATCGCGACACGCTATTCCTGTTGAAACAAAAGGGCTTCTCCGACCGGCGCATGGCCCATCTTCTGAAGAGCCATGAGGATGCGGTGCGCGCGCGGCGCCACCGTGAGGGCATCCGGCCGGTCTACAAGCGTGTCGATACCTGTGCGGCCGAGTTCGCCACCGGCTCCGCGTACCTGTATTCGACCTACGAAGGCCCGGTTGGCGACGGCGAATGCGAAGCCGATCCCACCAGCGCCAGGAAAGTCATCGTCCTGGGAGGCGGGCCAAACCGCATCGGTCAGGGGATCGAGTTCGACTACTGTTGCGTCCATGCTGCCCTCGCGCTACGCGAGGATGGTTACGAGACCATCATGGT
>CAJCID010000011.1 GCA_903970305.1 Rhodospirillales bacterium | reverse complement strand
TCCTTCATGCTTCGCAAGCTCTGGCTGACGTTCGCCCAGGCCGCAACCATCTGCATCGCGGTCCTGTTCGTCGTCAGCACACTCCATCCTGAATGGCTCGCCCGTCACGCCAGCAACACGGTCTCGGGCGCGATCGCCGCCGATGCGGAGGGACCTGCCGATTCACGCGTTGAGGAGCGGGGCCACTTGTTCATGCCCTCTTACGCCGAGGCAGCAAGGCGGGCCATGCCGGCGGTCGTCAACATCAACACCAGTAAGGAAATCACCGTCCGCACTCCATTGGGCGATGACGAGTTGCTCAGACGTTTTTTTGGGGACCAGGGCCAAGCCGAACATCAGCAGATCGCGAGCCTGGGCTCGGGAGTCATCGTCAGCCCCAAGGGGTACATCCTGACCAACAATCACGTGGTGGAATCGGCCGACGATATCGAAGTGGCCCTCCCGGATGGTCGCAAGGCCAGCGCGAAGGTGATCGGAGCCGATCCCGAGACCGATCTCGCCGTGGTCCAGATCGAGATGTCCAACCTGCCCACGATCACCTTTGGCGAATCCGAGCGCGCCCAGGTGGGAGACGTGGTTCTGGCCATCGGCAATCCCTTCGCCGTGGGTCAGACGGTCACGATGGGGATCGTCAGCGCACTGGGTCGCAATCACCTGGGCATCAACACTTTCGAAAACTTCATCCAGACCGATGCGGCCATCAATCCCGGCAATTCCGGAGGTGCGCTCGTCGATGCCTCCGGACGCCTCATCGGTATCAACACGGCGATCTACTCGAACTCCCATGCCGGAGGCTCGCTCGGCATCGGTTTTGCGATCCCGGTGTCGACTGCCAAGCAGATCATGGACAGCATCATCGCCACCGGCCAGGTGGTGCGGGGCTACATCGGCGTCGAACCCCAGGAGATCACTCCCGAGATGGTCGAGGCGCTGAAACTGCCACGGACCCATGGTGCCCTCATTACCGGAGTGATCCGCAATGGCCCCGCCGACCTGGCAGGGCTCAAGCCGGGCGACATCCTCGTGGGAGTGGACCAGACGCCGATCGGAGACACGACCACGATGCTCAACCATATTGCCCAGCTCAAGCCCGGCTCGACCTCGAAGCTCTCCGTAGTACGGGGCAACCAGGAGTTGGCGTTAAACGTCAAGATCGGCCGTCGCCCCAAGAAACCTCCCTCCGCCGACAACTGAGCGACAACTCGGCTCAACACGCCGGTCCGATCATGCACCTACCTGCCTTACTGCAGTTCCTCGAAGGCCTCGCCGAGAACAACAACAAGGCTTGGTTCGTGATGAACCAGCCCAGCTATGCCATCCTGCGGGAGGAATTCACCGCTCTCGTGGGCGAGGTCATCGAAAAGGTCGGGCGCTTCGATCGGGAGATGGCCGGTGTCGATCCCAAGAAGGCGCTGTTTCGGATCTACCGGGATGTGCGCTTCTCGACAGACAAGACTCCCTACAAGACCACCTTTAGCGCTGCGCTTGCCGCCCGAGGCAAGAAGGCGCAGTCGCCGATGTATTACTTCCATATTGATCGAGAGGGTAAGCTGCTCACCGCGGCCGGCTGCTATCACCCGCCTGCCGAAGCGCTTCTGAAGATCCGCCAGGCCATCGCCGCGCGACCGGCGCCGCTCCTGCGCATCATGCGCGCCGCGAAGCTCATCGAGACCTTCGGCGGTCTCGATCAGAGCGAGATCCTGAGCCGGCCGCCGAAGGGCTTCTCGGTCGAGACCCCGGGGATCGAACTGATCAAGCTCAAGAGCTTCATCGTCGTCCATGAGGCGCGACTAAGGAGGACCGCGGGCCCCAAGCTGGCTGAGCAGATCGCCGAGCGCTTCCAAGCAGGTTACCCCTTGGTGAGCTGGCTGCGCACGATCCTCGACCCCGCTTGAGTCCAGCCTCTCGCGGATCCAAAGCGTTGCAAGTTGGAGCGGTGGGTGCGTTGGCCGGGCCGAATTTTTCCTGCCACGCGCCATTTCGTCGGCGATGCGGGCAAAATGCAAGCGGCAGCCCCGGGCGATCGGGGCTGTCGACTGTTATCCGGATTGTCGTTGCAAGAAACTGGCTGCCCTCTGGTCGAAATGGACACGCTGTATCTCACTCGCGAGCCGGTGGTGAACGCGCAAGAGAGCCTCATCGGCTACGATCTGCACGTGCATGTCGCCGACGACCCGCCGGGTCAGGGCTCACCTGACCTGGGCAGCGCCTCGCTGGTGGCCACCGGATTCTATGGGGGCGGCGTGGAGACGGCCATTGGCAGCTGTTTTGGCTTCGTGAACATTGACCGTGATCTCCTCTTTGCCCCTGCGGTGGAATCGCTCCCCCGCGATGCGGTGGTATTGAGCCTGTCAGCCGAACTGGAACCCGAGCGCGAGGTACTGCTTCGTGTGCGGGCACTGCGCGAGAAGGGCTACTCCTTCGCTTTGTCCGACTATCGCGGCGATCCCTTCCGGCTCGAGCCGCTGTTAGACCAGATGGCCGTGGTCCAGGTCGACTTCTCTTGCGCCAGCAGCGCCTTCCTGCACTCGCTGCAAAGCGAGGTGCGGCGCCCCGGCGTGCGACTGATGGCCAGCGAGGTGCAGACTCCGGAGGAGTTCGAGCGCGCGCGCGCGTTGGGTTTCGATCTCTTTGAGGGCTACCATTTTCTCGGCCGGGCACGATCCCCCCAGTCCAGCAGCTCGGGCAATGCGGCTGCCCTCCTCAAGATGCTCAGACTTCTGAAGGAGGACGCGGACTCGCACGCGGTCGTCGACGAACTCAAGCGCCAACCCGCGCTGGCCGTGGCCACCTTGCGGGCGGCCAACGCCAGTTCTCTCTCGCGCAGCCGGCAGAGCATCTCCTCACTGCCCGATGCGCTGGCAATGCTGGGGCGCAACCGCCTGGCACGGCTCGTCCAAATGCTCGTATTTGCGGGAAGTTCGACCGCCGACCTGGGCCACAATCCCCTGCTGCAGGTCGTTGTCACGCGCGCCAAGCTGATGGAGGATCTGGCCGAGCGGGATCCCGATGCGGTCGCGCAGGAGAAGCGGTCGGCCTTCGTGGTCGGCCTCTTTTCCCTCATCGAGAGCGCGCTGGGCTTATCGCTCGTCGACGTACTCCATGAACTGCAATACGGCTCACCCGTCAAGGAGGCGCTACTCCATCGCGAGGGTCGGCTCGGGGTCCTTCTGGAGCTGGTCGAGAAGCTCGAACTAGGTGATGACGCGGCGGTAGCGGGCATCTTGCCCGAGCTGCCGAGCATCACCGGTCTGGACCTGATCCGGATCCAGTTCGCCGCACTCGCCTGGCTGGGCGAAAGTGGTGTGAGGTGATGGACACCGCGGACTCGACCCCGCTTGGGGTGAAGACTCAGGAGGAGGAGAATTTCGAACGGGGCGCCTCGGGGTCGGTCTCGGGTCGGGGGGAGACGAAACCCGCTGCGAGGATTCCTGCCTCGTAGAGCACGACCAGCGGCACGGCCAAGAGCAGCATCGACAGGGCATCCGGGGGAGTGACGACGGCGGCGACCACAAAGGCGCCTACGATCACGTAAGGCCGAATCTGCTTGAGCTGCACCACGCTCACGATGCGAAACCGCACCAGCACCACCACCACCACGGGAACCTCGAAGGTCAGTCCGAAAGCGAGGAACATGGTCATGACGAAGCTCAGATAGCTGTCGATGTCCGGCGCGACCGTCACGGACTTCGGGGCAAACTCATTGATGACCCTAAACACGGTCCGAAACACGACGAAGTAGCAAAAGGCAATGCCGGACAGAAACAAGAGAAAGCTCGAGACGATGATCGGCATTGCCAGGCGCTTTTCGTGCGTATAGAGGCCCGGTGCGATGAAGGCCCAGGCCTGGTACAGCACCCAGGGCAGGGCGATCACGAAGGCGACCAACAGGGTGATCTTGACCGGAACCAGGAAGGGCGTCACGACTCCGGTGGCAATCATGCGCGTTCCGGCGGGCAACGCGGCGAGCATCGGCAGCGCCAGGATGTCGTAGATGCGGGACGCAAAGGGCATGAGACAGACGAACACCGCGACGACGACAAGCGCCGCGCGCACGAGGCGCGTGCGCAGCTCGATCAGATGCGAGATGAACGATTCGCCCTCTTCGGGGGCCTCTGACGGAAGCCTTGGTGAATCACTCATCGGCGCGCGAATCCGCCCCTAGCGCTGGAGCGGACGGGCGCGATAGCGCGCCACACGCGCCGCCCCCGAGAGCAATCGGGTGCGTTGGCGGTTTTCCAGCTTGTACCAGGCAGGGGTTGCGGCCTGGCGCTGGGCCAGGTTACGCCGCCATTTCTCCCTCTTCGCGCCGGACACAGGCATGGGCGCGGCGACTGCCGGCGCGGCCGCTATCGGGGCGGTACTCTCTGCTGAAGTCCCCGGCGAGCTCGAAGGCTCCTTGCCCGAGAGGGTCCCCAGCGCGGCGTTGATGTCGCTGTGCGTCTGGGAAATCCCACCATGAATGGTGTTCTCGACCGTGCGTGCCGCGTCGCGCACCGTCTCTCTAACGTTCTTCAGTTCGTCCAACTGGATCTCGCGTGCGACCTCGGCTTTGACATCGGCCATGTAGCGCTGCGCCCGGCCGATGAGCGTACCCAGGGTCCGCGCCAGCCGCGGCAGGCGTTCCGGACCCAGCACGATCAGTGCGACCGTACCGATGATGGCCAGCTTTTCGACATCGATTCCGAACATGGGAATGGGCGGACTGTTAGGTGGGGATCACGGCCGCAGCGAACGCGGCCGCCAAGCGCCGCGCGTCAGGAGGAAATCCGGTGGACAGCTCGGGGCCAGCCCACACGGCACAACTCAGACGGGGTTCTTTTCCTTGGCTTCGACGTCGATGGTGGCTTTATCGGCGACCCGTGCGGCTTCCGGAGCGATTGCCGTGCCGTCCTGCTGGGGATCTTTCATGCCTTCCTTGAAGCCTTTGACGGCTCCTCCGAGATCCTCGCCGATATTACGCAGCTTCTTGGTGCCGAAGATCAGTAATACGATGACCAGCACGATCAACCAGTGCCAAATGCTAAAGCTACCCATTTTGCATCTCCTGCGGGATCGACCCCGCCTGCAAATTACCTTTGGTTATACGTCGCAGCACGGCTTTTGGATGAGCTGACGGCTACCGCGCCTTCCACGGCCTCGGTCCCCCGAGCACATGAACATGCAGATGATAGACCTCTTGGCCACCCCCTGGCCCCGTATTGACCAGTGTTTTGAAGCCCCCTGCACCTTCCCTGCCCTCAAAGCCGACCCCGTGCTCCCGCGCCAACCGAGGCGCCAAGCCCATCATTTTACCCAACAGGGCCTGATGCTGGTTTTCGCAGTCGGCCAGAGTCTCGATATGGACTCGTGGCACGATCAGCAGATGAACCGGCGCGGCCGGGTTGATATCCGGAAAAGCGACCACTTCTGCGTCCTCATAGACCAGTTTTGCCGGAATCGCGCCCGCGGCGATCTGGCAGAAGATACAGGCTGCGCTCACTCGCTTGCTCCTTTCACTTCATTTTCTCGTTGTTGACTCTTGCGCGCGGCCATCTCGTCAAGCCCGGACAGGCCTTCTCTGCGGGCCAGTTCAGCCAGCACATCGGCAGCCGAAAGACCGTGCCAAGCCAGAAGAACCATGGAATGAAACCATAAATCGGCGGTCTCCGCGATAATCCGTTCACGAATTCCATCCTTGCCGGCCATGACCGTCTCAGTCGCCTCCTCGCCGATTTTCTTCAGGATCGCATCCTGCCCCTTGGAAAACAGGCGCGCGACGTAGGATTTGTCCGGATCTGCACCGCGCCTTGCGGCGATGATTCCGGAAAGCCGTTCCAGGAGATCACTCATTTCTTGTAGATCAGGTTAGGGTCCTTCAGGATCGGGTCCACAGTCTGCCAAATCGGCTCTGCACCCAGGTCTAGCGTCAAGCGCCGAAAAAAGCAGCTTTGGCGCCCGGTATGGCAGGCGATCCCTCCGATCTGCTCCACTTCAAGGAGGAGCACGTCGCCGTCGCAATCCAGGCGCAGCCCATGCACTTTCTGCACATGTCCAGACTCTTCGCCCTTGCGCCAAAGGCGGCCCCGTGAGCGGCTCCAAAATACGGCCTCTCCCGAGGCGGCAGTCAGCGCGAGCGCCTCCCGGGTCATGTGGGCGAACATCAGCACGCGCTTCGAACCACTTTCCTGAACGATCACGGGCACAAGCCCGGCGGCATCAAAGCGTACTGCGTCAATCCAGGGATGCAGAGTATTCATGGCGATGAGGCCTAATCGATGCGCATCGGGATACCCTTGCCGGCCAGGTAGCGTTTGGCCTGCTCGATGCTAAAGCTGCCGAAGTGGAAGATGCTCGCAGCGAGCACCGCGTCAGCACCCCCCGCGAGCACCCCCTCGGCCAGGTGTTCAAGGTTGCCCACTCCGCCACTGGCGATCACGGGAACGGGCACCGCATCGCTGACCTCGCGCGTGAGAGCCAGATCAAAACCCACCTGGGTCCCATCGCGGTCCATGCTCGTCAATAGGATTTCGCCGGCACCCAGTTCAGCGACCCGCCGAGCCCACTGGATCGCGTCCAGTCCGGTAGCGCGCCGCCCGCCGTGGGTGTACACCTGCCAGCGGCCATCGGTCTCGCACTTGGCGTCGATCGCCACCACAATACACTGGGAGCCAAACCGCTCGGCGGCACCCCGGACCAGGTCGGGATCGGCCACCGCACTCGAGTTCATGCTGACCTTGTCCGCGCCGGCGTTGAGCAACCTTCTCACGTCGGGGATCGAGCGCACACCGCCGCCCACCGTCAACGGGATGAAGACCTCGTTGGCCACCGCCTCGATGATGGGCAAGATGAGGTCGCGCCCCTCGGAGGTTGCAGTGATGTCCAGAAATGCGATCTCATCGGCCCCCTCCGCGTCATAGCGGCGGGCGATGGCAACCGGATCGCCGGCATCGCGCAAAGAGACGAAATTCACGCCCTTGACCACGCGGCCGGCGGTGACGTCCAGACAGGGAATGATGCGCTTGGCGAGCATGGCCAGTCGAGGTTGCAATCCTCCCGCGAAGGAGCGAGATGTCATGGGGTCAGGAAAAATGTGCCAGGACCCCGGCCGAAAGCAGGTGCGATGCTAAGGACTCAGGGCATCCGCCTTGTCTTGCGCCGTCCTGAAGTCCAGATCTCCGGTATAGATGGCCCTCCCGCAGATGACGCCATCGACGCCCTCCTCCTCAATGGCGCAAAGCGCCTCGACATCCTGCATGCTGGCCAGGCCGCCGCTGGCGATGATGGGAATGCTGACCGACTGCGCCAGCTTCACGGTTGCCGCGATGTTGATGCCCGAGAGCATGCCGTCGCGTCCAATATCGGTATAGATCAGGGCTTCGACGCCGTAATCCTCGAACTTGCGGGCGAGATCGATCACCTCGTGCCGGGTCATCTTCGACCAGCCGTCGGTGGCGACCTTCCCGTCCTTGGCGTCGAGACCGACAATGATCTGTCCAGGGAACGCCCCGCACGCGTCGTGGAGAAATCCGGGATTCTTGACTGCCGCCGTGCCGATGATGACATAAGCCAGTCCGTCGTCGAGAACGCGCTCGATCGTATCGAGGTCGCGGATGCCGCCCCCAAGTTGCACCGGGATCTCCGCGCCGACAGCCTTGATGATCGCCTTCACCGCGCCCTCGTTCTTGGGCCGACCGGCGACCGCGCCATTCAGATCGACCAGATGCAAACGTCTGGCACCCTGGGCCAACCAATGGCGGGCCATCTCGACCGGGTCTTCCGAAAACAAGGTGGCATCGCTCATGTCACCTTGGCGCAAACGGACGCAATGACCGTCCTTGAGGTCGATCGCAGGGATCAGGAGCATGGGTCGTTGGGCCGGGGAGAGAGAATGCGAAGGGAGAAACTGCGATGCGCGCGGTGGTCAGGGATTCCACGCGACAAAATTCCGATAGAGCCGAAGGCCCAAGGCAGCGCTTTTCTCCGGGTGAAATTGCGTAGCGAAAATATTATCGCGTGCAATGGCACAGGTAAAGCGTTCCCCATAGTCGGATTGCGCCGCGCAATCCGCAGGATTTTCGGTCCGCACGTAGTAGCTGTGGACAAAATAGAACCAACTTCCGTCGGGAATGCCCTCCCAAAGCGGGTGGCGCTGACCGCCGGGGTACTGCGGGTGGACCCTATTCCACCCCATGTGCGGCACCTTACGGCGAGCCTGTCCCAACGGGCCCGGTTGCATCGGCGCAAAGCGCACACAGCGCCCGCCAATGAGTCCAAGGCCCGCGGTCGGACCCTCATCACTCCAGTCGCACAGCATCTGCTCACCCAGACAGACTCCCAGCAGCGGCTTGCTTCGCGCAGCATCGAGGACCGCCTCGAGCAGTCCTGAATCACCCAGCGTAGCCATGCAAGAGGGCATGGCGCCCTGGCCTGGGAGGACCACGCGATCAGCGGCCCGGATCTCTTCGTCGCGCCCGGTAACGATGACCTGCGCCTCAGGTGCGGCGTGGCGCAAGGCCTGGGCCACCGAGCGCAGGTTTCCCATACCATAGTCCACGATCGCGATGGAACTCATGTCATTCCCGCAATACCGGGCAGGTAAGAGCTCAGAGGATTCCCTTGGTCGAAGGTACGCTCCCCGCACTGCGCGGATCCAGTTCAGCGGCCATGCGCAGCGCCCTTCCGAATGCCTTAAAGACGGTCTCGCACTGATGGTGGGCGTTCTCCCCACGCAAGTTATCAATATGCAACGTGAGTTGGGCGTGGTTCACGAATCCCTGGAAAAACTCATGGGCCAGATCGACATCGAATTGTCCGATCATGGCGCGCTTCCAGGGCACGTGGAACTCCAGGCCAGGACGGCCGGAGAAATCGATGACGACTCGCGAGAGGGCTTCATCAAGCGGCACGTAGGCATGCCCGTAGCGACGGATTCCGGTCTTCTCGCCAATCGCCTGGCGAAGCGCCTGACCGAAGGTGATGCCGATATCCTCAACCGTGTGATGGGCATCGATGTGCAGGTCCCCATCAGCTGCGATCTCCAGATCGATCAAGCCATGCCGGGCGATCTGGTCGAGCATATGGTCCAGAAACGGGACACCGGTGGCGAGCAGCGACCGTCCGCTCCCGTCCAGATTCAGGGCCACACGGATCTTGGTCTCCGCAGTATTGCGCGTGATCTCGCCGGTTCTCATGACTCGCTTCCAACGGCTTCTGCGCCGCCGGGCAGACTGGCGCCAAGCGCCTCGAGGAAGGCAGCGTTCTCTTCCGGGAAGGAAACGGTAACACGCAAGCAGTTGGCGAGCAACGGATGGACGCGCGAGAGATCCTTGATCAGCACCTTGTGTTGCTTTAGACCCTGGAAGACGCGGCTGGCTGCGTCGGGATCCGTACTCTTGATCCGAAACAAGAGGAAATTCCCCGCCGAGGGGAAGACCGTCACGCCCCCGAGTTCGCCCAGTGCGCGATAGAGTTGGTCCCGCTCCCTACGTAACAAGGCCGCCTGGCGGTCGAGGACGTCGCGATGTTCGAGCACGAATTCGACGTAGCACTGGGTGAGCACGTTCACATTAAAGGGCGGCCGGACCTTGTCAAACTGCTCGATCCATTCGGGTTTGGCCGCGAGGTAGCCCAAGCGAGCTCCGGCGAGCCCGCTCTTGCTGAGGGTCCGCATGACCACGAGATTGTCGATGCGCCCGGCTGCGGGCATGAACGTATCGAGCGCGAAGGGTTGGTAGGCCTCGTCGACGATCACGAGCCCCGGCGCAGCGTCCGCGACTGCCTCTATGGCACTGCGCGGGTAGAGGTTGCCCGTGGGATTGTTCGGGTAGGCCAGATACACAAGCGCAGGCGCATGTGCTGCGATCGCCTCGAGCAGCGCATTCAGATCAAGCGAGAAATCGGCGCGCAGCGGCACCGCCTCGAAGCCCATCTGCGCCAGCCGGGCCGAAGCCTCGTACATCACGAAGCTCGGGGCAAGCGACAGGACCTTCGCACCAGGCCGGGCACAGGCCTGGGCAAGAATACTGATGAGTTCATCCGATCCATTGCCCAGGAGAATTCCCGCATCTTGCGGGATATCCATGGCAGAGCGCAATGCAGCCATCAGTCCCGCCGGGCGCGGTGCCGGATAGCGGTTCACCTCGAGCGCGGCCAAGCGTCGTGCCAGTTCGCCGCGTAACTCCGGGGGCAGGCCAAAGGGATTTTCCATCAGATCGAGCTTGATGAGACCCTCCGCTTGGGCGACCGGATAGGCCTTCATCGCACGCACGTCGTCGCGCACGACGGCACGAATGCGTTCGGCCAGCGGGACGGTCGCGCTCATCGTCACTTGCCGCGCGAGTTGTCGGGAGCTGGATCGAGACGCATTGCAGCGGCTCCCGCATGGGCCTGCAGGCCCTCACCGAGCGCGAGTTCTCGGGCGACACGCCCCAGGGTCTGGGCCCCGGCCCGGCTCACCTTGACAATATTCGAACGTTTCTGGAAGTCGTAGACGCCCAGGGGTGAGGAGAAGCGCGCAGTGCGCGCAGTCGGGAGGACATGATTCGGTCCTGCACAATAGTCGCCTAGCGCCTCCGAACTAAAGATTCCCATGAAGATCGCACCGGCATGCCGGATGCGGGGAAGAAGAGCCTCGGGATCCTGTACGGATAGCTCCAGATGCTCCGGAGCGATCTGGTTGGCCAGCGCGCAGGCAGCGGCCAGGTCTTCCACCTCGATCAATGCACAGCGATGCATCAGAGAGGCCCGGATGATCGCCTCGCGCGGCAGGCTCGGCAGCAGCCTCTCAAGCGAGCGCTCGACCGCGTCGAGGTAAGCCCGATCGGGGCACAGCAAAATCGCCTGGGCGACCTCGTCGTGCTCGGCCTGTGAGAACAGATCCATCGCGACCCAGTCGGGAGCAGCCGAGCCATCCGAAATCACCAGGATCTCCGAGGGGCCGGCAATCATATCGATCCCCACCACGCCGAAGACGCGGCGCTTGGCCGCAGCGACATAGGCGTTGCCCGGGCCGACTATCTTGTCCACGGCGGGAATCGACTGCGTTCCGTAGGCCAGGGCCCCAACGGCTTGCGCTCCGCCGATGGCGATGACCCGGTCGACGCCGGCAATCGCCGCGGCAGCCAGGACGAGCGGGTTCTTCGCCCCGCCTGGCGTGGGCGTGACGAGCACGATCTCTCCGACGCCTGCAACGCGCGCCGGCAAGGCGTTCATCAGAAGCGATGAGGGATACGCGGCCTTACCGCCCGGCACGTAAAGACCCACTCGGTCGAGCGGCGTGACCTGCTGGCCCAGTTCAGTCCCGTCGGCCTCGGTGTAGCGCCAACTCGGGGTGCGCTGGTGCTCGTGGTAGGCCACGATCCGCGCGGCCGCCTCTTCGAGCGCGGCGCGCTGTGCGCCAGGCAGCGCCGCCAGGGCGGCATGCAATTCGGCAGCCGGGATCTCAAGGGCAGCCAGCGTCGATCCATGATGATCGAAGCGCTGCGTATACTCGAGAACAGCCGGATCACCCCGAGCCTTGACGTCCCTGAGGATCGCCGCTGCGACCTGGTCGACTGCGGAGTCATCGTCGGTGTCATAGCGCAGGAGCAGCTCGAGCGCGGCCGGGAAGTCCTCTGCACCACTCACCAGGCGCCGGATGAGACTCATGGCGAGACCCCGGCGGGTGAGACGATTTGCGAGAACACCTCAAGCAGAGGCTGAATGGCCCCGCGCTTGAGTTTCAAGGCGGCCTGATTGACGATGAGCTTGGCCGAGATCGGCATGATCTGTTCGACCTCGACCAAGTCGTTGGCGCGCAGGGTATTGCCGGAAGAGACCAGATCGACGATCGCGTCCGCGAGTCCGATCAAGGGTGCAAGCTCCATCGAGCCATAGAGTTTGATCAGATCGACGTGCACACCCTTTGCCGCAAAGTGCTCGCGGGCCGTACGCAGGTACTTGGTCGCCACCCGCAGTCGCGCCCCTTGCCGGACAGCATTCTGGTAGTCAAAACCCCGCGGCACCGCGACCGACATGCGACAGCGGGCGACGCCCAGATCGATCGGCTGGTACAGACCCTCCGTACCGTGCTCGAGCAGGACATCTTTGCCGGCGACTCCAAGGTCCGCAGCGCCATACTGCACGTAGGTGGGGACATCTGAGGCACGCACGATGATGATGCGCAGATCGCTCCTGGAAGTCTCCAGAATCAGCTTGCGCGAGGTCTCGGGATCCTCGAGGACCCTGATCCCCGCCTGGGCGAGCAAGGGCAACGTCTCGATGAAGATGCGCCCCTTCGAGAGCGCAAGCGTGAGCGGGGTCGTCACGACTGTCCCGAGCCAGCCACGCGCCGGATCCGGGCCCCCAAGGCGGAGAGCTTCTTCTCCATGAGTTCGTAGCCCCGATCAAGATGGTAGATCCGATCGATCGTCGTCTCACCCTGCGCGATCAGGGCACCAATCACGAGTCCCGCAGAAGCCCGCAGATCCGTGGCCATGACACTCGCGCCAGACAGACCGTCAGCCCCTTTGATGATCGCCGTATTCCCTTCAATTTCGATATCCGCCCCGAGTCGGTTCAGCTCGGCCACGTGCATGAAACGGTTCTCGAAGATTGTCTCGGTCACACGGCTGGTCCCGTGCGCCACACAGTTCAGGGCCATAAACTGGGCCTGCATGTCGGTCGGAAAGGCGGGATATTCGGAGGTCCTTATGTTGACTGGCCTGAGTCGGCCTTGGCCACTCGTCCTGGGCACGCGCACGCGCACCCAATCGTCTGCCGACTCGATACCGGCACCTGCCTCAAGCAGCTTCTCGATGACCGCATCGAGCGTGGAAGCGCGCGCTCCTCGGAGCGTGACATCGCCACCGGTGGCTGCCACGGCGCACAAAAAAGTGCCCGTCTCGATCCGATCCGGCATGACCCGGTGCTTGGCGCCACCCAGACGTGCCACCCCTTCGATGACGATCCGGTCGGTGCCCGCACCTCTGATCCGAGCACCCATGGCCACGAGCACCTCGGCCAGATCAACGATCTCGGGTTCCCGGGCGGCGTTCTCGAGCACGGTCTCGCCGTCGGCGAGGACTGCGGCCATCATCAGATTTTCCGTACCGGTGACGGTCACCATGTCCGTCACGATCCGGGCGCCCTTGAGGCGCTTCGCGCGGGCGATGATGTATCCCTGCTCGATCTGGATCGCAGCACCCATGGCCTGCAGGCCTTTGATGTGCTGGTCCACTGGACGCGCGCCGATGCCGCAGCCCCCAGGAAGGGAGACGCGCGCCTCGCCAAAGCGTGCCAGAAGGGGTCCCAAGACCAGGATCGAGGCACGCATCGTCTTGACGAGGTCGTAAGGGGCCTCAAGGCGCTCGACCGAGTGCGCAGACAAGGTCACACTCTCGCCCGCGTGCTCGATCTGCACTCCCATCTGGCGCAGCAGCTTGACGGTCGTCGAGACGTCGCGCAGCCGCGGCACATTGGACACCTGCAGCGTCTCGCCTGTCAGAAGACTCGCGCACAGGATCGGTAGGCTCGCGTTCTTGGCTCCCGATACGACGACCTCGCCGACGAGGGGCTCGCCCCCCGCAATCAGGAATCTATCCACGCTCTGCGCTCCATTCCTGCGGCGTGAGGGTCTTCATCGACAGGGCATGGATTTCGGCACGCATGCGCTCACCCAGGGCCCGGTAGACCATTTGATGGCGTTGCACCAGGCGCAGGCCCGCAAACTCGGGGCTGACGATGAGGGCCTCAAAATGCTGGCCGTCACCGGAGACGTCAATGTGCTCGCAAGCCAGTCCGGCGAGGATGTATTGGCGCACGGCATCGGGTGTCGGAAGCATGTCAGGGCCTCAGTTTATATCCGGTTTTCAAGAGCCTGATGGCAGTCGCCGCACAGACCAGGAGCGTCACGCAGACGACCGCCAGACTCGTCCAGGGGGACACGTCTGAGGTGCCGAAAAAACCGTAGCGGAATCCGTCAATCATATAAAAGAACGGGTTGGCGTGGGACGCGTTCTGCCAGAACGTAGGCAGGGAGTGGATCGAATAGAACACTCCCGAGAGAAACGTTGCGGGCATGATCACGAAGTTCTGGAACGCCGCGACCTGGTCGAATTTCTCCGCCCAGACCCCGGCGATCAATCCAAGAGTTCCCATGACCGCGGAACTCAAGAGCGCGAAGGTCAGAATCCATGTGGGCGCCGACCAGTTCGGCCACGCGAACCAGACCGTCACCGCGAGCACCCCCGCACCCACCACAAGGGCACGCACCATGGCGGCGAGAACATACGCCGAGAAGATCTCCCAGTGCGACAGCGGCGGCAACAGGATGAACACCACGTTACCACTAATCTTCGACTGGATCAGCGAGGAAACGCTGTTGGCGAAGGCGTTCTGCAGCATCGACATCATGACCAAGCCCGGGATCAGGAAAGCGGTGTAACTCACACCCTCGTACACCTTGACCCGGCTCTCGAGCACGTGAGCGAAGATGAGCAGATACAGCATGGCCGTCAGGATCGGTGCTGCGACCGTCTGGACGCTCACCTTCCAAAAGCGCAGTGCCTCCTTGTAGAAAAGCGTGCGAAATCCGGTGAGGGCTGAATAACGGGCGGCCGGTGCTTCGGGCCGGGTCAGCGCAGCGAAGGTCACCCCGACCGGCTCAGATGGGTGGGGGTGGCTGCTCACGCGCTCGCTCCCTGCATGATCTGTACGAAGACATCCTCAAGGTCGGCACCTTGCAGTTCGACATCCTCGATGACGGCACCGCTCGTGCGGCAGCGGGCGAGGATCATCTCGAGATTGGCCATTTCGTGCAGTCGCAGGGTCACCTTGCGGGCCCGTGCCGCACCCTCGGGATCCACGGCATAGGGTTCGAGATCCGCAGGCAGATGGCCCTCGCGAAACGTCAGCAGCAGCTGTCGGCCCGAAATCCGCGCCAAGAGTGCCGCAGTCGAGTCCAGCGCGACCACGCGTCCTGCCTTGAGCATCCCGATACGTTGACACAGCGCCTCGGCCTCCTCCAGGTAATGCGTCGTCAGGACCACCGTGTGACCCTCCTGGTTAAGACGGCGGACGAACTTCCACAAGGTCTGACGTAACTCGACGTCAACGCCCGCGGTAGGTTCGTCCAGCACGATGACTGGAGGTTTGTGCACGAGGGCTTGAGCGACCAGGACGCGCCTTTTCATGCCGCCTGACAGGGCGCGCATGTTGACATTGGCCTTGTTCGTCAGATCCAAGTGAAACATCACCTCGTCGATCCACGCGTCATTGCGGGTCAGGCCGAAATAGCCCGACTGGATCCTTAGAGTTTCTCGCACCGTAAAGAAGGGGTCGAACACCAGTTCCTGGGGCACCACGCCAAGGAGCTTGCGGCTCATGCGATAGTCGGTGATGACATCATGTCCGAGTACGGCGACACGGCCCGAATCAGCCCGCGTGATACCCGCGATGATCGAGATCAGAGTGGTCTTGCCTGCGCCGTTCGGTCCGAGCAGGCCGAAGAATTCACCCTCGCCAATTTCGAGACTCACCCCGGCAAGCGCTTCGAGGGCCCCGTAGCGCTTTCTGACATTCTGAATCCGGATTGCGGCCGACATAATGGCGGGGTTCCAGCAAATTTTCTATTATAGGCCAGGCTCGCCCGTCTCGCGGAGCACCGGGTTGTGCCGCGCCGTCGACTGCCGTTTAGGATTTGCGTGAGGCGAGCGCCGCACCCAAGTGTCTGGCCCCAGGCGCCGGGACGGCTGTGGGGAAGCCAGGCAGGAAGCCTTCAATCCCGTAGAGCATGGCAAAGTGGACGATTTCCGCCGGAACGTCGACAAAGCGCAGCTCGATGGCATGCCCCTGTGCTGCGCGGCGCCAAGACAAGAGGACCGCGAGAGCCGATGAGTCCGAACCACTCAGTGCAGCCAGGGAGAACTCGCTCTCGCCCGCCTCGATGGCGCTAGCGCCACCAGCGAGGAGAACCGAGGCGCTGGCCATCGTGATGCGGGCCGGAACCCGGTACATCGCTAGGCCTTGCCTTTCTGCTGGGCGGCGGCCGAGAGGGCGTTGTTCTTGTCGGTCAGAGCCTTGATCAGCCCGTCTATGCCGCCAGCCGTGACCTGCTGGGCGAACGTATTGCGGTAGTTCTGGACGAGCCAGACCCCGAGGACGTTCACATCGATGATCTTCCATCCCTCCGGTTCCTTTTGCAGCCGGTAGTTCAGCTGCACGGGCTCGCCGCCGTGGGTGTTGATCACCTCAGTACTGACCTGCACGACCGTATCGGCTGGATCGGCCCGGAAAGGCTTGTACTGGATCGTCTGGTCACGCACTTCCGAGAGAGCTCCAGAGTAAGTGTAGGTGAGGAGCTTCTTGAATTGCTCGGTGATCTGGGCCTGCTGTGCAGGCGTCGCCGACGCCCAATTCCGTCCCACTGCACTGGCGGTCATCTTGTTGAAATCGACATAGGGAAGGATCTTCGTCTCAACGAGCGCCGTGATCTTGGTGATGTTGCCCGCCTGAATGTCGGCATCACTCTTGACCGTTTGCATCACGTCCGAGACCACTTGCTTGACCAGTGCGTCGGGTGCTTCGGGAGTATCGGCGGCTGGGGCCAGGCCCGGCAGCGCGAGCGCGAGCGCCACCCATGCCGCAAAGCCAATCATTCGGCTCGTCATTGAATACAGCTTCATGCGATTCTCCTCGCTCGGGCGATGGCCCGAAGTATACGATTGGACGACCCCTGCGGCGCTTCGTTCCGAAAGAACCCCGGGAACCCCCCACCCTTTCAGGGAGCGCGCGCCGCGGACGGCTTTGGGCCGTCCTGGGCGGCCGGTGCAGCCGGCTCGTCAGCGTCCGGCACAGCGTCGTCGGGCGGATTGCCGTTATACACCTGGCTGCGCCGGCGTGTGAACCAGCCGTCCCGTACGAATACATACTCGTCCAGCGCAGCGCCCTGCAGCAGATTGCCAGCGCCCAGGAGCGAGGCCCGGGTATTGACGAGGCGCACGACTTCGAAGGTATTGCGCTGCCAGACTGGATAGACATAACCCAGGGGATCAGCCAAGGTATCCGGAATCAGCGCGAGCCCATCGCGCACATCGCTTGGCCCAAATAGCGGCAGGACCACATAGTAGCCTGGACCTACGCCCCAGACTCCGAGGGTGAGGCCGAAGTCCTTCTTGTGCTTGGTCAGACCCATGCCCGAGGCAACGTCGAAACAGCCGAGCACACCCACCGTGGTATTCACCGCGACGCGGCAGACGTCCGAGGCCGCGTCGGCCGGCGCCCCTTCAAGCAGGTTGTTGACCCCGGTGTAGAGATCCCCGATATTGCCGAACACGTTGCTCACGCAGGTGCGCACGGGCTGCGGAAGGACTGCGGTATATCCCTGGGCGACGGGCTTGAGTACGGCCTTGTCGAGGGCGTCGTTGAACCTGTAGGTCGCACGGTTGATGCTCTCGAGCGGGTCGCGCGGGTCTGGAGAAGTCACCGCGCAGCCCGACAGAAACAGTGCACCGATCGTGCAGAGCGCCAAACCGAGGCCCCGTGGCGAAGGGGTGGCCAACACGTCGGAGATCATGACTTGGGAGCCTTTCCGGAAACTGGTCTGACAGGAGTGTGGGGCCCACTGCCTGGTGCCGGCACACCGAGATCAGGTGCGCCCGAAGGCGTCGCTTGAGACTTCGCGCCGGTATCCGCTCCCTTGCCGGCATCACCCGAGCCGGCATCGGCTGCCTTGCTAAATAGAAATTGGCCGATCAGGTTCTCGAGCACCACCGCCGACTGTGTGATCTGGATCTGATCGCCCTTGGCGAGCATGTCCGGGTCACCTCCGGGATCAAGGCCGACGTACTGGTCCCCAAGCAGGCCCGACGTCAGGATCTTGGCGGCAGTGTCCTTCGGAAAATGGAATTTGTCATTGATCGCAAGCAACGCCACCGCCTGATAGGTCTGGTTATCGAAATCGATGCGCTCGACGCGTCCGACCACCACGCCGGCACTGCGCACGGCCGCACGGGCCTTCAGGGCGCCGATGTTATCGAACTTCGCGCGGACCTGGTAAGTGCTCGAGGACAGTTCGATCGTCGCCAGGTTGCCGGCCTTCAAGGACAGGAACAACAGGCCCACGAGGCCAGCGATCACGAAGAGTCCGACTGCGAAGTCCGTACTTTTCTTGTTCATTCGATGCTTACCTTCCCCCGAACATCAGGGCAGTCAAGATGAAATCCAGGCCCAAAACGGTCAAAGACGAACTGACCACAGTGCGGGTCGTCGCGCGCGAGACTCCTTCCGGAGTCGGATCCGATTCGAACCCCTGGTACAAGGCGATGAACGTGACCGCCACGCCGAAGACGATCGTCTTCAGCACCCCGTTGCCGATATCACGCACCACGTCCACGCCGGCCTGCATCTGCGACCAGAACGCTCCCGCGTCCACGCCGACGAGCCGCACACCGATCAAATAGGCGCCGAAAATGCCGATCGCCGAAAACAGCACGGAGAGCACCGGCATCGCGATGACCCCTGCAATAAAACGCGGGGCGAACACGCGTGCCAGCGGGTCCACCGCCATCATCTCCATTGCCGAGAGCTGCTCTCCTGCTTTCATGAGACCGATCTCGGCAGTCAGTGAAGTCCCCGCTCTTCCAGCATACAACAGGCCCGTGATGACCGGGCCAAGCTCCCTCACCAGGGACAGCGCGACGAGCCGCCCGAGAAACTCTTCGGAGCCATAGGTCTCAAGAGTGTAGTAGCCCTGCAGCCCCAGGACGAACCCGATGAACAGGCCCGAGACGAGGATGATCAACAGCGAATAGTTGCCGATGAAGTGGATCTGATCGACCACCAGCCGAAAACGACGCAGCGCGAACGGGACCTTCTGGAGCACGACGCAGAAAAAGCGCGCCGCATAGCCCAGGCGCGTGATGCTTTCGATGCACCAGCCGCCCGCCCGTTCAATGGCATCTCTCATGATCTCAAGCCAAGGTCGCTGGCATAGGGGGACGCGGGATATTGAAATCCGACCGGACCGTCCGGGGCGGCATCGATGAACTGGCGCACGAACGGATCCGTCGAGGACATGAGGTCCTCCGGAGTGCCTTGCGCGGCCACCTTTCCTGCTGCGATGAAGTAGACGTAGTCAGCAATCGCGAAACTCTGTTGGACCTCATGGGTGACCAGTATCGAGGTGGCCCCGAGCGCATCGTTGAGACGCTTGATCAAATTGGCGGTCACCCCAAGCGAGATCGGATCGAGGCCGGCGAAAGGTTCGTCGTACATGAGGATCTGCGGATCCAGAGCGATGGTGCGCGCCAGCGCCACGCGTCGGGCCATGCCGCCGGAAATCTCCGCCGGCCGAAGGGCCTGCGCGCCGCGCAATCCGACCGCTTGCAGCTTCATGAGGACCAGGTCCCTGATGAGTGGCTCGGGTAGATCGGTGTGTTCGCGCAGCGGGAAGGCAACGTTGTCGAACACCGACAGGTCGGTGAACAGCGCGCCAAACTGGAACAGCATGCCCATCTTGCGGCGCAGTGCGTAAAGGCCGCCCTTGTCCAACTCGTGGACGGACTGGCCGCTCACCCGTACCGCACCAGCCTGGGGACGGATCTGACCACCAATCAATCGCAAGATCGTGGTCTTACCCGATCCCGAGGTTCCCATGACCGCGACGACCTGACCCAGGCCAAAGCGCATGTTGATGCCCGACAAGACGGGCCGGGACCCATAGGCAAAATTGAGATTCTCAATTTCGATCAGAAATGTCGGGTTTGGGTTGGACACGTTCGGGGAAGCAGACGATCTGGTTCTTGGTTATTTCGGTCGGGGAACGCTCAGGCCGTCCGTCGGCAGAGCGCTTGATTATATCTTGCGCGCCCGATCCGGATGGCTGGCCTCTCCATTCTGCGGAGTACGGCCTACCCTATTGGACATGGAGGAAGCTCGGCGCAAGCAGGGCCTGCTCGGCCAGATCGACCGCTTCGGCCGTACCGCGCAGCACCAGTGAATCCCCCGCTTCGAGACGGGCTTCGGGGGGAGGATCGGCCCCGCGGATGGCCCGTCGTCGCATCGCCGTGACCGAGACCGCCCAGCGCTCGAGGGCGAGGTCCGCGAGCGTGCGACCCACCGCCCAGGCTCCCTCCGGAACGGTCACGGAATGTAACCTCAGTTGCAGCGCGTCGGCGAGACCGGCGGCATCGTCGGCGCCGTGGAAAAAGCCGCGCAACAATCCGTAGCGTTCGTCGCGTACCCGCTGCACGAGCCGCACCACGCGCGCGACGGGCAGGCCCAACAGGAGCAGGGCATGCGTGGCCAGCATCAGGCTACCTTCGATGATCTCCGGCACGACTTCGCTCGCTCCGGCTGCGCGCAGGCGATCCAGATCGGTGTCGTCCAAAGTGCGCACGATCACCGGCAGGTCCGGTCGCAGCAGGTGTGCATGATCAAGGACCTTCAGGGCCGAGGCGGTGTCGGCATAGCTGATCACGAGCGCCGCGGCCCGGTGGATCCCCGCGGCGAGAAGGTATTCACGGCGCGAAGCATCGCCGTAGACGACGTTGTCTCCCGCAGCTGCGGCTTCACGGACGCGGTCCGGATCAAGGTCGAGTGCGAGATAGCTGCGGTTCTCCTGCTCCAAGAGGCGGGCGAGCGTCTGGCCGCTGCGGCCAAACCCGCAGACGATCACATGCTGCTGGGCAGACAGCCCGCGCGAGACGATCTGGGTGAGCGCAACCGACTGACGCAACCATTCACCGGCGGACACTTTCAGTACGATCCGGTCGCTAAAGTGAATCAGGAACGGCGCGGCGAGCATCGACAAGAGCATGGAAGCGAGCACGGCCTGGAGCAGCAGCGGATCGACCAATCCCAGGCCGCCCGCTTCCTGTAGCAGAACGAAGCCAAACTCCCCCGCCTGCGCCAGGGCCAGCCCGATCCGCAGCGCCGTCCCGAAGGAACTGCCAAACAGACGGGCCAGCGCGGTGACCAGGATCAGTTTGAGAAGGATCGGGCCGACGAGAAGCAGGCTGACCAGTCCCAGATGTTCGAGCACCACCCTGATGTTCAGGAGCATGCCGATCGAGATGAAGAACAAGCCTAGGAGCACATCCCGGAAGGGCTTGATGTCTTCTTCCACCTGATGGTGGTACTCGGTCTCGGCGATCAGCATGCCCGCTATGAAGGCCCCCAACGCCAGCGACAGGCCGGCGCGCTCGGTAAGCCAGGCGAGCCCCAAGGTGGTCAACAGGAGGTTCAGCATGAACAACTCTTGCGAGCGTCGCCGCGCCACAATATGAAACCAGGTCCGCATCAGCGGCTGACCAAAGAAGAGCAGCAACGCGAGCAGTACCACCACCCGCACGCTCGTCTTGAAGAGGGTCGTGGCAAGGTCGGTGGGTGGTTCGGAAAGCGCTGGGATGACCACCAGAAGGAGCACCACGGCGAGATCCTGAAGGAGCAGGACGCCCAGGATCTCCCTTCCGTGGAGTGACTCGACCTCGAGCCTCTCAGTCAAAAGCTTCACCACGATAGCCGTCGAGGACATCGCCAATGCCGCGCCCAGCGCGAACCAGGTCGGCAAAGGCAGATAAAGGGCTTTACCGGGCCAGAAGCCCAGGCCGACACCGCCCAGGACGGTGATCGCGATCGTGAGCACAACTTGGGATACCCCAAGTCCCAACACGGTCCGGCGCATGGTCCAAAGCCGGGCCAGGTTGAACTCGAGTCCGATCGAGAACATGAGGAAGACCACGCCGAATTCGCCCAGGCGCCGGGTTTCGGGGGAGTCAGGTGCCAGGCCCAGCGCATGGGGACCGATCACGATCCCCACCGAAAGGTAGCCCAGCATCGCAGGCAGTCTCAGCGTGCGGCAAAGAACCACCGCCACGACGGCGGCCAAAAGGAACAGCAAGACCAG
>CAJCID010000010.1 GCA_903970305.1 Rhodospirillales bacterium | reverse complement strand
GCCCGCAGGAACGCATCGGCGGGCATCTCATGAGACCGCGATTCACCGCGCGCCTGCCACGACACGACCGCGAAGTAGGCGTCACGCCGGAACTCGAACGAGCCGAGTCGGAAGGTCCGATAGCCGGTCAGCGCGTCGGGTTCGGTTGCGGTGACATTCTGAGGGGTCGTTAAGGGCAGAGCAGACATGGTGTCTCCTTCGAATCGGATCCGTGGGGATCAACGGCGGTGAGGGCAGGGCCTAGTGCAGACAGATCTCAGCCCACTTTTCGATCGAGTGCTGGCCCAGCATCGTTTGCAAGAGCAGCACGCCCTCGGTGTGCGCGATGAAACGGTACGCGGCTTGCGCGGGGAGTAACGCTTGGTGGCCGCGACGCATGCGGATGGACCCCATGGCCGGGCCCCGGGGCTCGCCTGAAAGTTGCACGCTACCTTGTTGAGCCGGACGGGCTCCCGCACCGGGTTCGTCCAGCTTGACCAGTTCCACCTCGACTTCACCGTCCATGACCACGACGAATTCGTCGTGGGCCGCGGTAAACCAAGGTGAATTCCCCTTTGCGCGCAGCGCCTCGATTACATACTCGATGTTTTTCCCGACGACGACCTTCTCGTAAGGCGCCGCACCTTTGGCGACTTCGAACAGATTTGAGAACACATAGTGCTTGGGATCATCGTCGATGATCTCGATCGATCCCTTCTCGAAATGGTCGAGCGATCCAAACCGGGTCTGGTAGGTCATCGTGAAGTCTCCTCGTTCTCGGCGCGACCCGAAGCTCGGATCGCCCTCTAACCTCGGACTCTTTGGTCAAGGCGCACGCAGAGCATAGGCAAGCGTCGTCCAGAGGGCAACAAGTTGGCGTTCGCCAATTGCGAACGCCAAGGTCAGGAATTACGAATTGCCATGCTGCCGCGCAGCATCCTCTGCCTGGCTAATCATCGAAGGGGGCGATGTCGACCGGCGGCAGATCGAGCGCGCGGTCCCATTGGGGCTCGCTGGGAAACCGCGTCAGCAGGAAGTCGATGAACAGCTTTACCTTCGCGGTTCCCCTGTGGGACGACGGATAGACTGCCGAAAGCCAAAGGGGCGGCGCTGCGTACTCGGGCAGCACCCGCTGCAGTCGCCCTTCGAGCAGGTCAGGGGCGGCTACCATGGTCGGCAGATAAGCGACACCCGCACCCGCACGCGCAAACTCAAGCAGTAGATGAACGCTATTGGTCTTCAACACAGGACGTAGCGAGATCGTGAATCGCTCAGTGCCCTTGATGAGCGGCCAATCGTCTCCCCAGGGATAATAGCTATAGCGGGCAAAGTCGTGATGCAACAGATCCAGCGGCGTCTCGAGCGCCGGTTCCTCTGCAAGATACTTCGGTGAGGCGCAAAAGAGCCCCCGGACCGGAAACAGCTTGCGTTCAACCAGGGAATTGGAAGCCGCCGGATAGATCTGGATCGCGACATCCAGACCTTCCTGGACCGGATCGACGACCCGGTCATTGACGTGCACATCGAACTCGATCTTCGGATGCGCCTCGCGAAAGTCCACGAGGGCTTTCGAAAAGTGCCCGAGGGCGAACCCGGGCAGCACATGGATCCGTAGCGTGCCTTTCAGTGCGCTGACCTCCTCCTGGGACCTCTGGCTGAGCTCCTCCACCCGGGTCAGCAGGTCGCGGCAGTTCTGATAATACGAGTGCCCGGCCTCTGAGAGCTTGATGGCGCGTGTCGAGCGGTGAAACAACGAGACGCCAAGGTGCTCCTCGAGCTGCTTGACGCGCGTCGTCGCAACGGATTTGGCCACTCCCATCTGGCGCGCCGCGTTCGCGAAGCTCTCCCCCTCGGCCACCCGAACGAACGCTTCAATGCTCAGAATTAGATCCAACCAACGCCCCCAACAGATCGCGTCTGCGCCCGGTCTGCGCGCGACTCTGGGAGGTATGGTACTGCACATCGACAACGTAACCGAACGAACAGGGTCGGACTCTAAGTCCCCAGGTCGGCCGATGGGAGGCGCAGTACCCTGATCTCGTTGAAGGGCAGCAAAACTCCGGTTTGGCGGAGCGCCAATGAATTGTTTGCACGATCCCAGCGGCGCGGCGCCCTTCTTACCCGATTGTTCACTGATCCAAAATCTGATGCGAAGGGTTACTGGCGTCGAAGAAAGGTTCCTGAGAGGGTTCGAAATTTGCTGGACTGATACCCTTTAATAATCAACGCGTATCCAGCCTTTTCAAAGTTCCGCTGATGACCATTTTTCGGAAATGGCTAGACGAACAGATAGCGCAACGATTTTTTCGCTCTTATGTCCTGGTGGTGAGCTCCTCCAAACTCAGGCTGCCTGGGTTTGAGAGACGGGCTTGAGCAGCGTCTCCATCCCCAAGTACCTTCGGGTTCCCCACTTGGTTGCGGCGATGTGCCGCAGCCTTGCGGCAACCAGCATCAACGCCGATATACCATCCGGGAAGGCGCGCATCACGCGCGTGCGGCGCCGGCTCTCTCGGATGATCCGCTCCATGGGGTTGTTGGTTCGCAGCTGACGCCAGTGGTTGCTCGGGAAGCGGTAGTAGGTCCGCGTCTCATCAGCGCTCGTCTCGAGCAGCTCGGCCGCCTTGGGCAGCTTCATCGCCCGGAGCTTCGCGATCACTTCCTTGACCTTGTCGGCAGCCGCCTGGCCGTCTTCCTGGGCGTGGATGGCCTTGAGCATGCGTGCCACTTCGGCGACCTTACCGGACGGCACGTGGCTGAACACGTTGCAATAGCAGTGGACCGTGCAGCGCTGCCAGTTGGCCTCGGGGAACAGCTCCTCGGCGGCTTCCACCAGGCCAAGGCATTCGGGTCCGTTGGGTCATTGCTCAAAGACCCGAAGTAACTGTGGATATGGAGTCGATTTGGCACGCCGTTATGCGTGTTATGGCATACATTAAAGTGTATAATGTGTTCCATGGCAAACAAGTCCCTTTCGACAACCTTTACCGACCCCGTCCGGGAGCGGCTCTCCGCCCTGGGTGAGCGAGTGCGGCTTGCGCGCCTAAGGCGGCAGCTACGCCAGGAGGACCTAGCCGAGAGAACCGGCTTCTCGCGATCCACCATCGTCGCCATCGAACGAGGCGAACCCACCACCGCCATCGGCGCCTACGTCCAGACGCTCTGGGTACTCGGCCTTGACCGCGAGCTAGATCTCGTAGCCGACGTCGGCCTCGATCGAGAGGGCCTGGCTCTCGAGTACGTTCCAGGCGAGCGCCGCGTGCGCCCCAGGAAGATCGTGGATAACGACTTCTGATGGCTGACCCCGACCAACTCTTCGTCTGGATCCACCTGCCCGGCTCTTCCGAACCGGAGCTGTGCGGACGCGCGTCCTCCACGCAGGGTCCCGCCGGGCGCACGGGCGACTTCCTCTACCGGCGAAAGTACCTCGAGCGGCCCGATGCCATCCCAGTTGACCCGGTGCGGCTTCCGCTGACAAACACCGTGCAGACCACGAATCTCCTGTTCGGACATTTCAGTGCCCTTCTCGATGCCGGTCCGGACCGGTGGGGCAAGCGGATGATCGACCGCGCCTTCGGACCCCAGACCGAATACGGGTACCTGCGCCACGTCGGCGACGCGACGACCGGTGCACTCGCGTTCTCCGCCGTCGACGAAGAGCCGTGGCATGCGGAGCCTCCGCGCTACGAGTCCCTGGAGGACCTGCAGGAAGCGAGCCGGCTGATCGAGCTCAATCAGCCAGTGCAGCCGGAGCTTGAGCGGCTCCTGCGAAACGGAACCGGCGGCGGCGCGCGACCGAAAACAACCGTGCGGTACAAGGACAGCCTGTGGATCGCCAAGTTCCAGAGCATCGATGACCCCGCCGCGCTGCCCAGTAATCCTAAGGTCGAGCACGCGACGCTGTTGCTGGCCCGACTTGCCGGCGTGCGGACCGTCGAACACGAATTGAAATTGGTCGGCGGACAGGACGTCCTCTTGGTCAAGCGTTTCGATCGCCAACCGCTCGAAGGCGGCCGCTGGGCACGGTCGCGCTACGTGAGCGCGCGCACCATCTTCTACTCCGACGAGAGCTACGCCCGCTTCAGTTTCTCGGGCTCGTATCCGCGCCTTGGTCAGGAGTTTAGGCGCTGGGTCGCCGCGCCAGCTGTGGACGCGGCGCAGCTCTTTGGCCGCATGGCCTTCAACTGCCTCGCGTCCAACACCGACGACCATGACCTCAATCTCGGACTCCTTTCGGACGACGGCAGGTCTTTCCGTCTAGCACCGGCCTTCGACCTAGTGGCCGGCGTCCACGCAACAAGGCGCCTTGACCTCGGCATGATCGTCGGCGAGTTCGGCGCCGCCGCGACGCGGGAAAATCTGCTCTCCAGTGCCGAGCGATTCCAGCTCGACCGAGAGTCAGCGGCCGCTATCATCGATCAGGTCGAGACCGTCGTTGCTGCTGAGTGGCGGAGGTGTTTCGAGGCGGCGGGTATCGGCCAGGCAGACCAGGCGAAGTACCAGCAGTCCTTCTGTCCGCCGGGATTTCGCGACCCGCAACCGCCCGTCCCCCGGCCCGCTGTCACGCGCCGGAAACGCTGATTCAGGCTGGGCCGCCAAGGCCCACAATGCAATGAATCGACCCGTTTCGTCAGGCGCGCGCTTCCAAAGGAGAAATGGGTTACAGCAACTCTTCTTGCGGCTTCTGCCCATGCCTGAAGAGAGGCAATCCAGTTTATTACCGCAACTCAGTTCCTTCTCCAGTTTGGCCTCTACCTCCCGGCGCTTGCGGCTCGCTTCCATGTCGCGAACGCGAAATCCTTGTGCTATGAGTGAACGCGATGGGAAGACCTCGCCCCGACGGAAGATCGCCTCGACTTTTTGAGTCGCGCGAATCGAACCAGGTGAGTTTTCTAGGGTGAGATTTTCGTCTGGCGTGACCCAAGAGCGTTCTACCGCTGCTAGGGTTTCCGTCGACAAACCTTCCACCCTTCGGGATTCGAGGGCAGACTTTAGGCTGTTTGCAATTTGCTGAGAATATTAAGGCCTCACATTCTCAATGCGAACGCAAATGCCGGGAGACCCGCAGCCTATGTTTGCGAGACTAATGAGAACCTACACCAATCAGAAGTTCCGGGAAGCTACACATCAATGTTGCCAGCGTTTAGCGCGTTCGACTCGATGAATGCTCTACGGGGTTCGACATCGTCACCCATCAGGGTGGTGAAGATGCCGTCTGCTGCAATCGCATCCTCGATCTGAACACGCAGAAGTCGGCGCGCTTTGGTATCCATGGTCGTTTCCCAAAGTTGAGAAGGATTCATCTCTCCCAGGCCCTTGTAACGCTGCTTGGTGATCCCACGTTCTGCGTCTTCGACGAGCCAGCGGACCGCCTCCCGGAAATCAGCGACGGCTTGCGAGCGGAGCTTCTCGCCTTCTCCTCTCTGAATACGTCCTCCCGGCCCAATCAGCCCGCGAAATGTTTCCGCGGCGTCGTGAAGGGTTGCGTAATCAGCACCCGCCACAAAATCGGCATCCAGGACCGTGACGCGCGAGTTGCCGTGGATGATGCGTTCGATGACAAGTTGATGCTTCTCGGTTAACTTGTCGAAGGCGGCCGAGACGTGCACCGTACCATTGCCCAAGACCCGGCTTAGGGCCAGTGCCGAGGCTTCCGCCTTCGGTGCGTCCGACAGGTCCAGGGTACAGCCATTCAAAATCGCGTTGAGAGTGGCCTGGTCGAAAAGACGAGAGAGCCGATTGACGACGCTCTCCGCTACGGTGTACTTACGAACCAGTTCGGCAAGGGCATCGGCCTGAATTGGGGCCCCGCCCTCCTGCGGGAGTAGCTCAGCCGCCTGGAGCGCGGCCTTCGTGACGTAGAGTTGGAGCTCCGCGTCGTCCTTGATGTATCGCTCCTCCTTCCCATGTTTGATCTTGTAAAGCGGCGGCTGTGCGATGTAGACATAACCCCGCTCGATCAATTCTGGCATCTGGCGGTAGAAGAACGTCAGCAAAAGGGTCCGAATGTGCGAGCCGTCGACATCAGCATCGGTCATGATGATGATGCGGTGATAGCGCAGCTTCGCAACGTCGTATTCGTCTTTGCCAATCCCCGTACCGAGAGTGGAGATCAGGGCGAGAACCTCCTGGCTCGAGAGCATCTTGTCGAAGCGAGCCTTCTCGACGTTGAGGATCTTGCCCTTCAGGGGCAAGATGGCCTGGAACTTACGGTCCCGGCCCTGCTTGGCCGATCCGCCGGCGGAATCGCCCTCGACGAGAAACAGCTCACAGAGTGCCGGATCCTTTTCCTGGCAATCAGCAAGCTTGGCTGACAGGCCCCAACTATCCATGACTCCCTTGCGACGCGTCAGCTCACGCGCCTTGCGGGCTGCCTCGCGCGCCCGTGCCGCATCGACTATCTTGCCGCAGATGATTTTGGCATCCGTGGGCCTCTCGAGTAGGTAGTCGGTGAGCATCTTGGCCACGATCTCTTCGACAGGTAAGCGCACTTCTGAGGAGACAAGCTTATCTTTCGTCTGACTCGAAAACTTGGGCTCTGGCACCTTCACCGAGAGAACGCAGGTGAGCCCTTCACGCATGTCATCACCGCTCGTCTCAACGCGCGCCTTCTTGGCAAACTCGTGCTCGTCGATATACTTGTTCATGACACGAGTCATGGCCGCGCGCAGACCAGTCAGATGAGTACCACCGTCGCGTTGTGGAATATTGTTCGTAAAGCACAGCACCTGTTCCTGGTAGCTGTCATTCCACTGCATCGAGACTTCCACATTCACCTTGACGCCGTTCTCCCCTTCCTTTTCGCCAATGGCGTGGAAAATGTTTGGATGAAGAACCTGCTTGGCCCGATTGATGTACTCGACGAATCCTTTTACGCCACCTGCAAATGCAAAGTCCTCTTCCTTTGCCTGACGCTGGTCCACAAGACGGATCTTCACGCCATTGTTCAGAAACGATAGCTCTCTTAGTCGTTTCGACAGAATCTCGTAGTGGAAGTCAATGTTCTCAAAAATCGCGTCATCCGGAAAAAAGTGCACCTCGGTACCCCGCTTTTCCGTTGCACCGGTCACCTGCATCGGCGAGACGGCGACACCGTTTTCCTCGACCACGATCCGATTCTGAAGGTTGCCCTGCGCAAACTCGAGATAGTGGACCTTGCCATCTCGGCGCACGGTCAACCTCAGCCACTTTGAGAGCGCGTTGACGCACGACACCCCCACGCCATGCAGGCCGCCAGAGACTTTGTAGGAATTCTGATTGAACTTGCCACCAGCATGGAGCTCCGTCAGCGCGATCTCCGCTGCCGAGCGTTTGGGGTCGTGTTTGTCGTCGTACTTGATACCGACCGGTATCCCCCGACCGTTATCCGTGACCGAGATGGAGTTATCCGTATGGATCGTCACGACGATATCGTCGCAATAGCCCGCCAGCGCCTCGTCAATCGAGTTGTCCACCACCTCGAACACCAAGTGATGCAGACCTGTTCCGTCGGACGTGTCGCCGATATACATCCCGGGGCGCTTACGCACCGCTTCAAGGCCCTCAAGAATCTGAATGGAGCCTTCGCCGTATTCGGGGCCAGGTTGGGAGGGACTTGGACTTGGACGATCTTGGTGCGGGTTCTGCTCGGTCATAACCTGCTTTCGTTGCGTTCTAATGGGTCGTACGGACTCGCGGGTGATCTGCATCCACCGGGTCATTGCTACGGATGAAACGAGACATAAACATTCTCAAGAACAGGACATGGCCACTAGATTCTCATGGGCATGACGACGTATTTGAAATCATTATTTTCTGGCAACGTGATCAAGGCGCTGGAGTTAGAGTCGCCAACTGAAACCTGGATGTTCTCGCACTTCAGATTGTTCAAGACATCGAGCAGATAGGACACGTTAAAGCCGATGTCCAGTGCCTCCTGGTCATAGTCCACCTCGATCTCATCTTGTGCCTCCTCCTGGTCTGCATTGGTCGAGGTGATCTTGACCGAGCGGTCAGACAGGATGAAGCGCACTCCCTTGAACTTGTCGGAGGTCAGGATGGCCACGCGTTGCAAAGCATGTAACCAGGTCTCGCGGCCGATGATGAAGCTCTTGGTGTAGCCGCTGGGGATCACCCGGTGGAAGTCGGGGAATTTTCCTTCGACGAGTTTGGAGATCAGTTCAATCGAGGCGAAGGAAAAGCGAACCTGGTTTGGCGCGAGATCGATCCTGACTGTCTCCTCGCTGTCGTCGAGCAGTCGCTGTAACTCCAGGATCGTCTTACGCGGAATGATGACCTCCTGGTGGGGGAGTTCTTGCACTCCTTCGACGCTGCAGTACGCAAGCCGGTGACCGTCCGTTGCGACCGCGATGACCTTCTTGCCCTCGACAACCAAAAGCAGTCCGTTCAGGTAGTAACGAATATCCTGCTGAGCCATAGAGAAATGGACCATCGAGAACAGATGCTTCAAGGATTTCTTGGTGAGCTCCAGAGTCGTCGTGTAGACCTCGGGCTGGGCGACCGTCGGAAATTCCTCGGCTGGCAGGGTTTGGAGATTAAATCGGCTCTTCCCGCATTGGACCGTCATTTTCTTGTTGGCGACCGTCAGCACGACCTCTCCGCTCTCGGGGAGGGCGCGCAAAATGTCGAGCAGCTTGCGCGCTGCCACCGTGGTCGCAACGCTGTCCGGACCCGATCCGATGTCCGAGTTCGTCGTGATCTGAACTTCGATGTCGGTCGACAGAAATGACACGCGCTGTCCATCCTTGCGAATCAGGATATTCGCAAGGATGGGCAGGGTGTGGCGCCGCTCGACGATGCCACTCACGATCTGCAGCGGTCGAAGCAAGGCATCGCGTTGGGCTTTAACCAGTTGCATAGCCTGTTCCTTAATTAATAGTAGTTAATAGAGTACGCGTGTCTCTGTGGACAACTGCTCTTACCTTTTCGAAATCAACGTGTTGGAATCGGGACAAGGGTTATTGAATGCAGGGGATGGATGTGCGCACAAGTGTGGATGGATTTCGGAGAGCTCTGGAATCACCGCGTTATGCACATATCATCCACATCGATTACCTTCTTTTTCCCCAGGGTCCGAGTTGCCGCGGTTTCAGCCCTTAAGGGTCTGCTCCAGTACGTGAAGTTCATGATTGAGTTCGGGCTGCTTGGAACGCAGATCGGCAATTTTGCGCACCGCATGAAGCACCGTTGTATGATCCCGACCTCCAAAAAGTTCGCCGATCTCAGGCAGGCTCTTCTGGGTCAATTCTTTGGCGAAGTACATCGCAATCTGCCGGGGGCGCGCGATATTCGAAGGGCGCCGCGCCGAATACATGTCGGCGACACGAATCTTGTAGAAGTCGGCGACAGTCTTCTGGATGTTCTCGACGGAGATCTGGGTCTTCTGGACCGATAGAAGGTCTTTGAGGGCATCGCGTGCGAGATCGATCGTGATGTCCTTACCGTGGAAACTCGAATAGGCGAGGATCTTCCGCAGTGCTCCCTCGAGCTCACGCACGTTCGAGCGCAGGTGCTTGGCTACAAAGAAAGCGACTTCATCCGGTAGCGCGCGGCCCTCGTGCTCGGCTTTCTTGAGCAGGATGGCGACTCGCATCTCGAGTTCTGGTGGCTCAATGGCAACCGTCAGTCCCGAGCCGAACCGCGACACCAGCCGGTCATCGATCCCATCGATCTCGCTGGGATAGGTGTCGCTCGTGATGATGATCTGTTTCTTGGCCGCGATGAGTGCTTCGAAGGCGTAGAAGAACTCCTCCTGAGTGCGGTTCTTTCCCGAAAAAAACTGGATGTCGTCGATAAGGAGTAGATCGAGCGAGTGGTAATAATGCTTGAAGGTCTCGAAGGCCTTGCGCTGGTAAGCCTTGACGACGTCACCCACAAATTGTTCGGCGTGGATGTAGCGGATATTCGCTTGCGATTCGCGGGTGAGCAGCTGATTACCTATGGCTTGGATCAAGTGGGTCTTTCCCAGCCCAACCCCTCCATAGAGAAAAAGGGGGTTATAGGAGGTGCCAGGATTGTCGGCCACTTGGAGCGCTGCAGCCCTCGCCAATTGATTGGCCTTTCCGGTCACAAAATTGTCAAAGGTCAGATCGACGTTCAAGCGGGAACGATCCGGGGCCAGCGCCACTTCCGGCGCGAGGCTCGTCGGCGTCGCGAAACCGTTCTGCCTGATCGGATCGCTCGAGCCGTTGACAGTCGCTGAAACCAGATGAGCAGGAGCGACCTCGCGCTCGAGCACCTTGGCGTCTAGGAAAAACTCAATTTGTACCGGGCCGTCGAAGAAATTGGCCGCCATAACGCTAATGCGGTCTGCGAACTGGCTCTTGACCCAATCGAGCTTAAAGCGATTGGGCGCGCCGATCCGCAACACGCGATCGGCATTGCGGAATTCCCCGGCAGTCAGAGGCTTAATCCATGCGTTGTATTGCTGTGGCGTCAATTCGTCACGCAGTTGCTCGGTGCAGGAACGCCAAAAATCGGTCATGGGTGCTTCGGGGCGCCGGTGGTGTTAGTGTTGGTGCGATTTCCGGGGTGGGCCCTTGGCGCGGGCACTCCAGAATGCAGTTCTTGCTTGGCCCGCAGGGCATGCGGCTGCCCAGGGGCAAACTTCATAAGGACCTATTCACATTGGTTCGAACCGTCTCGGGAGGAAGGACTCTCGCGGGGCTATTTTTGGACTGTCCCAGACGATTGCCAGATTCCCCGCGGCGCGACGCGACGAGCTTCGAGTTTACCGCGAATAGGCCCTCGAAAGCAAAGTTATCCACAGCCCTCGGGAGCCGGATTCAGTTGGCGTCCCGAGCCATCCTCGGGCGGCTCGGATTGACAAGTGACCCTAAAATTGTGTTTAATTTCAGGTTTTTAGCTGATTTCAAACCAGGGTGAAAAATGAAACGCACTTATCAACCTTCAGTCGTGCGTCGCAAGCGCACCCACGGCTTTCTTGTTCGGATGAAGACCAAGGGCGGACGCAGTGTAATCCGCGCGCGGCGTGCCAAGGGCCGCCATCGCCTCGCCGTGTAGTCGCGCCGCAGCCGATCCGTCCGGCGCGCTCGTCTTGGCGGGCAAGCAAACGGTATTTAGTCGGGCACAACGGCTGACCCTGCCCGCCCAGTTTGAAGCGACTCTGTCACAACGGGCGCTGGTTCGCAGCGGATTGTTCGCTATTCACGTATTGCTCAGTGAGCACGGCTGCAGACTCGGGCTAGTCGTACCGAAGCGCTACGAAGGCTTGGCGGTGCGCCGCAATGCCATCAAGCGCGTCTGGAGGGAGGTGTTTCGGCATCACCTGAAGACCCTTCAGTCTCGCGAGACGCGCTACGATCTGGTCGTGCGGCTGCTGGCCAAACCGAAGCCGGTTCCTCTAAGCCAGTTTAAGCGCGTCTGCCGCGAGGACGCTCATAGTCTTCTCGGGGCGTTGTATCACAAGCTCGATCGCCAACCCCCTTCCCGTCCATGCGCCTAGTGCTCCTTTTCCTGTTGCGCTGCTATCAAGTCGCTCTGAGTCCCCTGCTGGGCACGCGCTGCCGGTTTGAGCCCAGTTGCTCTCGCTTTGCCATCGAGGCCATTGAGCACCACGGTCCCTGGGCTGGGAGCCTGCTGGCACTGCGTCGGATTGCCCGTTGCCATCCGTGGCATCCAGGCGGGTATGATCCCGTTCCTCCTGGCCCCCGCAACGGTCATCATCACCCCTGATTCGCTGGATCAACTCCTCCAACTCTATGACAGATACTCGCCGCATGATCCTGTGGGTCATCCTTTCCGTCTCACTCTTCGGACTATGGGACAGCTGGCAGCACTATACGGGGCATGCCTCGATGTTCTTCGGGCCGGGTAAGCCTCAACCGCTTCTGACGACGACGCTGCCGAACGACATTCCGGCCACCGCGACGGATATCGGCGTTACATCCCCTGCAACGCCGCCTGCTGCCAAGGAAGCCGTCAGCGGGGAGAGTGTCGCCAAGCCCAGTGCACCGATCCAGACGGTCGCCGTCAGGACCGACCTGCTGGCGGTCGATCTGAGCAGCCTTGGAGCCCAGATCGATCGTGTTGAATTGCTCCAGCATCGCGACACCCTAGATCCGAGCAAGAATATGGTGCTGCTTGAGAGGTCCGCCGGCCATGTCTATGTTGCCGAGACCGGTCTCGTAGGTGAAGCCGGGTTGCCTTCGCACCATACTGGCTTTAGCGTGGTGCCTGGTCCCACCACCTTGCAAGAGGGGCAGGATCAACTCGAGGTGTCGTTCGAAGCCGAGGGTGGTGGTGTGAAGCTGCTTAAGACCTTCATCTTCACGCGCGGGAGCTATGAGATTGGGGTGCGCCACCAGGTCACGAACTTGACTGACCATCCGCTCGACCCGAAGCTGTATCTCCAACTCGTGCGTGATGACAGTAAGCCAGAGGGGACGATGCGTTTCTATAGCCCCTACTACGGTCCAGCGGTCTACAGTTCTTCAGAGAAATTTCAAAAGATACCGTTCGACGACATCGCCAAGCACAAGGATAAGGCTACCCAGCCACGCACTGCCGATAACGGTTGGGTTGCGATCTTGCAGCACTACTTTGTTGCTGTGTGGATTCCCAAGGAGGGAATCACACGTAGTTATCTCACTGAGCCGATCCAGGGGACTCCGCCCACCTACCGAGCGGCGGCCCTGATCGACTTGGGAGCGATCGCGCCCAAGGGCTCGGCAACCAACGAAAGCCAATTGTTCGTCGGGCCCGAGGAGCAGCGGCTCTTAGAAAAGGTCGCGCCCGGCCTCGATCTGGTACGGGACTATGGTTGGACTACGATTCTGGCTCGCCCTGTGTTCTGGTTGCTCGAGAATTTGCACGGACTGCTGGGCAATTGGGGTGCCGCAATCATTATGCTGACCGTTCTCATCAAGCTGGCGTTCTATCCGCTGTCCGCTGCAAGTTATCGATCGATGGCCCGCATGAAAAATGTCGCTCCCCGACTCAAACTGATTCAGGAACGACACAAGGATGATCGCGCCAAAATGAACCAGGCGATGATGGAGTTGTACAAGACCGAGAAGATCAATCCGGCTGGTGGTTGCCTGCCCGTACTGATCCAAATCCCGGTCTTCATCTCGCTCTATTCGGTGCTCTCGGCAAGTGTGGAGATGCGGGGAGCACCCTGGGTCGGCTGGATCCACGATCTCGCCGCGCCAGATCCCTTCTATATCCTTCCCGCAGTCATGATGGCGTCCATGTTTGTGCAGTACAAGCTCAATCCAGCCCCTCCCGATCCTGTCCAGGCGAAGATGATGATGGTCATGCCGCTGGTATTCGGCGTCACGTTCTTCTTCTTCCCCGCAGGACTCGTGCTCTACTGGGTGGTCAATAATCTCCTCTCGATCGCGCAGCAATGGCAGATCACGCGTATGTTAGGTGGTGCCGCGAAGAAGTGACCTCGACTCGGCCCGCGTTGGCTCCTGAGGGTGATCGTGGAACGGGGCCCCGATGAGGCCCTCCGAGCTAGACCCAATCGTGGCGATTGCGACTCCTCCTGGGCGTGGAGGGATCGGCATTGTGCGGGTCTCCGGCTCTGCGGTGGTCGTGGTCATGGAGGCCCTCTGCGGTAAACGCCTGACTCCGCGACATGCGACTCTGGGCCCATTCCTTGGGGACGAAGGTGAAGTGATCGACGAGGGCATCTCCCTCTACTTCCCCGGCCCACATTCCTACTCGGGCGAGGACGTTCTCGAGTTGCAGGGGCACGGTGGCCCCGTCGTTTTGCAGATGATCCTGCGCCGCTGCCTCGTCGCGGGCAAGGCCCAGGGACTGCGCATCGCGGAACCCGGAGAATTCACCCGGCGAGCGTTTCTGAACGATAAGATCGATCTTCTGCAGGCCGAGGCGGTCGCCGATCTGATCGAAGCGAGTACCGAGGCTGCCGCGCGCAGCGCCCAAGCTTCGCTCCATGGGGTATTTTCCCAGGCGGTTGAAGCGATCGTCGAAGCGCTGACCAAGCTGCGCCTTCTGGTCGAGGCGACGCTCGATTTTCCCGAGGAAGAGATCGAGTTCCTGAAAAGCTCGGATGCCCTCGGTCAGCTGGAGCGAATCCGTCTGGAACTAACGAGCGTGCTTGAGCGGACCCGGCAGGGGGCGCTGCTACGCGATGGCGTCAAAGTGGTGCTCGCCGGACGGCCCAACGTGGGTAAGTCCAGTCTGCTGAATGCACTTGCCGAGGCCGAGGTCGCAATCGTCACCGCTATCCCGGGAACGACACGCGATCGCATCGCCCAGGCGATCCAGATCGAGGGCGTCGCATTGCACATCATCGATACCGCGGGATTGCGGGCCACCTCCGATCCGATCGAGATCATCGGGATCGAGCGGAGCTGGCGCGAGATCGAAGGCGCAGACATCATCTTGAATCTGCGCGATGCGCGTGAGCCGCTGATGGCCGACGATATCGAGATCGCATCGCGGTTTCCCCCTTCGGTACCCTCCCGGTCGATCTTCAATAAGATCGACCTGACCGGGGAGCCGGCGCGAATCGATGGGCCGAGCGTGTACGTGTCGGCCTTGACCGGTGCCGGCATGGATCTCTTGCGTCAGGAAATCCTGCGGCTCGCCGGATGGCAGGCCCTGGGCGAGACGGCTTTTCTGGGCCGCCAGAGGCATCTTGAAGCGCTGCAGGCGGCAGACCTCCATCTCGCCCGGGCAGCGGCTCATGCCGGCGAGTCTGATCGCGCTTTGGACCTCTATGCAGAGGAACTACGGCTAGCGCAGGACGAGCTCGGACAGATCACGGGGGAGTTGACGTCCGACGAGCTCTTGGGCGAAATCTTTGGGCGGTTTTGCATCGGAAAGTAACCCGGTCTGGCGCCCAGGATCACCGACCGAGGCGAAGAGAATTCGAACGGGCAGGGTATAGCGGCTAGCTCGAACTAGCTAGTGCGATTTACCAGTCGCAGAACGCCAGGACATATCTCCCCTGTACCGTTTGGGTTGCGGCACTACGAGATCAGGGCCGCGTCTGCTGGTTTCGGGCAAGATAGGGCATCGGATGCAGGGATCTCACGTTTCGGTCTATGGAGAGAAGTCCATGTCCCTCATCAAGATGATCATCATTGCAATCGCAGCAATGGCAGCGCTTCCCAGTGTTGCAGCAACGGTCGAATATACCTGGGTCGACCAGACCAGCACAGGTAACTCGGGCGAGATGACGTTCACCTTGCCGGCCACAGCCCCAAACGCCCCCAATGATTTTTCCGGGGCAACGCTAACATCCTTTGTCTTCGACTTCAGTAACGGAAGCGTGGCGACTCTTGGAACATCCGGCCTTGCGGTGACTTCCCTGACGGCAGCGGGGTGGTCCGCGGGAACGAACGGGTCGACCTCGTCGGGCTATTTGACGAGCGTCGCTGAAATCACGAATTCCGGCACTGCATTCACCCCGCCAACGTATACCTTTCAGTTTCAAGAGTATGCCGGCCAGTCGACGGGCATCGATGCCGCGTTGAGCGGGACCTTGGCGGACTACGGCGTTTGGAAGGAAGTGATCCCAAGCGTCCCGCTGCCCTCGAGCTGGCCCCTGATCGTGGCGGGGCTCGGCGCCCTCGGGGCAGCAAGTCGAAGAAACCGTCTTATCCGAAGCAAGCCTGGGGCTGCTGCGTAGAGGGGTGACGGCTCGCGGCACCCCTCGCATGGTGAAGCGGGGCAAGCCCCCTGAGGGGCTTCTCCCCGTGGCGGTTCTACAGAGCGTTCAGGAAGTGAACCATGTCTTCCACATCCGCATCGGACAGGCCGATATTAAAGCGTGCGTTGTAGAAATTGACGACATCTCTTAGGGTTCTTGCGCTGCCATCATGAAAGTAGGGCGCGCGAGCGGCAAGTCCTCGGAGCGACGACACGGTCGTGCGGCCGATGTCGGCACACTTTCCCGTGATGAGCGCCAAGCCCGGATCGTTGGTCTCGACAACCCCTCCGTTATAGACCGTCGAGGCGCTACCCTGACAGGTGAGCCGGAAGATGGGCAACTTTGCCGAGGGCGCAGGCCCGCCGGCGCTGACAGCGGTACCGCCCACGCCGATATCATGCTGAGCCGCGGCGAACGAATCGTTGCCAGCGTTGATCTGGTTATGACACCTGCCGCATGTACTCACCAAATTATTGCTCAGTGCCGGAATATTGTTCAGACCAGCGACGTTCGAGACGACAAACGACTTGTTGTTAAAGAGGTTCTGTCCGCGCAGGATCGACGCCTTCTCGAGTTCGGCGCGTGAATCTCCCGTGACGCTACTCCAGGCCGAATAGATGTTCATCCGCGGGCCGGGCACGAGACTGGCCACTTCTCCAGGTTGCACATTCGCGAGGTTTTTCGGTCCGCCGGTCGCAAACAAGCCACTGAGGTCGCCGGCCTTGTAACTGATCGCTTGGGCGCTATAAAACCCGCTTTCGAAGTTGACGATCTCGGCGACCTGCTCCGCAGTAGGGGCGACGAGTGCCTGGGCATGACCCAACGTGGCATCGATCGCCTGGCTTTGTAGCGTTGGTTCGCGTCCATCCCACATGATGTTGCCGCTCTCCACGAGACCGGTGTAGGGGTCGGTCGCCAAGGGATTTCCAGTGATGGGATCAAGCGGCGGCAGAATGTGGGCGCTTTCTAGGGTATGGGTTTCGAAGATGAGATTGCTTGCGATGCGCGGACGCCTGTAGACCGAGATGATCTGGCTCACGGTCCCCGTCGTCGGATCGATAACCTGGCTGTAAGCCGGATCGGTGTTGCAGCCATTAGGGTCGCTCACGACGCTGATCGTGTATTCGGCATTGGCCGGCACGGGCAGGAAGATCCGAAAGACGCCCTGGTCGAGTACCAAGGAGTGGGCGGCACGGTGGTCAGTCCCGTGTCCGGTGCGCCCCCCGATGTAGGAAGGAGAGGTTCTGCCGGCGGGTACGGCGTTCGGGCAATTCGCACCGTCTACGGGAGCAAACAGCGGATCCCAGCCGTCGGTCTCGTCAAACTTGGCCCGGATCGCCTCGAGGCTGATACTCATCGAGCTGGCGGGCTGATGGCAGGTCGCGCAAGTCCGCCCGTTGGTGCCGAGGGATTTGAAGAAGGCGTTCTGCGCAGGTACCGTGGGACCCGATGGTTGATAGGATCCAATCAGGCCGCTGCGGTCCGGGTCGAGTTCATAGGTCGGGATGATGGGGCCGATACCTCCATTGAGCGATTGCTCTGCGGGGCCAGGGGCGCTCAGGGCCGATTGCCAGGTTTTCGGGAAGTACGCTGGCGCATTCGGTGGCAGGCTCGCGCCGGGAACTTGCGCTATGGCGAAATGCGGCTGGAGCAATGCCGCCAGGATCAGGGATCCGATAATTCGGATCCCGCTTTGGACTGCCCGCCTGTTGCCTGACCGAAAAACCCGAACCATTGCCGATCTCCCTGATATAAGCGCGATGAATTGATTGGATATTCTTGGAAAGGCCGGAGGTTTAGGTGGCCTCTTTCGGCGATAACCTCTCCAAGATGCGACGTGAAATTGCCTCGGCGTGCTCTGCGCTTTTCCGGTGGGCGTGGCCAGTCAGGACATCCCCACGTCTGCCAGTACCATCCGGATCAACAGCTCGATTTGGCAGGTTCTGGCAACATCGTAGCGGCTACCCAAGGATTCCCTCTATAGCCCCATAGGGCTTTTATCCAATGGGGCTAGTGGTACCGAAGAGTCTTCGCGCTCGCGGCGCGAGCCGCGCGGAGTACGTCTTGGGAAGCTGAGGGCTGTGACTTCTGCGCAGTGAGGACTTGCGAACACCCGGTGCCAAGCCCAGCAGAAGCCCGATGGAGATCCAAGCCGGCACCGTCAAATCCGATCGGTGTGCTCCTGTTCGGGAGCTACTGCGGATTCACCCAAAGGGAGGGGATTCGTGCGGCTGAGGCGGGTAACGTCCCGGCAGCGCGCGCTGACTTAAGTTTGTTCGAAGAC
>CAJCID010000009.1 GCA_903970305.1 Rhodospirillales bacterium | reverse complement strand
TTATTAGCTCAGGAAGGGTTCCATAAATGATCTACCTGAAAGTTAATTGGAAACATGAAGATCAAGCCTATCCGGTCGTGCTTTACAGTGAGTTAGACGAAGACCGTTGGGAGGTTAGGAAGGTTGAAGTATTTCCTGATGGGAGATGGACTTACGCAAGTGAATCCCAATCTATAGGTGGTACTGTTCTTGGCGAGCTACCCATACCATCATTGGAGGAAATCGCTGAAAACCTTGAATTTGAACCGCATCTCATATCAGAGAGTGAATTTGAATTGGCTTGGAATAAGGCAGTTTTTCCACCAAAAAATTAGCGGCGATTCACACCATCAACAGCCGCCATATTGACAGATGAGCCGGTGCCGAGAAATTCGCGCCGGCTTTTTGTTGCCTGCGCAAAGCGTTGCCGACGCGCTGTATCGTCGTTAAATCGCACCCCCCCACCTCGGCAGATGACATCGAATTGACATACGGCTTGGCAGAAATCGGCCAGCAATCTGGCGTCAACCGGCACGTAGTCCGCCTGTTGCTTGGTTCTGCAGTGACAGACCACATCTTGCTGGAAGGCCTGCAGGGCAACGCCAAGGCGCTTACCGCCGATGACTGGCAGGGGATCCGCAAGGAAGCCGCCGACCGGGTACAGACGGCGCGGAGAGCCGCAGCTAGTCCTTGACGGGTATCCATGTTGTGGATATTATATGGGTATCAATGTTAGCGCGGGAGTATCACGATGACGATGCATGTGAACCTGTCCGACGAGATGGAAAGCTTCATCCGCAGCAAGGTGGCTGGCGGCTTCTATGGCAACGCCACGGAAGTGATCCGCGATGCTGTGCGGCGCATGCAGGCGGAAGAGGCGCGGGTTGCTGCTTGGCAAGCAGCGATCAAGGTCGGCGAGGACCAACTGACGGCAGGGCACGGGGTGCCTTACACCCCTGACACGATGAAGAAGCTGCAGAAGCGTGCGGCAGCAGCCGTTGCATCCGGGAAGAAACTGAATCCCGATGTCCTCCCGTAAGGCGCTGCCGCTCGAGCTTTCCCCGCAGGCCGCAGAAGATATCGTCGACATCCTCGCCTATACGCAAATCACTTGGGGCGAGGCACAAGTCGACGCCTATTTCGAGAAGATCCAGAAGGCGCTCGCGACCCTCGCCGAGAATTTCGAGCTGGGCCACAGTCGGAGCGACCTGCCGCCAACGCACCTCGCCTACCTGGTCGGTTCGCACGTCATCATCTACAGGGCGATGCCCACCGCTGTGCAAGCCGAGTCCATCGGCGTTCTGAGGATCCTGCATCAGCGCATGAGCCTGGCGCGGCACATCTGAGGTAGCGCAGGGCGCTATTGCTGCGCTTGTCTGGCCTGTTCGAGTTGAGACTTGATGGCAGCAATAATTTGCCTGCCTGTAGCGCCGTGAGCGCCTCGCTTCGCCTTGTTGCCAACGATGTTGAGCAGATCGCCGAACTGGTCGATCCAGTACTGCTCGAACATAGACTCGTCCTTCGGGATCACGCCTTCTTGCAGTGTGTAAACGGCTACGTCGGCGTCGCGGCGCCAGACGACGCCCATCCAGTCGTACAAAGGCCCAGCTTCCTTTTCTAGCGCTGCCGTGACATGCTGTTTGAATCGGTAGCTGACCTTGTCAGCGGCACGTCCAACATAGCGAGGGATGCCATCGTCGGTAGCGTACAGGAAGTAGACGTATGAACTCGTATGCGCGTACTAGAGCCGATGCACTGAAATCCGCAAACGGCTCTGGCTGACAAGCCTGCACAAGGCTACCCCATATGCGAGGGGGTTAGCGTCGACGCACATGACCAGTCTGCGAACCCTTCGTAACTGTCGTGCCATCAGTACAGGACTCGACCTTAGAGGCGTGCAGGCGCTGGTACGCCGCGGCCGTCAACAACCGCGCTTGAGGCGTGACGGCCACCGGATGGCTCGTGACCACTTTGCTCCTACGCGGAGCAGGCTTCGCGGCCGGCTACAGGCCAAGCGCACGCACCAGGGCGCTGCGCGGTGGGTAGACGGGGGATTTCTTCATGGCCACTCGAATTGCGGGCTCAGAAATGAATAAGAAGTGCTCGTGAACTGTGTTGCTTTTCGGGAGCGCATTGAATTCCAGCTGACGAACTGAGCGCCATTCGAGCAGGATCGGAACCACTCCACTACCCTGCTTGGCGTGATCCTACGGTCCACAGAACCAGCAGCGTTCGCACGTTCAGGGCCGACTCTTCGAGCAAGTTTCGTCAATGCTCTCGCATCGCGCGCGACAGGGCAACAGCTATCACTGCGAATGACGGTAAAGCGTCAAAAGGAAAGTGCGCAGATGGCGCTTGCGCAGCGAGGCCATCTGCGCGGCGGCTGGAGGCGTGGGCACGGTACCGACGCGTCTCGCTGCCAGGATACTAAGGAGAAGCGCCTGCGACCTCTAGCTCAGCTCAAAAGCTCGCCGGGCTTGACGCCGAGCGCCTTCGCAACCCGCTCGATGTTGTCGACGCCGAGATTGCGCTCACCGCGCTCGATGCCGCCGATGTAGGTGTGATGCAGACCGCAGCTGTCAATGTCGGACGAATTTTCCCCAGTTGGGGAGTATTGATCCGACACTGACAGGGGGAATATGACACGAACGGCCAGGCCCTCCAGGAGACGGTCTATCTGGGAGACACGCCGGTCGGGGTAATTACCGCCAACGGTCCGGCGCTCCAGCGGGAGGCTCGCCGAAATCGGACAGAATCACGGCCCCGCTGGGTCCGGCGATAAAACTAGCCAGATCCACGACCTTCAGTCCGCGAAAGACATCATCCCTCAAGAAAGAAGGATTAACCTCATTGATTTACTATACGAAGGCGCTGAAGCCCGTGACGGCCTTTCCGACGATCATGTTCTGCATTTGATACGTGCCTTCGTAGGAGTAGAGCGCTTCAGCATCCGCGAAGAAGCGTCCCACGTTGTAGTCGACAGTGATGCCGTTGCCACCCAGTAGCTCGCGGGCCCACGCCACCGTTTCACGGCATTTGGCTGTGCAGAACCCTTTGGCAAGAGCGGCGTGGGCGTCCGTGAGCTTGCCTTCGGCCTCGAGTTGAGCCGTGCGAACCACCAGGCATTGTGATGCAGTGATGTTGGCCAGCATTCTTGCGAGCAGGTCTTGTACGAGCTGGAACGAGCCGATCGGCTCTCCAAACTGCAGGCGCTCCTGGCAATACTTCAGCGCGTTCTCGTAGGCACCCATCGCGCAGCCCGTTGCTTCCCACGCCACGGCGTACCGGGTCAGCTTCAGCACTTTCGCGGTGTCGCGAAAGGAGTTGTCGGCCTGAAGACGGTTCTCGTCCGGCACGCAGCAGTTCTCTAGCGTGATCAGGCCGTTCTGGACGACCTTGAGCGACATCTTGTTCTGGATCTTCTCGACCTTGAATCCCGCCGTGGTCTTGTTCTCCACGACGAAGGCTTTTACCTGATCGTCCGCAAGGTCCCTCGCCCAAAGTATTGAAATGTCGCACCATGGCGCATTACCGATCCACTTCTTCTGGCCATTCAGCACCCACGTATCGCCGGTGCGTTTCGCAGTCGTCGTCAGGCCGCGGGATGCACCGGAACCCACCAGCGGCTCGGTCAACCCGAAGCACCCGATCCTTTCGAAACGCGCCATTGAGGGAAGCCACCTCTGTTTTTGCTCCTCGGATCCACCGAGATAGATCGATCCCATCGCCAAGCCATTGTGGACGCCGAAAAAGGTAGCGATGGAAACGTCGACGCGCGACATCTCCATCGCTATCAGGCCGGCCAGCAGCCCGCTTCCTCCGCGACAGCCATAGCCCGCGAATCCAAGTCCACCGAGCCCTAGTGCCTTCACAGAAGGCAGGAGCTCAAACGGAAACGCATCCTCGACAACTTTTTGCGCTCGACAAAAGCGTTTCGCCGGCCAGTGAATCACCGATTGCGGGCCCGTAAGGCCATTTTCAGGGCCGAATCGCCGGCCTCTTTTGGTCCCGAGCCAAGCCTTGCCGGTCACGATGCCGCGGCTCTGAGCTCTGAGGCTGATACGGATCTAGAGGCAACCAGACTTGGCAACCTTGATTTGAGCCATCACAGCAAGTTCTGGAAAGTGCGCCCTTGGGCACTGGGTCACTCCCCCCTAATCCTTATGTCCGTTCCAGTATGCTTCCACTGAATCTAGTGTAGTGCTTCATTCTGTTTGGAACTTAAGCGGCTATTGGCGCGGATCACCTTCTGCAGAATGTCCTTGGCTTTGGCCGTCCAGATGAAGGGCTTTGGATTGTCGTTATGGACCTCGACATATTCCTGAATCGCAGCCACCATCTCCGGGACGCTGCGAAACACACCGCGCTGCAACCGTTCGGTGGTGAGATCGCGGAAGAAGCGCTCGACCATGTTGAGCCAGGACGCCGAGGTTGGCGTGAAGTGCACGTGGATGCGAGGGTGCTTCTCGAGCCAGGTGAGGACCTCGGGATGCTTGTGGGTGGCGTAGTTGTCGCAAACCAGATGCAGCTGCTTGTCCTTGGGGGTCTGGCGGTCGACGCGGCGCAGGAATTTGAGCCACTCCTGGTGGCGGTGCCGTGGCGCGCAACAACCGATCACCGAACCGTCCAGAATGTTGAGTGCGGCGAACAACGTGGTCGTGCCGTGGCGCTTGTAGTCATGCCTCATGGTGGCCGCGCGCCCCTTCTTGATCGGCGAACCCGGTTCGGTGCGATCGAGCGCCTGAACCTGACTCTTCTCGTCACAGCACAGCACCAAGGCATGCTCGGGAGGACTCATATAAAGCCCGACGATGTCCTCGAGCTTCTCGACGAATGCGGGATCACGCGACACCTTGAAGTGCTTGACCCGGTGCGGCTTGAGGCCGTGGGCCTGCCAGACACGCAGGATGGTGGTATCACTGACGCCGACCTCGGCCGCCAGGCGCCGCGAGCTCCAGTGAGTGGCCGCGCGCGGGGTGGTCTGGGTCGTCAGACGCACGATCTCGGCGGCATCCACTTTGGGCTTGCGTCCGGCACGCGGCAGATCCTGCTCGATGCCGGCCAAGCCGAGCCGGGCATAGCGTTCGCGCCAGCGTCCAACCTGCACGCGACCGGTGTTCAACTGCGCGGCGATCTGCAGGTTGTCCAAGCCATCGGCCGCGAGCAGCACGATCTGCGCGCGCCGCGCGAGACGGACGCTGGAGGTGTTCGAGCGCGCCAGCTTGGTCAGCATCTTTCGCTCTTCGGTACTCAGGACGATGCTCGCTGCGACGCGCATGTTGGGCCTCTCAAAGGATCATTCTCCAATGAGACCGTCGCCTGGCTAATAGTTCCATTAATTATGAATCATTACACTAGGTCGTCGAGAGTAGATCTCGTGGGTCAAGACTTCGCCGCAACATTTGCGGACAATGCGCTTCGCGACAAATCTGCGACAGGTGCCGCAGAAGTTAGCGAGCACTATCGCGGAAACCCTTTGGAATATGGGGTGGCTGATGGGACTCGAACCCACGACAACCGGAATCACAATCCGGGACTCTACCAGCTGAGCTACAGCCACCACCGAGGCTAGGCATTCATAGGATGCCAGACTAGAAAACGACTTGGCCTGCCCGGCGGGACTCGAACCCACAACCCCCGGCTTAGAAGGCCGGTGCTCTATCCGGTTGAGCTACGGGCAGTTCGACCCGACTCTCACAGCGCCGTCGGACATCCTTAAAATTTGGTCGGGGTGGAGAGATTTGAACTCCCGACATCCTGGTCCCAAACCAGGCGCGCTACCAGGCTACGCTACACCCCGAAAAGCCTATGATCATAGCGTGGCCCGCTGCAGGGGTCAAATATTGCATAGCCACGTATTGAATAGCCACGCATACCCACGATCTGGCTTGCCCCACAACTTGCTGCGACCCGCCTACCGACCCAGAACCTACCCAGAGACCGGTTCCAGGATCATCTCGACGACGGAAGGAGCACCATCGGATAGCGCCGGAACGGGACTCGGGGAATTGAAGATCATTCGCGAGCCTTGGTAGATGGCGGCCATCACCGCATAGTGGTGACCGCGCACGATCGCGTGCTCGTCATAGCGCAACTCGAACTTGACCGGTACCTGTCCAGGCCGCTCGATACGCTCCTCGGCGATGATATCGGCGCGCGCGTCAGGACGGGACATGTCCACCAGTTGGACTAGCACAACCGCCTCGGGGAGCAGCGCGATGCGTTGCCGGTAGGACACAATGCCCGAGAGCGATGCAAAGGAGGGATCACGCGGAATGAAAGAGCACGCGCTTAAGACGAGCGCGAGCCAAATCGAGGTGAGTCCCAGCAGACGATTCATATTGTGTAGGCCAAGCCGATGTGCGAGGGTAGCACGAACCGGCCAGGCCAATCCCCCACCGTGCGAATAGGTCGATCGACTGACCCGATCCTTCAGCCGAATCGACCGGTGATGTAGTCCTCGGTCTGCTTCTTCGAGGGTTTGATGAAGACCTGATCGGTATTACCCACCTCGATCAACTCCCCCAGATACATATAGGCGGTGTGGTCTGAGCAGCGTGCCGCCTGTTGCATGTTGTGGGTCACGATCACGACGGTATAGTCCGCCTTGAGCTCATCGATCAGTTCTTCGATTTTTGCCGTCGAGATCGGGTCAAGCGCCGAGCAGGGCTCGTCCAGGAGCAAGACCTCGGGCTTGATGGCGATCCCGCGGGCGATACAGAGCCTTTGCTGCTGCCCCCCAGAGAGCCCGTTGCCGCTCTGACTCAGTTTGTCCTTCACTTCGCCCCAAAGCGCAGCCTTCGTGAGCGCCCACTCTACCCGCTCGTCCATCTCGCCTTTTGAGAGGCGTTCGAAGAGCTTCACTCCGAAGGCAATATTGTCATAAATGGACATCGGGAACGGGGTGGGCTTCTGGAACACCATGCCCACCTTGGCGCGAATCAGCGCGACATTCTGGTTGGCAGCGAGCAGATTCTGACCGTCAAGATTGATCTCTCCCTCAGCGCGCTGGTCAGGGTACAACTCATACATCCGATTGAACGTGCGCAATAAGGTCGATTTTCCGCATCCGGACGGACCGATGAAGGCGGTCACCTTCTTTTCCGGGATCTCAAGCGAGATGTTCTTCAGAGCATGAAACTTGCCGTAATAGAAATTCAAATTGCGAACGTGAATTTTGGTCTTCAAGACCTCGGGCGTCGGAGCGGTGGCGAGCATAGCCTTATCCATTGTTCTTCGAAAATAGCGATCGCGCCACGATATTGAGTGCCAAGACACCAGCGGTGATGAGGAACACCCCCGCCCAGGCCAGCTGCTGCCAGTCAAGGAAAGGACTCATTGCGAACTTGAATATGGTGACGGGCAGATTCGCCATCGGACGGTTCAGGTTCAGACTCCAAAACTGATCGGACAACGCCGTGAAGAGCAAGGGTGCCGTCTCACCGGCGATGCGCGCCACCGCGAGGAGCACGCCCGTCATGACGCCCGCACGGGCGGCCCTTAACGTGATGGTCAGGATGACGCGCCATTTCGGCGTTCCCAGGGCAAAGGCCGCTTCACGCAGGCTATTGGGTATAAGACGCAGCATGTTCTCAGTCGTCCGCACAACCACAGGAATGACCAGAAGGGCCAGAGCCAGCGCACCTGCAAAGCCCGAGAAGCTTTTCATGCGGGCCACATAGATCGCGTAGACGAATAGCCCGATGACGATCGAAGGGGCCGACAGCAGGATGTCGTTGATGAAGCGGGTCACTGAGGAGAGGATGTCACGTTCTCCGTACTCGGCCAGATAGATTCCTGCGAGAATACCAAGGGGAGTACCCATGAGCGTGCCGATACCCACCATGATGATCGATCCCACGATGGCATTGGCAAGCCCTCCCGTCTCCGAGTTTGGTGCGGGAGTCATCTGCGTAAAGAGCGAAAGCGACAGGCCACCGATACCCAGCGTCAGAGTGGTAATCAGGATCCAGATGAGCCACACCAGACCGAAGGCCATCGCCGCCAGAGAGAGCGACAGCGCAACGTTGTTGACGATCTTGCGCCGCTGAAACATCGCTTCGCGGCTCACGATTTCTTGCCCTCGTTTGCCTGGAGACGCGAGAGCAGCAATTTGGACGCCGCCAGCACCAGGAAAGTGATGAAGAACAACACCAGACCCAGTTCAAGAAGGGCCGAGGTATGCAAGCCGGGCTCGGCTTCGGCGAACTCGTTGGCGAGCGCCGAAGTGATCGAGTTGCCAGGTGAGAAAAGCGAGACGCTATCGAGCACGTTGGTATTGCCGATGACGAAGGTTACCGCCATGGTCTCGCCGAGCGCACGCCCCAAGCCCAGCATGATTCCGCCCACGACACCCGCCTTGGTATAGGGTAAGACCACGCGCCAGACGACTTCCCAGGTCGTCCCTCCCAATCCGTACACCGACTCCTTCAGCATGGCCGGTGTGACTTCGAAGACATCGCGCATCACCGCTGCGATGAACGGGATGATCATGATGGCCAGTATGAATCCAGCACAAAGTAGGCCGATACCGATAGGAGCCCCCTGGAAGAGCGCACCGATGACCGGCAGCCGCCCCAATGTCGCCGTCAGGGGGACTTCGATGTATTGGGCGAAGATTGGCGAGAACACGAGCAGTCCCCACATGCCGTAGACGATGCTGGGGATGGCCGCGAGCAGTTCGATCGCCACACCGAGTGGGCGCCTTAGCCAGATCGGGGACATCTCAGTCAGGAACAGCGCAATGCCAAAGCTCACGGGAACCGCGATCAGAAGGGCAATGGCCGAAGTCACGAGGGTGCCATAGATGGGAACGAGCGCGCCAAATTTGTTCGCGGTCGGATCCCATTCGCTCGAATAGAGAAAGCTAAAGCCGAATTTCTGGATGGTCGGCCAGGAGCTGATGACCAACGAGACGATGATTCCCGCCAAGACCAATAAAACGAGAATGGCCGCGGCACGGGTCAGGTTGTAGAAGATGACGTCGGCCAAGTCGCCGCCGGCTTGTGGCGGCGGCTCGACCGAAGGTTCGAGCTTCGCGGTCCCGGCTAAAGGCACGGAAGAGACGGCATCCATAGAGTGCTTCTCTCAACAGAAAAGCGTCCGGATCGAGCCCGACCCGGACACCAGATCCAAGCGGTTATTTCAGCGAAATCGCTTTGCCGGACGTGTCTTTGATTTCCCGCGACCAAGATTGCTCGATCGACTGGACCAGGGTCGGCGGCAGCGGAACATAGTCGAGATCCGACGCGAGCTTCTGCCCCTTGTTCAGGGCCCAATCAAAGAACTTCAGCACTTCTGCAGCCTGAACCGGCTTGTCCTGAGCCTTTTGCATCAACACGAACGTCGAGGCCGAGATCGGCCACGCATCCTTGCCGGGCTGATTTGTAATGACGACATAGTAGCGATTCTTTTCCCATTCCGCACCCGCGGCGGCGGCTTGGAAGGAGGCTTCATCGGGCTGGATGTACGCACCCGCAGCATTTTCGACAAGCGCATAAGACAGCTTGGACTGCTTGGCATAGGCGTACTCCACGTAGCCTATGGCTCCTTGCAATCTCTGGACGAACAGGGACACGCCTTCGTTGCCCTTCCCGCCAGTGCCGATCGGCCAGTTCACGGTGGTCCCCGCCCCGACCTTGGACTTCCACTCGGGGTTGACCTTGGCCAAGTAATCGGTGAAATTAAAGCTCGTCCCTGAGCCATCGGCGCGCCGGACGACGGCGATGGCCGTGTCGGGCAATTTGATGCCGCTGTTGACTGCCGCGATGGCGGGATCGTTCCACTTCGTGATCTTACCGAGGTAAATATCCGCGAGGACGGAGCCGGTCAGATGCAAGGTCCCTGAGGGAATGGTCGGCAGGTTGTAGATCGGAACAATCCCGCCTACGATCACGGGAAATTGAACCAGCCCCTTGGCATCGAGTTCTTCGGGCTTGAGCGGCGCATCGGAGGCGCCGAAGTCGACGGTCTTTGCCTCGATCTGCTTGAGGCCAGCCGAGGATCCGATGGACTGATAGTTGATCTGGGAGCCCGTTGCCTTGCTATAGGCGTCCGCCCACTTGGCGATGACCGGCGCAACGAAGCTCGAGCCGGCCCCCGTCAACTCGGCTGCGGCTGCCGAGATCGAGATGCTTGCGCAGACGCCCGCAAGCGCAGCACTCACCCACACTGATTTCATGGCCATGTTCCTAAGAATGATCCGGTGCGAGATCCTACGATCATTCTGTGACTGGAATATGACATGTACTGTAATATTTCACATTGAGAAATATTACACAGCGCCGGATACACCAGCGAAATACTCTGCTAGGCAGCCTTGGGCAAGGAAAGCGCCAGCCGTTCCGCCGACTCGCGCGCCTGCTTCTCGCTCTCGGCTTCGACCATGACGCGTAAGACGGGCTCGGTGCCGGAGGCGCGGATCAAGATACGGCCGCTCGGGCCCAAGTGCTCCTCCACAGCCGCACGGGCTGCGATCAGGGGCGCGTGATGCTCCCAGTCGAAATCCTTGGGAATGCGCACGTTGATCAGCTTTTGTGGGAAGAGTTTCACTTCCGCAGTCAGCTCGGCCAAGCTCTGGCCGCTGCGCTGCATGGCCGAGATCACCTGTAATGCGCTGATGATCCCATCGCCAGTGCTATGCCGGTCCAAGCAGAGCAGGTGCCCGGAGCTCTCGCCACCCCAGATCCAGCCGTTTTGCACGAGCGTCTCCAAAACATAGCGATCGCCGACCTTGGCCCGGGCGAACGGGACTCCGAGCCGCTCGAAGGCCTTCTCAATGGCAAGATTGGTCATGAGCGTGCCGGCGACACCGGACGTCTTGCCCTGGGCGACACCGTCGGCCACGAGGATATACAGCAGCTCGTCGCCGTTGTAGAGCCGACCGGTCTTATCGGCCATCAGAACCCGGTCGGCGTCACCATCGAGCGAGACGCCCAGGTCGGCGCGATGCGAGCGCACGGCCAGCTGCAGCGCCTGCGGATGGGTCGCGCCGCACCCCTCGTTGATGTTAAAGCCGTTGGGATTCGCGCCGATCGTCACGACTTCTGCGCCGAGTTCGTGAAACACGTGCGGTGCGATCTCATAGGCCGCCCCGTGGGCGCAATCCACGACGATACGCAGCCCATTGAGGCTCAGGTTCTGCGGAAAGGTGGATTTACAGAATTCGATATAGCGCCCGGCCGCGTCACCGATACGTAACGCCTTGCCCAATGACTCGGAGGGCACGCACACGACCGGTTGCTCGAGCCTCTCTTCGATGTCACGCTCGATCGAATCAGGCAACTTCGAGCCGTCTGCTGAGAAGAACTTGATACCATTGTCCTGGTAAGGATTGTGGGAGGCGCTGATCACGACCCCGACGGAAAGGCGCAAGGCGCGGGTCAGATACGCCACCGCCGGAGTCGGCATGGGACCGGTCAGGCGCACGTCCACACCGGCCGCGGTGAACCCGGCCTGCAAGGCTGCCTCCAGCATGTAACCCGACACCCGCGTGTCCTTACCAATGAGGACCGCCGGATGGCTTCCCACCGCAGCCTGTCCGAGAACGCCGCCCGCGGCAAACGCCAAGCGCAAGATAAAGTCCGGCGTGATGGGGGCCTCACCGACGCGGCCGCGCACCCCGTCCGTTCCAAAGTATTTTCGAGTCATGCTTGCCTAGGCTTTGTTGTTAAGGTCGGTCGGAACTGCTGCCGAGGGCCGATTTTCCACCATTTCCCAGATCTTGAGGGCGTCCACGGTCATGCCCACATCATGGACCCGGACCAGCCGAGCACCGTGCGCGACGGCCGCGAGTGCCGCGGCAACGCTTGCTGCCTCGCGCGCCGCTGGGCTGCGCCCGGTGACGTGACCCAACATCGACTTGCGCGAGAGGCCGGCAAGCACCGGCTGGCCCAATGCGACGATCGACTCCAAGGAACGCAGCAGTGCGTAGTTCTGCTCAGGCGTCTTTCCGAAACCGAAGCCAGGATCGATCACGACTCGCTCCCTGCCCACCCCGGCCGCCTCCAGAGAAGCCAGCCGCCCGGCCAGAAACTGCCGGACCTCGGCCACGACATCGTCATAGGCCGGGTTGTGCTGCATCGAGGTCGGCTCGCCCCGCATGTGCATCACACAAAGTGCACAATCAGCCCCGGCCACGACCTCCAACGCGCCCGGCTGGCGCAATGCCCAGATGTCGTTGATCATCGAGGCACCGGTGTCAAGCGCATGCCGCATGACCTCTGGCTTATACGTATCGACCGAGATCGGAACCGCAACGTCCCGCAAAGCGACGAGGACGGGCAAGAGACGCTCGAGTTCCAGATCCATCGGCAGCGGGAGCGCTCCCGGGCGGCTCGACTCAGCGCCGATGTCGAGCAGGTCCGCGCCTTCGCCGATCAACTGTTCGGCGCGCGCGATGGCATCGGCAGCGCTCAGGTACAGGCCCCCGTCGGAGAAGGAATCGGGCGTGACGTTCACGATGCCCATGACGAGCGTGCGCTTCAGCTCGAGCCTAAACCGTCCACATCTGAGTAGCGCTTGGTCCATTAAAAAAGGGCGGAGTGATCCGCCCTTCTCTTAGCTCAGCCAGGGATTAGGCCGGTGCGGTGGCACTCGGTGAAATAGGTGGCTGGGTGTTGGAAGAAACCGCCAGTCCAGTGCCCGATGCCTTGGGCGGGCGTGGCGGGCGACCCTCGAAGATGTCGCTCATCTGATCGGCATCGATGGTTTCCCATTCAAGCAGCGCCCGGGTCATCGCTTCGACCTTGTCGCGATTCTCCAGGATCAGCTTCTTGGCTAACGCATACTGCTCGTCGATGATGCGCCGGATTTCGGCGTCGACCTTCTGCATGGTCGTCTCGGAGACGTTCTTCTGGGTCGTGACACTGCGTCCCAGAAAAACCTCACCCTCGTTTTCCGCATACACCATGGGACCGAGCGCGTCGCTCATACCGTAGCGGGTCACCATGTTGCGGGCCATTTCCGTCGCCCGTTCAAAATCGTTCGAGGCCCCGGTCGTCATCTGACCCATGAAGATCTCCTCGGCAATCCGGCCACCGAAGAGCATGGAGATCTGCTGCAGGATGTAATCCCGATCATAGGAATACTTGTCGCGTTCGGGCAAGGACATCGTCACGCCCAAGGCGCGACCGCGCGGGATGATGGTGACCTTGTGGACCGGATCGCACTTGGGCAGTAGTTTGCCGAGCAGCGCATGCCCAGACTCGTGGTAGGCGGTGTTGCGACGCTCCTCCTCGTCCATGACCATGGTGCGTCGTTCTGCGCCCATGATGATCTTGTCCTTGGCCTTCTCGAAATCGATCATTTCCACCACACGGCCGTTCCGCCGCGCGGCGAACAGGGCCGCCTCGTTGACCAGATTGGCCAGATCCGCACCGGAGAAACCAGGAGTTCCGCGGGCGAGGATGTCAGCCTTGACGTCTTGGGCGATCGGGACCTTGCGCATGTGGACATTCAGGATCTGCTCGCGACCGCGGATGTCTGGCAACGGTACGACCACTTGGCGGTCAAACCGACCCGGGCGCAGGAGCGCAGGATCCAGAACGTCGGGCCGATTGGTCGCAGCGATCACGATCACGCCGGTTCCGGTCTCAAAGCCGTCCATCTCGACCAGCATCTGATTCAGGGTCTGCTCGCGCTCGTCATTGCCGCCGCCCAGGCCCGCGCCCCGCTGCCGACCGACCGCATCGATCTCATCGATAAAAATAATGCACGGTGCGTGCTTTTTCGCCGTTTCGAACATGTCGCGCACGCGCGCGGCGCCCACGCCGACGAACATCTCCACGAAATCCGACCCCGAGATCGAGAAGAATGGCACTTTCGCCTCGCCGGCGATCGCGCGCGCCAAAAGGGTCTTGCCGGTACCGGGCGAGCCCACCATCAGCACGCCCCGGGGGATCCGCCCGCCAAGCTTTTGAAACTTGGTCGGATCGCGCAGGAAGTCGACCAGTTCCGAGACGTCCTCCTTGGCCTCGTCGCAGCCGGCCACGTCGGCGAACGTCACCTGATTGGCATTCTCATCGAGCATCTTGGCGCGCGACTTGCCAAAGGAGAATGCTCCACCCCGACCGCCCCCCTGCATCTGCCGCATGAAGAAGATCCAGACACCCACGAGGAGCAGCATCGGGAACCATGTGGCCAACAGGCTCATCCAGAACGACTGCTCCTCACGGGGCTTGACGTCGATCTTGACATTGTTGGCCAAGAGGTCGCCAATGAGTCCGTGGTCCGCATAGGTCCCAATCGTGTGCAAACGCGTGTCGTCGGTCTTCACTGCCGTGATGTCCGAGGTCACGATCGTGCTGTCCTGGATCACCACCGCCTTGATATGTCCCGCCTTCACCTCAGAGAGGAACTCGGAATAAGGAACGTTGACGATGCCGGTCTGGGTGCGTCCCTCGAAGTTTTTGAAGACCATGAAGAGGACGAGAGCGATCACCATCCAGATCATTGCTTTGGAGAACGAGTTGTTCAAGATTTCCGCTCCTGCGTACTGAGATGAAACTACGTACCTGATTCTACCCCCGGGTCGCCTCCTGCGCTATCAACGCCTTCAAGTGACCCTACTCAGGACGACTTCAGGGTCCTGCCAAGGATGAAAGTCTCCGAGGACTTGTCGCGCGAGGCTTTCGGCTTTCGGGGAGCCACCGTCACGAATTGCCGCTTGAACGCTTCCACAACCTGACTATAGCCGCTTCCATGAAACGCCTTGACCAGCAACGCACCCGACGGCTTCAGATGCTTCTGAGCAAATTCCATTGCTAATTCAATGACATGCTGCATCCTCGCAGCATCGGCGACGCCTACACCGGACAAGTTGGGGGCCATGTCGGAAAGCACAAGGTCGACCCGCCTTTGGCCCGGTTCAGCCTCGAGCAGGGCCTCTAGGCGCATGAACACCTCCTCTTCGCGAAAATCGCCTTGGAGGAAGCTGACGTCGGCCAGCGGCTCCATCGGCAGGACATCGAGGGCGATGATCTGCCCATCGACGCCACCACCGGCTTTCTTTAGTCTCTCCCGGACATATTGGGACCAGCTTCCTGGTGCTGCGCCAAGGTCGACGATCACCTGGCCCGGGCGGATCAGCTTGTCCTGCTCGTCGATCTCCTTGAGCTTATAAGCGGCGCGCGTGCGATACCCCTCGCGCTGCGCCAGTTTGACGTAGGGATCGTTGATATGGTCATGCAGCCACGACTGGTTGAACTTGTTCTTTGCCACGCTTAGGGCATCGAGAGATGCCCCGCTCCGTTTCTTCGTTGATCTTGCTCAAGGCGGGATTTCCCTGCCGGCGCTCGCCCGTTTCCTCCCCCATTTCGGGGATAATCAGGGCCCCGCGCGCTCCCGCGCCCCACCCGCGCGACCCACCTCGCGCCGCCCTGCCATGAAGCCCTCGTTACTCTCTCCGGCCGAACGCAAGGCCCTTAAAGCACGGGCCCATTTTCTCGACCCGGTCGTCATGATCGGCGATGCGGGCCTAACGTCTGGCGTCCTCGCCGAAATCCAGCGTAATCTCGCAGCCCACGAACTGATCAAGATTCGGGTCGCCGGAGAAGACCGCGAGGGCCGCGATGCGCTCTTGTCCGCCATCTGCGAGGCCACCGAGGCCATTGCCGTGCAGCACATTGGCAAGCTCCTCGTGGTTTATCTCGCGGCCCCGCCCGCCCCGGAACCGAAGCCCGCTGTGGCAGAGCGGACCAAGCGCTCGGTCGCGGCAGGTGCCCGGCGCAATCCGGTTTCGGGTCGCACGATGGCTCCCCGCCGGGGCGAGGTTCCCCCTTCGACCCGCAAGGTCCCGAGCGGCACCAAGCCTCCGCGTAGTGCTCGAGTTCGAAAATCCGGCCAGCGCTCGGCCAAGAAGCCCTTCCAGAGCAGTTGACGCAGAGGGCGCAACGCTCAGGAGGGACTGGAGAACATCCAGGCCAGCCCGAGCGCGGCAGCGATCAACGCCAGATGGACCGCGGAGGCGGTACCGTGCAGGGCAGCGAAGGAAAAAGGCCAACCCGCACCATGGGCTGCGAGCAGCGGTGCGACTAGTCCCAACTGTACACCCGATAAGACGACGAGAAGCAACGCGGTCAAAGTCGGCCTGGGTCGGCGCAGATCGCCAAAGAGCAGCGCGACCACGCCCACGGCTAGCGCAAACCAGTAGGTCAATTCAAAAACCTCTGCCGCCAAAGTGCCCGCGCGCACCCGATCGTCGGGCAAGATGCGAAACGCCAATGGCGCCACACCGAGCGCGGCCAAGAGCAGGGCTCCACCGAGCACGGCGCTTAGCAGCGCAAGAATCCGCCTACGCAGAGCCACCCGCCCGGACCTACTCGTAGCGCACGGCCAGGACTTCGTACTCCCGCAGACCGCCCGGAGCCTGGAAGCCGGCGACATCCCCCTCAAACTTGCCGATGAGCGCGCGAGCAATCGGACTCGATACGGAGACCTTGTTCTCCTTGATATCGGCCTCGTCGTCGCCAACAATCTGGTAGACCACACGCGTGCCCGCACTCAGATCCTCCAACTCCACGGTCGCACCGAAGACGATCCGGCCCTCGGCATCGAGAAGCTTCGGATCGATGACCTGCGCGTTCGAGAGCTTGCCCTCGAGTTCCTGAATGCGACCCTCGATGAAGCTCTGGCGCTCCTTGGCGGCATCGTACTCGGCGTTCTCGGAGAGGTCCCCCTGGGCCCGTGCCTCAGAGATGGAATTGATCACGTTCGGCCGATCGACCGTCTTCAACTGATGCAGCTCCTGCTTCATCAAGGCGGCACCGCGCACCGTAATCGGGATGGAACCCATGGGACTCTTCTCAAAACCAAAATAGATGAATGCCCAGCGACGCCGATGGGGCATGGCCGGGCGGATGAACTGCAATTCAGTTTAAGCCGCGCTGCAGTCCTTGTAAATCGTAGACTGTCAATTCATCGCCCTGGCGCATGCCCTCGACAGCCGCCACCGCTCCGGCGATCGTGGTGTACTGCGTCACCCGACTGGCCAATGCGGTGGTACGGATCGAGCGCGAGTCCGTGATCGCATTGCGCTTTTCTTCGACGGTGTTGATGACGAGCGATACCTCACCGTTCTTGATCATGTCGACCACGTGGGGTCGACCCTCGGTGACCTTGTTGACTGTCGTCACCGGAATGCCTGCCGCGGCGATCGCCGCGGCGGTGCCGCGGGTTGCGGCGATGCCAAACCCGAGCTCTTCGAGGGCGCGCGCCACTTCGACTGCGATGGGCTTGTCGGCATTGCGCACACTGATGAAGACCTTTCCAGTCTTCGGTCCTGCGACCGGCAGTCGAATGCCAGCGGCCAATTGGGACTTGACGAACGCCTCACCGAAGGTGCGGCCGACTCCCATGACCTCGCCGGTCGACTTCATCTCGGGCCCAAGAATCGTATCGACCCCGGGGAATTTGACGAACGGGAAGACCGCCTCCTTGACGGAAAAATGGCGCGGCACGACCTCCGCTCCGATCGCCTGGGCATCGAGCGACTGACCGACCATGCACCGTGCGGCGATCTTCGCCAGCTGCAATCCGGTCGCCTTGGAGACAAAGGGCACGGTGCGCGAGGCGCGCGGATTGACCTCCAGAACATAGACGGTGTCGGTGCCCTCGTGCCGCTGGATGGCGAACTGGACGTTCATCAGCCCCACCACATTGAGGGCCCGGGCCATCTCGGCCGTCTGTTGCTTGATCGTGGCGACCGTCTCGGTCGACAGAGAAAATGGCGGCAGCGAACAGGCCGAGTCTCCGGAGTGGACTCCGGCTTGCTCAATGTGCTCCATCACACCTCCGATGAACACGCGAGTGCCGTCACAGATCGCATCGACATCCACTTCGATCGCGTCGTTGAGAAAGCGGTCCAAAAGCACCGGTGAATCGTTGGAAACCTTGACTGCTTCGCGCATGTAGCGCTCAAGATCGCGCTGCTCGTGGACGATCTCCATGGCCCGGCCCCCGAGCACGTAGCTGGGACGAACGACCAAGGGGTAGCCGATCTGCTGCGCGAGTTCCAGAGCCTGCGCCTCAGTGCGCGCGGTCCGGTTCGGCGGTTGACGCAAGCCGAGGTCCTCGATGAGCCTCTGGAAGCGCTCGCGATCCTCGGCCGCGTCGATCATATCGGGCGAGGTTCCGATGATGGGCACGCCATTGGCCTCCAAGGCCCGCGCGAGCTTCAGGGGTGTCTGTCCGCCGTACTGCACGATGACCCCTAAGGGCTTTTCCTTGTCGACGATCTCGAGCACGTCCTCGAGAGTGAGGGGCTCGAAATACAGGCGGTCAGACGTGTCGTAGTCGGTCGAGACCGTCTCGGGGTTGCAGTTCACCATGATGGTCTCGTAACCATCCTCGCGTAGCGCGAGGGCAGCAT
>CAJCID010000008.1 GCA_903970305.1 Rhodospirillales bacterium | reverse complement strand
ACGACAAGATCCATCTCTTTAGCTTCAGCCGGGGCACGGATTCTTTCGAGGAAGCGCGCACGATCCAGGCCGGTGGCACTCCGCAGACCTTCACGGCTCAGATCGGCTCTTACCCACTCAAGGTGGGGCTCTCCATCTGCTACGATGTGCGCTTCCCTGAGCTCTACCGAGCGCTGGGCACGGTCGATCTGGTTGTCGTGCCCTCGGCATTTACTTTTGTGACCGGCAAAGCCCACTGGGAGGTGCTCCTGCGAGCGCGCGCCATCGAAAACCAGTGCTATGTCTTAGCCGCAGCGCAAGGCGGGGTCCACCCCACGGGACGCCGGACCTGGGGCCACAGTATGCTGATCGATCCCTGGGGCGAGATACAGTCCTGCCTGCCTGAAGGCGAAGGGGTCGTTCTTGGGCAGATCGACCCCATCTACTTGCAAACCGTACGCTCCGATCTGCCCGCCTTGAAGCACCGAACGCTCTGAACCGAGACCCCCAAAGATGAAACTCATTGAACCCGACATTGCCGCTCTTTCGACTGCCAAGTCACTGCTGTTGACCCCGTATGGCCTCACCGAGGATGATCTGGGTCACGCGCTGGGCGAGATCTTCCAGCACAAGGTCAACTACGCCGATCTGTACTTCCAATACACCCGCTTCGAAAGCTGGAATCTGGAGGAGGGGATTGTCAAGTCAGGCAGCTTTGGCATCGACCAAGGCGTCGGGGTGCGCGCGGTCTGCGGCGAGCGCCAGGCGTTTTCTTATTCGGACGAGATCAGCGTCGCGGCGCTTCGGGCTGCCGCACAGGCGACCCGCAGCATCGCCGCCCAGGGCGCGGGACGCGCGCGCGTGGGTGCCCACGCCGCGAAGGGCCGTTCGCGGGGCCTTTATGTGAAGACGGATCCCCTGGGATCGCTCGATTCGACGGCGAAGGTGCAGCTGCTCGAGAAGATCGAGCAGATGGCACGCCAGCGCGACCCTCGGGTGCGCCAGGTCATGGCTTCCTTGACCGGGGAATATGATGTCGTGTTGATCGCGCGCAGCGATGGCGTGCTCGCCGCGGATGTTCGTCCGCTGGTGCGCCTGTCGCTCTCGGTCATCGTCGAGCAGGGCGGGCGCCGCGAACAGGGTAGCGCAGGCGGTGGCGGGCGCTACGACTACGCCGCCTTCACGGACGAAGTCCTAGCCGGCTATAGCGCCGAGGCCGTCGACGAAGCCCTCATCAATCTGGAAGCGCGACCCGCGCCGGCAGGCCCGACGACCGTCGTTCTGGGTCCCGGCTGGCCGGGCATCCTCTTGCACGAGGCGATCGGACACGGACTGGAGGGCGACTTCAACCGGAAGGGTTCCTCAGCCTTTGCCGGACGCGTCGGCCAACGCGTCGCCGCACCCGACATCACGATCGTCGACGATGGCACGCTGCCCCAACGGCGCGGCTCGCTCAACATGGACGACGAAGGCAATGCCACGCAATGCACCGTCTTGATCGAGAACGGGATTTTGAAGGGCTACATGCAAGACACGCTCAATGCGCGCCTGATGAAGACCGCCGTGACCGGCAACGGCCGGCGCGAGTCCTACGCCCACCTGCCCATGCCGCGCATGACCAACACGTATATGCTCAACGGCCAGCGCGATCCGGCGGAGATCATCGCCTCGGTCGAGGACGGCCTTTATGCAGTGAATTTTGGCGGCGGCCAGGTCGACATCACCAACGGCAAGTTCGTCTTCTCGACGACCGAAGCCTACCGTATCGAAAAGGGCAAGATCACCTATCCGGTGAAAGGCGCCACGCTCGTGGGCAACGGTCCCGATGTCCTCACCCATGTGTCGATGATCGGCAACGACATGCGCCTGGATGGGGGTGTGGGCACTTGCGGCAAGGATGGTCAAAGCGTGCCGGTGGGCCTGGGTCAGCCCACGCTTCGGGTCGATGGCCTGACCGTGGGCGGCACCGGCGATCACTGATCGGGTTCATCAGAGCGCATCGAGCAGTTCGACCAAGGCACCCTGCTGGCGCGGATTCGCGACTTCGACCAGCGTCAGGGTCGCATCGCAAAGTGTGACGCGATGCACGTTGCCGGGCTTGCGCCTTAAGTGGCGCGCGAGGGCCGCTTCGAGGTCGGCCGAGTCAAGATCCTCCGAGTGCCCGGCAGTCTCCGGCCTGCCACCAGTGTTTTCGGAGAGCGCGTCCTGCGCCGCAGCCTCGGCCTGGGCAAGCAGCCGGTGCCAGTGGTCATCCGAAAGCTTGGGGCGATAGCGCAAGGCGTGCGACAAGAGGATGAGGTTATGCCCGAAAAATCCGGGTCCCTCGAGAACCTGGTCCAAGACCTGGGAGAGCCTGCGCGGGGCCGCCTCGCCAAACGGGGCCACGGCCCAGTCGTTTTCGCCGACCGGGAAGCCCGGCAGGGCCTGGGCGACAAATTCGGCAAAGCGCTCGGTCGCCATGCGCGTGCGACGCGGGGCGTCGTGCAAGAGACCGGATTCGGCTAAGTCGGCATATCCGGCCCAGATCGAAAAGCCATGACCAAGGTGGCCAGACTCGTTGACCGCGCGCGCCTTGAGCGTATCGACCAATCGAGCAAATCCCTCTGCGGGCGTGCGCGCCTCGCCAACCCAGTCGTGCGCAGCCACATACGCCGCCGGAAAAAGCCCGCGTGCAATGAGCCGCAATCCCCGGCCCGCGGCGAATCGCTCTGGCCTTAGCATCCCATCGACAACCGGTCCGGTGCACTGGGGCGCAGACTCCCAGTCTGAATTCCGGACGGCCTCGAGGACCGCGCCGCGCAGGGCGGGCACACGCCGCACCAGTCGGCCCGCGGCGAACCACGCCTTGGTCCAGTGGCATTCGCCAATCGTCGCAACCCGTCGTAGAGCCTCATCGAGGCTGAATTCGGTCGCCATCTCCTCCTCCTCAGAATAGCAGTCCACCCGAAGCATAACGACTTCAGCGGGGCTTTCGAGGAAGACCCGGCGGCAGACAGGGTCGCTTCAAGGGTCGCTTCAAGGGTCGCTTCAAGGGGTCGCTTCAAGCGAACTGATCCAGGATCGCTCATTGCGAGCAAGACCGAACAGGTGGGCACGGGCGGCCCGGAACCTGGGTCTGAAAGATCGACACACAGATCGACTTGCCAGACGGGCGATCGGAGGGTTACTATCCTGGCACCATGCAAAAAACGTTGCGCCAAGGCGCCTTCTTTTACAGCTACTTCTACTTTCCCGGCCAACTGGCGGTGGAGAGAGGTTAGCGCGCGAAGTTCTGCAACCCGAATCCCGAAACCGCCAGGCTCAAACCTGGCGGTTTTTTTTGACCTGTTCAAAATGAAGTGGAGAACCCGATGCCCCATAACACCGATGACCTCAGGATCCGGGAGATCAAAGAGTTATCGCCTCCGTCCCATCTCGTGCGCGAGTTTCCCTGCACGGAGAAGGCGTCCGCGACAACTTATCAGGCGCGCCAGAACATCCATGGGATCCTGCAGAGAGAAGATGACCGTCTCTTGGTCGTGATCGGCCCCTGCTCGATCCACGATGTGCATGCCGCCCGCGACTATGCTCAAAGGCTCGCTGAAAAGCGCGCCGAGTACGCCGGCGATCTGGAGATCGTCATGCGTGTGTACTTCGAGAAGCCGCGCACGACCGTAGGCTGGAAGGGTCTCATCAACGATCCCGACCTGGATGGAAGTTTCCAGATCAACAAAGGTCTGCGCATGGCTCGGGAGTTGCTGCTCGACATCAACGAGATGGGTCTGCCGGCGGGCTGCGAGTACCTCGACATGATCACACCCCAGTACATCGCGGACCTCGTCAGTTGGGGCGCCATCGGGGCGCGCACGACCGAATCCCAGGTCCACCGCGAACTCGCATCAGGTCTGTCCTGTCCGGTGGGCTTTAAGAACGGCACCGATGGCAACGTGCGAATCGCGATCGACGCGATCAAGGCAGCGTCCCAGCCGCACCATTTCCTGTCGGTCACCAAGGGCGGACATTCGGCAATTGTCTCGACCAACGGTAACGACGACTGCCATCTGATCCTAAGGGGAGGCAAGGTCCCCAATTTCGACGCAGCAAGCGTTGCTGCAGCCTGTGCTCAGATCGCCTCGGGGGGACTCGCAGAGCGTCTGATGATTGACGCGAGCCACGCAAACAGCCAGAAGAATCCGGAAAACCAGACCCACGTCTGCGACAACATCGCCGCCCAGATTGCCGCAGGCGAGTCCCGCATCATCGGCGTGATGATCGAAAGCCATCTGGTCGCAGGCCGGCAGGACCTGCTCGAAGGGGTCGCGCTGACCTACGGCCAGAGCCTCACCGATGGCTGCCTGGGTTGGGATGCAAGCGTCGCCTGCCTGCAGCGTCTGGCCGAAGCGGTGCGCGAGCGACGGCGCCTCTTGGCGACGACCCGAACCTCGCGGGGCGGCGCAGAACGCCTGGCAGTATTCTAGCCGGTCGTCCCGTCGGTTCCGGCTTCCGGGGAGGAATCGGCGTTCTTTCTCTGTTGCCACTGCACGTCCTGCCCTCCGGCATGGCGGTTCAAGACGCGGCTTAGAACAAAGAGAAGATCGGAGAGGCGGTTCACATATTGGCGCGCGGCATCTTGTACCGGCTCGGTCCGGGCCAGGGCCACCAAAGCGCGCTCGGAGCGGCGGCATACCGTGCGCGCAAGGTGGGCGAGCGCGGCCGCGCGACTGCCTCCGGGCAGGATGAATTCGGCAAGCCTGGGCAGGCCCGCGTTGTACTCTTCAAGCCACTCGTCGAGTCTTGCCACCTGGGTAGGCCCGAGCATCGTATATCCTGGGATCGAAAGCTCGCCGCCAAGATCGAACAGATCGTGCTGGATGTCCGAGAGCGCATTGTCGATCTCTGCGGGGAGGGCTTCAGTGCGCAGCAGGCCGATGACGCTGTTCAGTTCGTCGATGTCGCCCAGGACAGTGATGCGCAGGCTGTCCTTGTCGGTGCGCGAGCCGTCACCCAGGCCCGTGGTTCCATCATCCCCGGTACGGGTGGCGATCTGCGTCAAGCGTTTGCCCACAGCCTCTGCTCCTCATCCCCCATTGACCGTTCAGACCAAGCCTGCGCGGATCCAACGGGATCCTGCGAGTGTAACAAGTTCTGGACCCTGGGGAGGGCTTGCGAGCCTGGCTTGCGAGCTTGGCCAGGGCCGCGAGGCCAGCGTGGATCAGTGTCCTGACCAGACACTCTGCAGCCGACCATGGTCGGTCACCCGGTCGTATTCCCTTTGGCGGCCTTCACAGGCTTTCAGAAGCACGTAGCCCGCGGCATTCGCAGCCGACTCCAGGGCCGCGCAGCTGGCCATTTGAGGCATCGCGGCCAAACTCTGATCGATCGCACCGGCCGCCTCGCTCGCGATGGCGACGTGTCCGAGTTCGTGGATGCGCAATTCGGTCAGTATCTGGACGAAGGAACGCATGCGCTCGTTCGTCCCCCCGACGAGTCGGGGCAGGCTGATCGTCGAGGCCAACTGAGTCTCGAGTTGCGAGATCCGGCAGCGTCCGCTCGCGTCTGCATCCAGGCGGAAGTGCCAGCGGATTTGATATTTGGTGTTACCCATGAAGTTGCGCCCGTCCTGATGGAAAGGGGAAGCATCCGCCAAGAGGCGCCCGAGGGGTCGAGCAGCCTCGTTGTACACGGGATAGGGCGTATAGATGAGTCCCTCTTCGAGTCGCGCATGGGCGATCGAGGAGACAAGCAGGAGGAGGAGCACAGCGCAGGCCCGAGGTTTAAGGTGCGCCAGCATGTCAAGTCTGCTCGAGAGGTCAGTTGCGATCAGTATCGTGAATGAAATTCGGGTCGGCGAGTGCCGATGCGCGAGTTGCGATGACACGAGGCGCCGCGCTGCGCGGGCGAGCCAGATGAGTTTCTGACGAGACAGTATAGGGGCCCTTTGGCTGTAGGGCGAAATGGTCCAAGCGGCGGATTCATCGATCGAGGCCCAACGGAGTATGTACTGGGAGAACGAAACCTATCCCAACCGCCTCCTCGAGAAGATTCTCTAAGATCGCGGGAGCTCCCCCGCTGCCCGGGTCGCCCGAGCTATGATGCGGATGACCCCGGGCTACGGCCTAACAGCCGAAGCTTGGAATCCATGCTGCGACGGTCCATTACCCTCATCCCTAAAGCGAGTCGCCTATGAATGCAGAAGAATTGCGCACGCTCCAAGCCCCGCTCAAGGAGCGTTACCGAGCGGATGCCGACGCGGCCCTGATTACGCTACGCGCTGAGGGTCGGCTCGGAGAGGGTCTGCGCTGCAAGATCGAGACCGGTAAGGGGCTCGTGCAAGCCGGCCTGCATCCATCGGCCGGGGGGAACCCCGAGAACGCGTGCTCGGGCGACATGCTGCTTGAAGCGCTTGTCGCCTGCGCAGGCGTCACGCTGGGCGCCGTCGCCACCGCCTTGGGAATCAGCTTGCGCGATGCCGTGGTCAGTGCCGAGGGTGATCTCGATGTGCGCGGCACGCTCGGAGTGGTCAAGGATGTACCCGTCGGATTTCGCTCGATCCGCCTGAAGTTTGCCCTCGACAGCGACGCGTCCGGGGAGCAGCTCGCCACGCTCTTGCGACTGACCGAACGCTACTGCGTCATTTTTCAGACCCTGACGCATCCGCCCGAGATTCACCTCGAGTCCCACCGAAAGAGCTAGGGCCGTCGCTTTCCTGTTCGCCAATCCGGATCCGGTGGGACCGGGCTAACCGGCTCATCTCCACGCACACGATGAAAGGGGGCAATCATGAATTCGATCGCGTTGACTTGCGTGGCCGCGCTGGGGCTGTTGCTGTTTGGCCTCGGGTTGGGCGTGTCGACCGTACGCTTTCGTACGTCGATCCTGACGGGTGATCCGAAGGATCCGGTCAGCCTTTTGTCGAAGTGCGTCCGGGCGCATGGCAACACTGCAGAGAACGTCGGTTTCATCGCGGTGCTCCTTTTGTATCTGGGCAGCCACAATCCTGCCCCCTGGGTCGTCTGGACCATGGTGGCCATCACGGTGTGCCGATACCTCCTGGCAGCCGGTTTGCTCCTCGCCCCCTCGATGGACAAACCCAATCCACTGCGCTTTGCGGGGGCGATTGGGACCTATTCCTGCGGGCTGGCGCTGTCGGTCGCGCTGCTCTTCTCGCTGGGTTCGGCCTAAGCCGGCGATCCTCGCTCGGCGGGCCTGCCGGCGTCGGTGCGCACCGGGGCACAGAATGGGTCTAAACTGGCGATTCGCGATCCGGCAAGCCCGAGCCAAGGGCTTGATCAGCGGAGCCCTGGAGACGACGTCGCATGAACCACCCTACCCCCAATCCGATTGCCTTTACGCGCCCCCTGCCACAGGCCTTCTTGGAGGCGCTCTCCGCCCATTTCGGTGAGCGGTTTTCGACAAGTCAGGCGGTACGCGAGCATCATGGGCGGGACGAGTCGGCCTACGATCCGATGCTTCCTGACGCGGTCGTGTTCGCGCAATCGACCGAGGACGTCGTGGCCACCGTCAAGCTCTGCGATGCCTTCGAAGTCCCTCTGATCGCATACGGTTCGGGCTCTTCGCTCGAAGGGCATCTGCTGGCCGTGAAGGGCGGCGTGACGATCGATCTGTCCCGGATGAACGCGGTGCTCGCGGTGGACGCGGAGGATCTTTCAGCGACTGTCCAGGCAGGTGTGACGCGCAAGCAGCTCAACCAGGCGATCCGGGATACGGGGCTCTTCTTTCCCATCGATCCCGGTGCCGATGCCTCATTGGGTGGCATGAGCGCGACCCGCGCCTCGGGAACCAATGCCGTGCGTTATGGAACGATGCGGGAGAACGTGCTTTCCCTCACGGTCGTGACCGCCCAGGGCAAGGTCGTCAAGACCTCCAGGCGCGCGCGCAAGTCTTCCGCCGGTTACGATCTGACCCGTATTTTCGTAGGCAGCGAAGGCACGCTCGGTATCATCACGGAAGTCACGGTGCGGCTCTATCCCCAGCCTGAAGCCATCTCGGCGGCCGTGTGCAACTTCCCCACCGTCGATCAGGCGGTCCAAAGCGTGATCGCGACCATTCAGATGGGCATTCCCGTGGCGCGCGTGGAACTGCTTGATCGCGCCTGCGTGAAGGCGGTCAATGCGCACAGCAAACTCTCCTTGAACGAGACCCCGTTGCTCCTGTTTGAATTCCATGGCTCTTTGGCGAGCGTGCGCGAGCAGGCCGAAAGCGTAGAGGCCTTGACCAAGGAATTCGGCGGTATGGATTTCCAATGGGCGACCAATCCTGAGGACCGGACCAAACTCTGGACGGCGCGCCACAATGCCTACTTCGCGGGGCTCCAGATGAAGGCGGGAACCCGCGCGATCACGACCGACGTGTGCGTGCCGATCTCAAAGCTCGCCGAAAGCATCGCAACGACCACCGCCGAACTCGAGGCATCGCGGCTCCCTTCGATGATCGTCGGTCACGTCGGCGACGGCAACTATCATGTGATGCTGCTTGTCGATCCGGCGCGGCCCGAGGATCATGAGGAAGCCGAGGCGATCAACCAGCGCATGGTCTCGCGCGCCATCCAGATGCAAGGCACCTGCACCGGCGAGCATGGCGTGGGCCTGCACAAGATGGACTTCCTGCTCGAGGAGCACGGTGAGGATGCGCTCGATCTGATGCGCTCGCTCAAGCGCGCCTTCGATCCCAAGAATCTGCTCAATCCGGGCAAGATCGTCTCTCTGGATTAAGGGAGAAAGCGGCTCCGGGCAGCGCCATTTCCGGGAGTCCCTTGAGCACCCCGTGGCGCGCTGCGCCCTGCAAGAGGACTGCGCGCGCTGCCTGTGCAATGATCCTGCGCTTTCCCGGACTGCGCGCTCGTGCTACCTTGGCCCTATGAACGCACCCTTGGAGCCCACCCGGGCCATCGATCCGAACAAGCAGGCGCGCGCCGTGGCCGCGCTCCGAACCGTTCTGCCCGAGGGCGCCGTCCTGTTCGCAACAGAGGACACGCGCCCCTATGAGTGCGATGGACTCACGATGTATCGCGCCCTACCTCTCATCGTCGTTCTGCCGGCCACCGAGGCTGAGGTCATCGCGGTCATCAGAATTTGCCACGACCTGGGGCTGCCGGTTGTGGCGCGCGGTGCTGGAACGGGACTCTCGGGAGGCGCCATGCCGCATGCGGAAGGGGTGCTGCTCAGCCTTGCCCGTCTGAACCGGATCCTTGAACTCGACCCCAAGAGCTGTACGGCGCGAGTCCAGCCGGGTGTCCGTAATCTCGCCATCTCCGAGGCCGCCCGCCCGCATGGACTCTATTACGCGCCCGACCCCTCTTCCCAGATTGCCTGCACGATCGGCGGTAATGTCGCCGAGAACTCCGGCGGCGTGCACTGTCTGAAGTATGGGCTCACGGTCCACAATGTACTGGGGATAAGGGGCGTCATCTCCACCGGTGAAGTGGTCGAACTCGGCGGGGCCGCCCCCGATACGCCGGGACTTGACCTGCTCTCGCTCGTCATCGGCTCCGAGGGCCTGCTCCTCGTCGTCACCGAGGTGACCGTCAAGCTCATCCCCAAACCGCTTCTGGCGCAGGTGGTCATGGCCTCGTTCGATGACGTCGAGCGCGCCAGCCAAGCGGTCGCGGACATCATCGCCGCCGGGCTCATACCGGCGGGCTTGGAGATGATGGACCAGGCCGCTGCGCGCGCGGTGGAACCGTTCGTGAACGCCGGCTACGACCTCGACGCACAGGCCATCCTTCTGGCCGAATCGGATGGCACTCCCGAGGAAGTGGCGCACGAGATCGAGCATATGGAGGCGATTCTCAAGGCAGCCGGTGCCACCCGCTGCCAGGTCTCGCAAAACGAATCCGAGCGGCTACGCTTTTGGGCCGGGCGCAAGAACGCTTTCCCTGCGGCAGGTCGCGTCTCTCCCGATTATTACTGCATGGACGGAACCATTCCGCGCAGCCGGGTCGGCGCGGTGCTGCGAGCGATCGCCGGCATGGAGCAGCGCTATGGATTGCGCTGCATGAACGTGTTTCATGCCGGCGATGGCAATCTGCACCCGCTTATCCTGTTCGATGCGAACCAGCCGGGCGAGCTCGAGAGGGCCGACGCGTTCGGCGCCGAAATCCTGGAACTGTGCGTGGCCATGGGCGGAACCATCACCGGTGAACACGGAGTGGGCATCGAAAAGATCAACCAGATGTGCAGCCAGTTTACGCAGCCCGAACTTGCGGCCTTTAGCGCAGTCAAGCACGCCTTTGACGAAGTGGGTCTCTTGAACCCGCAAAAGCTCATCCCGACCCTGCATCGTTGCGCCGAGTACGGCGCAATGAAGGTTCATCGCGGCAAGGTTCCCTTCGCCGAGCTGGAACGCTTTTAGCCATGGGCTTTGCGAGCACCCACCAATGATTGATTCACTGGTCGAAGCGGTGCGCGCCGCCGCGGCCTCGGGCAAGGCTTTGCGGATCCGCGGTGGCGGCACGAAGGATTTCTACGGCCAAAGCCTCGCAGGCACGGTGCTCGACACGCGCTCCCACGCGGGTATCACCTCGTATGCCCCGAGCGAACTGGTCTTTTCGGCTCGTGCCGGAACGCCGCTTGCCGAGGTCGCCGAGGCGCTCGAGCAACGTGGCCAGTTTCTTCCTTTCGAGCCGCCCGAATTCGCCTCGGGCACAACTCTTGGGGGCGTCGTGGCGAGCGGTCTGAGCGGGCCTGGCCGCAGTGCGCGGGGCGCCGTGCGCGACTTCATCCTGGGCGCACACCTGCTCGATGGCCAAGGGCAGGTTCTGCGTTTTGGCGGGCAGGTGATGAAGAACGTCGCCGGCTTTGATGTGTCCAGGGTCCTTGCCGGCTCGCTCGGTACCCTCGGGGTCATTCTCGAGGTCTCCTTGAAGGTCCTGCCGCGCCCCGCAGTGTCCACGACGCTGCGCTTTGACCTGTCGGCACGCGCAGCGCTCCTGAAGATGTCCGATTGGAGAGCCCTGCCGGCACCGATCACGGCGAGCGCCTGGGTGGGCGAGGTTTTGACAGTGCGCCTGTCCGGATCGAGCGCCTCGGTCGCAGCGGGTGCGGCGCGCCTGGGTGGAGCGGTCGTTGAAGCCGATGAGGCCAACGCCTTCTGGGAGGATCTGCGCGACCATCGGGCGCCCTTCTTCAAGGATCCTCGGCCTCTGTGGCGTCTCGCACTTCCCGCCTCGACCACCGCGCTGGGCCTTTCTGGCAGTGAATGCTATGAGTGGCTCGGAAGCCTGCGTTGGCTCAGTAGCGAGCTTCCTGGAGCCCAGGTGCGCGCCCGAGCGGCAGAGTTGGGCGGACACGCAACCTTGTTTCGGGCGGCGCCGGAAGTGAAGGCTCAAGCGGGCGTGTTCACCCGGCCAAGCCCGACCCAGGCGGCCATCGAGGCACGCCTGAAGAAGGCCTTCGATCCCCACGGGATCTTCAATCGCGGCCGCGTCGATGCGGTCTAGACCGACTCCGAGCCGCACCAGGCTCTTGTACCGCCCTTAAATCGATGCAAACCGATCTGGCTGACTTCATTCGCGGCACCTCCGAGGGCGACGAGGCCGATGCCATCCTGCGCAAGTGCGTGCATTGCGGATTTTGTACGGCGACCTGCCCGACATACCAGCTGCTTGGCGATGAGCTCGACGGCCCGCGCGGACGCATCTACCTGATCAAACAGGTCCTCGAAGGCACGCCGGCGACGACCAAGACCCTAGGCCACCTGGACCGGTGTCTGACCTGCCGGAACTGCGAAACAACCTGTCCGTCGGGCGTACGCTATGGACGGCTGGTCGAAATCGGCCGGCACATCGTCGAGGAGCAGGTCGGCGCCGAGCGTCCGAGGCGCGAACGTTTCGTGCGGTTTCTGCTGCGCGAAGGCTTGACACGGCGCGTTCTGTTCGACCCGGCTATAGCTCTCGGGCGTGCGGTGCGACCGCTCCTCGGCACGGCACTCAAGGAAAAGATCCCCCAAGTTCGCAGCACCGGCACGATTCCGCGCCGCACCCACGCGCGCCGCATGATTCTTTTGTCGGGCTGCGTGCAGCCGGCGCTGTCCCCGTCGATCAACTCGGCCACCCGGAGGGTGTTCGATGCCCTGGGCATCGAACTGGTCCCCGCCAAACGCGCGGGGTGTTGTGGCGCGTTGCGCCATCACCTCGAGGACGAGACCGGGGCACTCGCCGAGATGCGGCAGAACATCGACGCATGGATCCCCCTGCTCGATGGAGGGGCTGAGGCGATCGTCATCAATGCTTCCGGTTGCGCAGTGCAGGTGAAGGACTACGGTCTCCTGCTCGCGGGCGACGCGCTCTATGCCGAGCGGGCCCGGCGCGTCTCGGATGCCGCGCGCGATCTCTCGGAGGTCCTGGCCGCCGAGCGCAGCCGTGCGGACGGCGTCTTCAGAAGGCTCGCGCAAAGCGCCCGGGAGGAGGGGCGGCGCGTGGTCTTTCATCCGCCTTGTACGTTGCAGCACGGCCAGCAGATCCACGGCCTGGTCGAGGATCTCCTGAAAAGCTTCGGGATCGATGCGACGCTCTGTGCCGACAGTCACCTGTGCTGCGGCTCGGCCGGCACCTACTCCGTGCTCCAGCCGAAACTGTCCCATACCCTGCGCGAGAACAAGCTGCGCGCCTTGGGCGCAACCGGTGCGCAGTTGATCGTCTCAGCCAACATCGGCTGCCTGATCCACCTCCAGGCAGGCACCAGTCTGCCCGTACGGCATTGGATCGAACTCGTCGATGAACTCATCGGCCACTCGGGCCAGACCCCGAACCCTTGAGGAGTCGAGATGCTGCGTACACTCACGACCCTTCTTGTTTTCCAGTTGCTCGGTGAGTCGATCTCCTATGGCCTGCACGCGCCGATCCCAGGACCTGTTTTCGGCATGGCGCTTCTCTTTGTCTATCTGCTGCTGCGGCAGGGCGAGGCCGAGCGCATGAAGGACACCGCCCAGGAGTTGCTGCGCCATCTCTCGCTCCTGTTCGTGCCCGCCGGAGTGGGAGTCATGCTGTATGCGGACCGGGTCCGCGAAGAATGGATGCCCATCGTCGTCTCGATCGTGCTCAGCACGGCACTCACACTCGTCGTCACAGCGGCGACCGTCGCGCGCGTGCATCGCTGGATCGAGACGCGTGACGCGAAAAGGGGGGGCGAGGACGCACCGTGACGCCCGAGCTGAGCCAGATCTGGGTCTATCTCGCGGCCACGCCCCTCCTCGGGCTGACCGTCACGCTCTTGGCCTACCAGTTCGCCTACCTGATCTACGCGCGCAGCGGCTTTAGCCCGCTCGCCAATCCGGTGGCGATCTCGGTCGCGGTCCTGGTGACGCTGCTGGTGGCCACGCATACCCCCTACCCCACGTATTTCGCCGGAGCCCAATTCGTGCACTTCCTTCTGGGACCAGCCACGGTCGCGCTGGCCGTGCCGCTCTACCTGCAGTGGGACAAATTGAAGCGTCTGGCCCTGCCGCTGCTCGCAGGTCTTCTCGCCGGTGCCTTGACCGCGATCCTCTCTGGCACGGGCCTGGCCTATCTCTTGGGAGCCTCGCGCCTGACCATCCTTTCGCTTGCGCCGAAGTCGGTGACCACACCGATCGCCATGGGCATCTCTGAAAAGATCGGGGGGCTGCCCTCGCTCACTGCTGTATTGGTGATTTCGACCGGCATCACGGGCGCCGTCCTCGGCCGTCCCCTCCTCGCAGGAATGATGCGCATCGAAGCGCACTGGATCCGCGGCTTCGCTCTCGGTTGCGCCGCGCACGGCATCGGTACGGCCCGGGCGTTTCAGGTCAGCGAGGAGATGGGTGCCTTTGCCGGACTCGCCATGGGGCTGAACGGTCTTCTGACCGCGGGTATCACGCCGCTTCTGTGGGCGCTGCTCGCGCACTAGCCGGCGCCGCACCACTTTCTCTGGAAGGGTGCTCTACGCTCGTGTACCATCGAGCCTCCTCGGCCCCCCCGAGGCACTTGTTTTCTCAAGCGATTCTGTGTCCATCCCAAAACATCCCCCGCTCGGTCTGCCAGCAGCAGCACGATGACCGAATCCTTCCAGTACGACGCGCTCATCATCGGCGGCGGCCACAACGGGCTCGTCTGCGCCTGCGACCTCGCACAAAAGGGGTGGAAGGTGCGCGTCCTCGAACGCCGCGCGATCCTTGGGGGTGCTGCGGTCACCGAGGAGTTCCATCCTGGTTTTCGGAACTCCACAGCGAGCTACACCGTCAGTCTTCTGGATGAGGGTGTGATCCGCGACCTGCGGCTGGCCGAACACGGCCTGTCGATCGTGGAGCGTCCCTTCTCGAACTTCCTGCCCTTGACCGATGGCCGATACCTGAAGCTTGGCGGATCGCTGGCCGAGACCCAAAACGAGGTCGCCAAGTTTTCCAAGAGGGACGCCGAGCGACTGCCCGCGTATTACGCGATGCTCGACCGCTCGGTAGCGGTGTTGCGCGCGCTCCTTCAGAAGACACCGCCCAACGTGGGCGAGCGCAGTCTGGCGTCGCTTGCCGACTGGATCTCCGGAATCAAGCTGGGCCGGCTGATGACCCAGATCGATCTTGAGGAAAAGAGAGAACTGCTCGCCTTCTTCGGGCGCAGTGCCGGCGATCTTCTCGATGACTGGTTTGAATCGGCGCCGCTTAAGGCCGTGCTGGGATTCGACGCCATCGTGGGCAACTTTGCCAGCCCCTACGCCGCGGGGTCCGCCTACGTACTGCTCCATCATGTCTTTGGCGGAGTCAATGGCAAGCCGGGAATCTGGGGGCACGCGATCGGCGGCATGGGCGCGATCACCCAGGCGATGGCGGCTGAGGCTCGTCTGCGCGGCGTCGAGCTCTCAGTCGAGGCACCGGTCGCGCGCATCCTGATCGAGGGCGGCCGGGCGCAGGGTGTCTTGCTCGAGGACGGCACGAGCGTCACTGCGCGGCGCGTTGTGGCCAATGTGACCCCGAAGATGCTCTTCGAGACGCTCGTGGCGCCGGAGTGTCTTCCCGAGACATTTCGCAACCGGATCGCTCAGTACCGCTCGGGTTCGGGGACGCTGCGCATGAATGTCGCTCTCTCGGAACTACCCGACTTCACGGCCCTACCCGGAAGCGAGGCGGCTGCACATCACTCCTCGGGGATCATCCTCGCCCCCTCCCTGGCCTACATGGAACGGGCCTTCGCTGACGCGCGTCAGTGGGGCTTTAGCCGGGAGCCTGTCGTCGAAGTGCTGATCCCAAGCACCGTCGACCCCACTCTCGCTCCGCCCGGACAGCACGTGGCGAGTCTGTTTTGTCAGCACTTCTCGCCAAGACTCGATCCGCTCCAATTCCCCGGAGGCTGGGACGAGGCACGCGAGGCGGCTGCCGACGCGGCGGTGGCCACCGTGACCCGTTTTGCGCCGAATTTCCGCTCTTCGATCCTCGCGCGCCAGATCCATACGCCGCTCGATCTCGAACGCAAGTTTGGACTCACCAATGGGGATATCTTTCATGGGGTGCTGGCACTCGACCAGCTCTTTTCGGCCCGACCGATCCTGGGCTACGCCAACTATCGGTCACCCATCAAGGCGCTCTATCTGTGCGGATCGGGCACGCATCCAGGCGGGGGGGTGACGGGTCTGCCCGGCCGCAACGCAGCACGCGAAATCCTGCGCGACGGTCGGAGCTAACGCACCCTCTCACGGTACGGAAAGTCGTCTCGCCCTGCCTCTTCAGATGCGATGTGTTGACTTGCAGCGTGCTCTGTCGGGCACACTCAGCCCTCGCCCGCTTGGACGCTGCGTCCCCCCAGGCGTTTTCTGCGCAGCGCAGCATGACCACGCGTGGGCGCGGCAGAATCTCTATGCTACATTGCCCAGAACGCTGAGGCCAGGTCGCAACACCATTGAACCGGAAATCAACCGGCGCCTAGGAACCGCATCGAGTTCCGCTCGAGAAATGAGACCGAGACCGGGAGGAACAACCTGCCCGTCCTAGCCATGGAGACACTCATGTTCGGATTGATGCAGGACCGCCCCTTGCTGATCTCGTCGCTCATCGAGCACGCCGCGCGCTTTCATCCCGATCGCGAGATCGTCTCACGCACACTGGAAGGAACGATCCAGCGCAGCAGCTACCGGACCATCCATGCACGCGCAAAGCAGCTCGCCCGCGCCCTCACCGCACTCGGTGTGGTGGCCGGAGATCGCTTGGCGACACTGGCGTGGAACACGCACCGGCACATGGAGCTCTACTACGGGGTCTCGGGGATGGGTGCCATCCTGCACACGGTGAATCCGCGCCTGTTCTCCGAGCAGATCCGGTACATCCTGAACCACGCCGAGGATACGGTGTTGTGCTTTGATATCGGGTTTGCGCCGCTCGTGGCCGAACTCGCCCCGCATCTGCCCACTGTGCGCCACTTCGTGGCGCTCACCGATCGTGCCCACATGCCCACTCTCGACAGTCTGCCACCGACGCTGTGTTACGAGGAATTGCTCGTCGCAGAGGAGCCCGACTATGTCTGGCCGACCTTTGATGAGCGTACCGCCTCCTCGCTGTGCTACACCTCCGGCACCACCGGTAATCCGAAGGGGGTGCTCTACTCGCATCGCTCGACCGTGCTCCATTCGCTTGCGGCGTGCGCGACCGATGTGCTGGCGCTCTCGTCTTCCTCCTCGATCATGCTGGTCGTACCCTTGTTCCACGCGAACGCCTGGGGTGTGATCTATGCGGCAGCGATGGTGGGTGCAAAGCTCGTACTGCCCGGGCCCTACCTCGACGGCAAGAGCGTCTACGAACTGATGCGTGCCGAACACACCAACTTCGCCCAGGGGGTCCCGACTGTCTGGCTGATGCTGTTCCAGTATCTCGACGAGCACCCGGAGATCGACGCGAAGGAGTTGCGCCTGAAGAGCATCACCGTGGGCGGATCAGCACCATCGCTCGCAATGATCGAGCGCTGTCATCGCCTGTTCGACTGCGAACTCACCCAAGGCTGGGGCATGACTGAACTCAGTCCCCTGGGCACGATCGGGACGCTCCTGCCGCACCACGCGGAGCTCCCCTTGGCCGAACAGTTCAAGATCCGCGCCAAGCAGGGGCGCGGGATCTGGGGGGTGGAACTGAAGATCGTCGGCGAGGACGGCAAGGTCCTGCCCCACGATGGCAAGGCCTTTGGACGATTGCTGGTGCGTGGCCCCTGGATCTCGAGCGGCTACTTCAAGGGGGAAGGTGGAGCGGTGCTCGATGGCGAGGGCTTTTTCGACACGGGCGACGTGGCCACGATCGATCCCGAAGGCTTCTTGCAGCTGGTGGACCGGTCCAAGGATGTGATCAAGTCGGGTGGCGAGTGGATCTCCTCGATCGATCTGGAGAACGCGGCGATGGGGCATCCGGATGTGGCCGAGGCGGCCGTGATCGGGATCGCCCATCCGAAGTGGCAGGAAAGGCCGCTCTTGATTGCGATCAAGAAGCCCGGTTCCGCACTAGGGCGCGAGGAATTGCTGCATTTTCTCTCGGACAAGGTGGCCAAGTGGTGGTTGCCGGACGATGTCGTCTTCGTAGGGGAGTTGCCGCATACGGCGACGGGCAAGCTGCTGAAGACCAAGCTGCGCGAGACGTTTCGCGACCACGTCTTGCCAGGCGCCTGACCCTTTCCCAACAGAGGCCCGCGCGCGCCTCGCAGGCCGGGGGCCTATTCGACCGCCTTGACCATGTCCTCGATGACCTTCTTTGCGTCACCGAAGACCATCATCGTCTTGTCCATGTAGAAGAGTTCATTGTCCAGACCCGCATAGCCTGCGGCCATCGAACGCTTGTTGACGATCACGGTCTTCGCCTTGTAGGCCTCGAGGATCGGCATCCCGGCGATGGGCGACTTGGGATCGTTCTTTGCGGCCGGATTGACGACGTCGTTCGCGCCCAGGATCAGCGCCACGTCCGCCTGGGCAAACTCGCTGTTGATGTCCTCCATCTCGAAGACCTGATCGTAGGGCACCTCGGCCTCAGCGAGCAGCACGTTCATGTGGCCGGGCATGCGGCCAGCGACCGGATGGATGGCGTACTTGACGGTCACACCATGCTCGGTGAGCTTGGTCGAGAGTTCCTTGAGCGCGTGCTGGGCGCGCGCCACAGCGAGTCCGTAGCCCGGCACAATGATGACGGTGTCGGCATTGGTCATGAGGAAGGCCGCATCTTCAGGGCTTCCGCTTTTGTAGTTCTTCGGGCCCGCGTCGGCGGCGCCTGCTGCCGAGGTGTCGGCCCCGAAGCCACCCAGGAGCACCGAGACGATCGAGCGGTTCATCGCGGTGCACATGATGTAGGACAGGATCGCACCGGACGATCCGACGCAGGATCCGGCAATGATCAGCACGGAGTTGTTCAGCGTGAAGCCGATCCCCGCCGCAGCCCATCCCGAGTAGCTGTTGAGCATCGAGATCACCACCGGCATGTCGGCCCCGCCGATCGGGATGATGAGCGTCACGCCGAGCACGAGCGCGATGGCCAGCATGACCAGAAACGCCGCCTGGCTGTCCGTGAGAAAGTAAGTGAGTCCAAAGCCCAGCATCGAAACGGCCAGGACCAGGTTCAGCAGGTGCTGACCACCAAACAAGACGGGCTTGCCCGATACTTTGCCCGAGAGCTTGCCGTAGGCAATGACCGAGGCTGTGAAGGTGATCGCGCCGATGAATGCCCCGATGAACAGTTCCACCTTCTGCGCACCGGTATGCTCCTCGCCCAGGTGATAGAGCGAGGCGACTGCGATCAGCACGGCCGAGAGCCCGACCAAGGAGTGCATCAGGGCAACCAATTCGGGCATGCGCGTCATCTGCACGCGTCGGGCCGCGACCGATCCGATCGTCGCTCCGATCAACATCGCGCCACCGATGAGCCACGGCACGGGTCGGTCCGCCACGAACAGCGTCGTGAGCACGGCGATGACCATGCCGATCATCCCGAAGAGATTGCCCCGGCGCGATGTCACGGGCGAGGACAGCCCCTTTAGGGCGAGGATGAACAGGACTGCCGAGACGAGATAGGCGATCAGCGTCAGGTTGGCAAGCAGGGGCGTCATGGGATCGACCTCACGCTTTCTTTTCCTTCTTCTTGAACATCTCCAGCATGCGCTGCGTGACGAGAAAGCCGCCGAAGATGTTGATCGAGGCGAGCAGCACCGCCAGCGCCCCGAGGACGCTCGTGAGCGAGATCGGACCGTCCAGATCGACGGTCTGCAAGATCGCACCGACGATGATGATCCCCGAGATCGCATTGGTCACCGACATCAGCGGTGTGTGAAGTGCAGGCGTCACCGTCCAGACGACGTGGTAACCCACGAAGATCGCCAGTACGAAGATGGTCAGATTCTGGATGGTTGGATCAATCATCGAAGACTCCTCGCAAAAAGGATGGGTGTGCTCGCATCAGGGGCACCCTAAGCGGCGCTTGCCGGTTTCGGCGCGTCGGCGCCCTTTAAGCGGCCGTCGCGGCACATGAGGCACGCCGCGACGATGTCGTCGTCGAGGTTGACGACCAGTTTCGCCTCGGCATCGACGATCAGCTTCAGAAAATCGAAGACATTGCGGGCGTAGAGCGAAGAGGCGTCGGCCGCCACGAGGGCCGCCAGATTCGGCTCACCCACGATGTGTACGCCATGCTTGGTGACGGTCTTGCCCAGTTCGGTGAGCGGGCAGTTACCACCCTGCTCGACGGCCAGGTCGACAATCACGGAACCCGGTTTCATCGACTGCACCATCTCCTCGGTGATCAGGACCGGAGCGCGCCGCCCGGGAATCAAGGCCGTGGTGATGACGATATCGGCCTGCTTGACCCGTTCGGCCACGGCCAGGCTCTGGCGCTTCATCCAGCTCTCGGGCATGGGCCGGGCATATCCGCCCACGCCCTTGGCGATTTCGCGTTCCTCGTCGGTCTCAAAGGGCACATCGATGAACTTCGCGCCGAGGGATTCGATCTGCTCCTTGACCGCGGGGCGCACATCCGAGGCTTCGATGACCGCACCGAGCCTCTTGGCGGTGGCGATCGCCTGCAGCCCGGCGACGCCAGCTCCCATCACGACCACCCGCGCGGCCTTGACCGTCCCGGCAGCGGTCATGAGCATGGGCATGAAACGTTGATAGACATTGGCGGCCAGGATCACCGCCTTGTAGCCGGCGATATTGGCCTGCGAGGACAAGACGTCCATCGACTGGGCACGCGTGGTGCGCGGGGCGGCCTCGAGGGCGAAGGCGATGAGCTGGGCTTGCGCAAGCCGTTCAAGGCCCTGGCTGTCGAAGCGATCGAGCATGCCGATGAGCGCCGTGCCGGGTTGCATCAGGGTGAGCTCATCGGCATCCGGGGCGCGGACCTTCAAGACCAACTCGGCTCCAAGGGCCTGGGCGCGGCTGCCGATGTGTCCCCCGGCCGCCTCGTAGGCCGCATCCGTGACGCTGCTCGACAGTCCTGCCCCGGCTTCCACCCAGACCTCATGTTTCGCAGCGACGAGTTTCTTGACGGTCTCAGGTGTCGCAGCAACCCGCGTCTCCCCCGGACGGCTTTCCTTTGGGATGCCGATTCTCATCCGCTCCTCCTGAATAACGGGCCAAGCTGCGGGCCTCGCAGTCAGGCCGCGCACCACCAATCTAGGCCGGGAGGTGGCCAGGGCGACCCCCCGAATGCGCGACCGATGTTATCACAGCAACTACGGCGGCCAACGGCCCCGCAGCCGCAAGCCCGATCGGCGGACGCGGTAAAATAGCGCGATGTCCCGTCCCTTCGCTCCCAGTGTGACCGTCGCTGCAATCGTCTGCGAAGGCGGGCGCTATCTCGTCGTCGAAGAAGAAACTGCGCTGGGTCTACGGTACAACCAGCCAGCCGGACACCTCGAGCCGGGCGAGTCCCTCGTGGCCGCGGCCATCCGTGAGACTCTTGAAGAGACCGCCCGCGAGTTCAGACCCGAGGGACTGCAGGGGGTCTACCTCGCATGCTCGCCCTCGAGCACGTCGGGGGAACTGATCACGTACCTGCCCTTTGCCTTTGTCGGCACGGTCGGACAAGCCCAGCTCGGCGCGGTGCTGGATCAGGGAATCGTGCGCGCCCTTTGGCTGACCCCTGCAGAATTGACGGCGCTCGCTCCACAGCACCGCAGTCCGCTCGTCTTACGCTGCGTGACCGATCATCAGGCCGGCAAACAACCCTATCCGCTCGCACTCTTGCAGACTGACCCGAGCGCGCTGGCGGGGATCGTGCGCACCGTGGCTCCACGCTCGGCAGAAGGCTGAACATGGCCAAGCCCCGCGTCGTGGTTGGCCTGTCGGGCGGGGTGGACTCCTCGGTCGCGGCGTACCTGCTCAAGCACAGTGGCTACGAGGTCATTGGGCTGTTCATGAAGAACTGGGAGGACGATGACAACGATGAGTATTGCTCAAGCCGCCAGGATCTGATTGATGCCACCTCGGTGGCCGACGTGATCGGCATCGAGATCGAGGCTGTGAACTTCGCGGCGGAGTACCGGGAGCGGGTGTTTGCCGATTTTCTGCGGGAATACAGTCTGGGACGCACGCCCAATCCGGATGTACTGTGCAACGCCGAGATCAAGTTCAAGGCCTTCTTGGATCATGCGCTCGGGCTTGGCGCGAGCACGATTGCAACCGGCCACTATGCGCGCGTGCGCGAGTTCGACGGTCAGTTCCAGTTGCTCAAGGCGCTTGACGCCAGCAAGGACCAAAGCTACTTCCTGCATCGCCTGAACCAGGCGCAGCTGGCGCGTACGCTGTTTCCTCTTGGCGCGCTCAAGAAGAGCGAAGTGCGCGCACTCGCGGCGCGGATCGGCCTGCACAACGCGGCAAAAAAGGATTCGACGGGCATCTGCTTCATCGGCGAGCGGCCCTTCCGGGAGTTTCTCGGACGCTATCTACCGACCCGGCCGGGTCCCATGAGGACCGTTGAGGGCGAGACCGTGGGTGAGCACATCGGTCTGGCCTTCTATACGCTTGGACAACGCAAGGGCATCGGCATCGGGGGCCAGCGCGGCCGCCAGGACAAGGACGGCACAAGCCTGCCCTGGTTCGTGGCCGGCAAGGACATGGGCTCCAATACACTGCTTGTTGCTCAAGGGCACGATCATCCGGCGCTTCTCTCGGAGAGCCTGGTTGCCGATACGGTCAGCTGGATTGCGGGATACGCCCCGCCGGCGGGACGGTACGCCAGCAAGACCCGCTACCGCCAGGCAGACTCGCCCGCTGTCCTGGAGGTCTTGGATGAGACCTTTCGCCTCGAATTCGATGCGCCGCAATGGGCCGCGACGCCCGGACAGTCGGCGGTGCTGTATCAGGAGGAGGTGTGTTTGGGTGGCGGGGTGATCGCCTCGACCAGTGCGCTGCAGCAAAAACCTGCACCGCTCGCGGTGCTCCCCTAGAGGGCGCGGGTCCCGCCTTTCGGCACCTTTGCCAGGCGCAGGTGCGGTGATAGTCTTCGCGCAGGGCACTCACTTTTCGGACCACGCGCCATGACTGCATTCGTTCCATCCCGCTTTTTCTTCATGGCGATCTGCGCACTGTTCACGCTCGCCGCAGCGTTGCTCGCCCAGCGCTGGTGGTGGATGTTACCGCTCGGCTGCGTGAGCGCGGCCCTGACGGCTTTGGGTGCGTGGGATCTGACGCAGAAGCGGCACGCGATCCGGCGCAACTACCCGGTGCTTGCGCACTTTCGGTTTCTTCTCGAATACATCCGGCCCGAGATGCGCCAGTACTTCATCGAGAGCGATACCGAGGCGATGCCGTTCTCGCGCAATCAGCGATCGATCGTCTACCAGCGCGCCAAACGGCAGCTCGACAAGCGGCCCTTCGGCACACAATACGACGTGTACGCCCCGGGATTCGAATGGATGAACCACTCGATGTCGCCCGCGCGCGTGTCGCACTCGGACTTTCGCAACCAGATCGGACTGACCGCTGGCGGCGCACCCAAGCCCGGCGTCACGCAACCTTACTCCGCGTCGGTGTTCAACATCTCGGCGATGAGTTTTGGTGCGCTCTCTGCCAATGCGATCCGGGCCTTGAACGAGGGTGCGCGCCGCGGCGGGTTCGCCCATGACACGGGCGAGGGAAGCATCAGCCGCTACCATCGCGAGAAGGGGGGCGATCTGATCTGGGAGATCGGTTCGGGCTACTTCGGCTGCCGCTTGCCCGACGGCTCCTTCTCCGAGGAGAACTTCGTCAAGAATGCGACGCACAAGCAGGTCAAGATGATCGAGATCAAGCTCTCGCAGGGGGCCAAGCCCGGGCACGGGGGCGTCCTGCCGGGTGTCAAGGTCTCCGAGGAGATTGCCGAGGCGCGTGGCGTCGCCATGGGCGAGGACTGCATCTCGCCAGCCTCGCACAGCGCCTTTTCCACGCCGATCGAGATGATGCACTTCATCGAGCGCCTGCGCAGCCTCTCGGGTGGCAAGCCAGTCGGCTTTAAGCTGTGTATCGGTCACCCTTGGGAGTTTTTCGCGCTCGCCAAAGCGATGCTTGAGACCAACATCACGCCTGACTTCATCGTCGTCGATGGCAAGGAGGGGGGCACGGGTGCTGCACCGGTCGAATTCACCGATCATGTGGGCACACCGCTTTCCGAAGGTCTGCAACTCGTGCACAACACGCTCGTGGGTCTGAACCTGCGCGACCAGATCTTTCTTGGCGCCTCGGGCAAGATCATCACGGCTTTCGACATCGCCCGCACTCTTGCAATGGGAGCGGACTGGTGCAATTCGGCGCGCGGCTTCATGTTCGCCTTGGGATGCATCCAATCGCAGTCGTGCCATACGGACCGCTGCCCGACTGGAGTCACGACGCAAAACGCATTGCGTCAGCGCGCCCTGGTCGTCGAAGACAAGGCCGAGCGCGTCTACCAGTTCCACCGCCAGACGATGGCCGCTTTGGCCGAATTGATCGGGGCCGCCGGTCTGTCGCATCCAAGCGAGATCAGCCCGGATCATATCGTGCGGCGCATCAGCGAGCATGAAGTCAGGCTGCTCTCGACGCTCGCCAAATTCGTCAAGCCAGGAAGTCTACTGGAGGGCCGTTTTGAGCAGACGGTCTTCGAACGCTACTGGCCGATGGCGCGCGCCGACAGTTTTTTGGCAGCGCATTGAACGACGCGGCGCGCAATTCCCTCCACCTTGCGGCGCAAAGTGGAGGGTCATCCATCGCCGCGGCTGGCGCTACGCCGGTTGGGTGTCCTTGAAAGACGTCCGTTCAGCCAGTTTGTCAGACAGGCGCGCGAGATTCGGATAGTCCTTGCGCCACGGGTTGTCCGGGAAGCGGAACTCAAGCCAGCCCAATGCACAGCCCACGGCGATGTCCGCCAGTGTGTAGTGGGTGCCGTTGCACCAGGCGTTCTCGGCGAGGCCATTGGCCATCGCGTCCAATGCCCGCGCCATCTTGGAGGCTTGCCTGGCCAACCATTTGGCATTGCGCTCCGCGGGGGACCTGAGCGAGTTCTCCAGACGCACCAAAATGGCGGCATCAAGCAGACCGTCCGCGAGCGCTTCCCAGCACTTGACCTCGGCGCGCTCCCGCCCCGATGCCGGGATGAGCTTGCCCACCGGGGTCAGCGTATCGAGGTATTCGACGATCACGCGCGAGTCGAACACGGCGCCGGATTCCTCGATGATGAGCGTGGGCACCTTGCCCAGAGGATTGGCGTCACCGATGGTCGTGCCATCCGCCCAGACATCCTCGAGCACGAACTCATAATCCAATTTCTTTTCGGCCATGACGACTCGTACCTTGCGCACGTACGGGCTGGCGAGGGATCCAATCAGTTTCATCAAGATGGGTGCAGCATGATCAAAGGGGGAGGAAGAGGAAATGACCTGCGACCCGAACCTGAGGTCAAGGCGGGGCAGAGTATAGCATCGGGTTTTCCGGGCGAGTGTCGCGTGCACGCCATAGCACGGGGTTGACAGCGCTCGATGCTAGAATTTCTCTTTGGTCCCCGAATGCACGCATGAGCCAGACATCCCCCGAAGCGATTTTCGCCCTGACGGCCCTCTCGCCCCTCGATGGCCGCTATGCGCGCTCGACGGCGGCGTTGCGTCCCCTCTTGTCCGAGGCCGGTTTCATGCGCTGTCGCGTGCAGGTCGAGATCAGCTGGCTCATCGCCCTCTCGGAGGCGGGGCTGCCGGAGCTCGGACCCTTTTCGGCCGACGCGAGGGCACGCCTTGTGGCGCTCTGGGAAACCTTCACCGACGCGGATGCGCTGAGCATCAAGGCGATCGAGGCCGTCACCAATCACGATGTCAAGGCGGTCGAGTACTGGATCAAGGAGAAGACCCAAGACCTACCCGAACTCGTGGCCGCGGCCGAATTCATCCATTTCGCCTGCACCTCCGAGGATATCAATAACACGGCCCACGGCCTCATGTTCAGCAAGGCACGCGATACGGTGCTTCTGCCGGAGTTGCGCGCGCTCCGCGCGCAGCTGGTGGAACTGGCCCATCGCCATGCGCGGGTGCCGATGCTCTCGCGCACGCACGGCCAGAGCGCGACACCCACGACGCTCGGTAAGGAGATGGCCAATGTCGCTGCGCGCCTGTCCGGAGCGCTCGAGCGCATCGCCGACGTCGCAGTCTTAGCGAAGATGAATGGGGCCGTGGGCAATTTCAATGCCCATCTTGCAGGCTACCCGGAGATCGATTGGCAGGCGCTTTCGCGCCAGGTGGTCGAAGACAAGCTGCACCTGGTCTTCAACCCCTACACGATTCAGATCGAGCCTCATGACTGGATGGCCGAACTGTTTGACGCCCTTGCCCGCACCAATACGATACTGATCGATCTGAATCGGGACCTCTGGGGTTACATCTCGCTCGGTTACTTCCGGCAAAGGCTAAAGGATGGCGAAATCGGCTCCTCAACGATGCCGCACAAGGTCAATCCGATCGACTTTGAGAACTCCGAGGGTAATCTTGGCATGGCCAACGCCCTCTTGCGGCACCTTGCGGAGAAGCTGCCGATTTCGCGCTGGCAGCGCGACTTGACCGATTCGACCGTGCTGCGCAATGTGGGCGTCGCTTTCGGTTACACACTCGTGGCGATCCTGGCCTGCGCGCGCGGCCTGTCAAAGCTCGAGGTCAATACCGAGCGGATCGCCGCTGATTTGGAAGACAGCTGGGAGGTGCTCGCCGAACCCGTGCAAACGGTCATGCGCCGCCACGGCGTGGCCAATCCCTACGAGCAGCTGAAGGCACTCACGCGGGGCAAAGGGATCTCGCGGCAGGCGCTGCAGGACTTCATCCGAGGGCTGGCGATTCCGGCCCCCGAGAAGGAACGCCTGCTTGCTTTGACGCCTGCGACTTACATCGGACTTGCCGCGGAACTTGCCGCCCAAGTACGCTAGCCACAAGACACGACTTCCGGGGCTCGAGGCCAACGGTGCGTGCCGAAAGAGGACTTCCATGGAGAGAGTGACGATGAATGGAAAAACGGCGGTGATTGCGGTGCTTTCGGGCGCCCTGGTCGCCTTTGCGGCCGAGGCGCAATTCACCAAAGTCGGCGATGCCATCGACTACCGCCAGGGGGCGTTTTCGATCATGAGTCATCACTTCACCCTCATCAGCCGCGCCTTGAAGGGCGAGATCGCCTTTGATGCGGCCGAAGTCACCGCCAACGCCAATCTGGTCGCAACGATGGCGAAGCTACCCTGGGGCGCCTTCCCTGTCGGGTCGGACGCCGGTTCGCACGCCAAGCCGGAAATCTGGAAGAATCCGGTGAAGTTCAAGCAGCTTCAGGATCAGCTCGTCTCGCAGACCGAAAAGCTTGCCGCCCTCGCCAAGGAGGGGGATCGGGCGGCCATCAAGGCCGCCTTCGGTGATACCGCCAAGACCTGCAAGGAGTGCCATGACAGCTTCCGATCGAAACACGAGTGAGGATGAGCTGGTGCCGGGCCGCCGTTTCGCAATCGGCTTCGCATCAAGAAAAAGGCGCGCAGCGGTTAAGCTGCGCGCCCAAAAAGCGGCGGCCTAAGCCGCCCCTCCTCCTCCGTGTCATTCCGTCGCGCGCACTATGCCTGTGCAGTCTTGTTTGATCAACGCGCCAAAAGTGTGCTGGATATTAGCGGATCGTTTTCGCTCCGTCTAGAGATTTGTTGTCCAAGACAAGGGGCGAGGCCCACCTTGTTCAAGGTTCCTGCGGATTGACTCGGGAAAGCTGGGCCAGGGAATACTTCGCAATCGCCTCGATCACGCCAGCGTCCTCTCCGGCGGCCGCGCTCGCCCTGATCGAAATCCCGGGATGCGCCTGCCGCACAGCCTTGATCTGCTCGGGCAGATCGAGCCGGACATGGCCGCCCTGACCTAGAAATATCGGCACGATGACCAGTTCCTCACAGCCCAGGGCGATCAGGTCCGCGCAAGCCGCCGCGAGACTGGGTTGCATCGTCTCCAGATAGGCGAGAGCGATCCTCGTATTCCGCGCCAGTTCGCCGATCCGCACTGCCAGGCGCTCGAACGGCTCGGCCCAGCGCGGATCGCGAGCGCCATGCGCAAACAGGATGAGGCCCTGGTCCATGTGAAAGTCCGGCCTAGGTGCGCTCGACCAGGCGCAAGGCAACCAGCGCCGCGGCAAGCGCGACTGCGCTTGGCAGCGACGCCGATACGATCGGCGGCCAGGTGTTGAGCAGTCCCAGGTGCGAGAACAGGCTGTTGAGCAGATAGAAACCGATCCCGATCATGATGCCCGCGAATATCTTCAGGCTCGTGCCACCGGCGCGCACATGCAGGTAGGCGAAGGGCAGCGCGAGCGCCATCATCACGAGTACGGCGAACGGATAGATGATCTTTTTCCAGAAGGCGATCTGGTAGCGGTTCGCAGTCTGCTTGTTGTCCTCCAGGTGCCGGATGTAGTGGTCCAGGTCCAGGGCCGCCATGTGCTCGGGCGAGACCAGAAGTACGCCGAGGATCGCCGGGTTCAATTCCGAGAGCCACAGGCGCTGGCCCTCCTGTGACACGACGATCTGGTCAGGCGATCCGGTCTTCTTCGAGTCGATGAAATGGGTCTCCGTCACGTCCTTAAGACGCCAGGCGGCCGGTGGCAGGTATTCGCCAACCGCAGCCAGGCTGATCGACTGGAGCTTGAGCGCATCGTCGAACTCGTAGATCTTCACCCTTGAGAGACTGTTGTCCGGTTTGACTTCGCCGATATTCACAAAGCGCACGAGCTTACCCCCATCCGAGCCAACGCCTGTGTCCTTGACCCAAAGGCCCGTGCGAAAACCCTGCGCGAGCGTGCCTCGGGCGATCTTTGCACGAAAGCGCTGGGTCGCCGTCTCGGCCCGCGGTGTCACCAGCTCGCCGAGCACATAGGTGAGCAAGACCAAGGCAAGTCCCGGAAACAGGACCATACGCGCGGCGTGGCTGGTGGACAGCCCCGCGACACGCAAAATCGTGAACTCCGAATGCGAGGCAAGCTGGGCCAGGGCATAGATCGTGCCGATGAGTGATGCGATCGGCAGGAGCTCGTAGGCGCGCCCGGGCAGGCCCAACAGCACGATGACTGCAGCCTGCTCGATCCGGTAACCGTTCTTGCCCACATCGCTTAGTTCAGCCACCAGATCGAAGAAAGCGAACAAGCCAAGAAAGGCGATCAGCACAAAGATCACGGCGACCAGTATCTCGCGGGCCAGATAGCGCTGGACGATCAGGATCTTCACGTCGCTCCCTTAAGACGTACCAGCAGCATGTTCATCCAGGAACGCCATGGCCGATGCAGGCGATTGCGCCAATCCAGCATCGTCAGCGCAATCAGAAAGACCACCAGGTGGACGATCCACCAGGCGATCGAAAACGACAACCGACCTTGGGTCGTGTAATTCTGCACAAGAGTCAAGCCATTGGTGTAAGTGAAGTACACCAGAAGCGCAATCATCAGATTGGCCGAGCGCCCCGCGCGGGGATTCACAAACGACAGGGGAATGGCCAGTAGGGCCAGACAAAACACGGACAGGGGCAGGCCGATGCGCCAGACCAGTTCGCCCAGCGCGCGCGGCGTCTGGAGTGCGAAGAGCTCCAGGGTCGAGCGGATCTTCATCGAATCGTCGGTCGTGAAGTCGACCGGCTGGGATTCGATCCGCACGCCATAGCGATCAAAGGACATGACCTTGTAGTCGCTTTGTCCAGGGGTCCCTTCATAGCGCCTTCCGTTGCGCATCACCAGAAACTCGTCGCCGTTCGGGGCCCTCTCGATATTGCCCGTCTGCGACACCATGACGCCTAAGCGACCGTGCTGCAGTGAACTCACGAAAATATTGCCGACCGTGCCGCGGTTGCCCGTGTAGCCCTCGATGAAGTACACCTTGTCGCCATCGGCCGACTCGCGGAACTGACCGGGCGCGACGCGGGCCACGTCGGTGCGCTGTTCGAAACGCGCGCGAAACTCACTCGATTGGCGATTCGCCCAGGGCGTGACGACCAACGATAACACCGCGACCATGATCGCCACCGGCGTGGTGAAGCGAAAGACCGGTCCCAGCCAGCGCGTCAATCCGAGTCCTGCGGAAAGCCACACCACCATCTCGGAGTCACGATAACTGCGTGTGAAGGCCAGAAGAATCGCGATGAACACGGTCAATTGCAGAAGGACCGGCAGATTGTTCAGCGCAGCAAACGTGATGAGCGCAAGCACGGACTCATTGGCCACCTGGCCCGAAGCCGCCTGACCGAGAAGGCGCACCAGCGCGAAAGTCAGGACAATCGTGAGCAGGGTGATGAATATCGCGCTGGCTGCGTTGGCCAGCTCTCGCACCAGCGAGCGTTTGAAGATCATAGGCCCGCGCTTCGGTAGGGTCCTTGGACGTCGAAGACGGGATGCAAGCTTTGACTTACTACCCGCGCATCAAAGATAATCCGCGGACACATCGTCTTCTTTGGAAACTCAATGGAATTTAGCACAAAAGCAGGAACCCCGGAAAAACTCAAATCCTCCTGCGTTGTGGTCGGCGTCTATGCGGATGGCAAACTTACCCCGTCGGGCACCAGCATCGATGCGGCCTCGGGCGGCAATCTTTCGAAGGCCATCAAGCGTGGCGATCAACGCGGCGTGCGCGGCTCGTCCCTGCTCCTCACGGGACTCACCGGGATCCAGGCTGAGCGCGTGCTTCTCGTCGGTTTGGGCAAACACGGCGAATTGGGTGAGAAGGCGTACACGGAGGCGGTGCGCGCGGCGCTGCGCGGCGTGATCGCGACCGGCGCAGAGGATCTGCTGTTCACACTGGCCGAAGTCCCGGTGCCGGGCCGCAGTCTCCTCGAGAACGTCCGCACCGCAGTCTGCCTGTCGCGCGAATCGGTCTATCGGTTCGATCAACTCAAGAGCAAGAAAGAAGATCCCATCCGACTCCAGAAGGTCATCTTCCCAGTTGATAAGAGCACCTCGAAGGAAACCGGTCAGGGTGTGGCCGAAGGTGTCGCACTCGCCAACGGCGTCGATCTGACCAAGACCCTCGGTAACCTTCCGGGCAACATCTGTACTCCTAGCTATCTCGCCGAAACCGCGAAAAAACTGGGGCGTGACTGGAAGATGAAGGTCGAGGTGCTCGAGCGCAAGCAGATGCAGGCCCTGAAGATGGGATCCTTTCTCGCGGTCTCGCAAGGCTCTGATGAGCCTCCGAAACTGATCGTCTTGCACTACCAGGGCGCAGCGGCGAAACAAGCCCCGATCGCACTGGTTGGCAAGGGCATCACCTTCGACACGGGCGGCATCTCGCTCAAGCCTGGCGAAGCGATGGACGAGATGAAATTCGACATGTGTGGCGCAGCCTCGGTACTGGGCACCCTGCGCGCCATCGCTGAACTGAAGCTGAAGATCAATGTGGTTGGAGTCATTCCGACCTGCGAGAACATGCCCTCGGGCGGCGCGATCAAACCGGGCGATATCGTCACCAGCATGTCCGGCCAGACGATCGAGATCTTGAACACCGACGCCGAGGGCCGGCTCATCTTGTGCGATGCGCTGACCTATGCCGGCCGATTCAAGCCAGCCGCCGTCATCGATATCGCCACGCTGACGGGCGCTTGCGTGGTGGCCTTGGGCCACATCAATTCCGGGCTCTTCTCGCCTGACGATGCCCTGGCGGACGAACTCCTTGCCGCCGGACAGCGCGCACTGGATCCCGCGTGGCGTCTGCCGGTCGAGGAGGAATACCAGGATTTGCTGAAGTCGAACTTCGCCGACATGGCCAATATCGGTGGCCGCGCGGGTGGCGCCATCACCGCAGCCTGTTTTCTGGCCCGTTTCACCAAGAGCTATCGCTGGGCCCATCTGGATATCGCAGGTACCGCCTGGAAGAGCGGTGCAGCCAAGGGGGGGTCGGGCCGTCCGGTACCCTTGCTCACCGAGTTCCTGAAGAGCCGGGTCCAATAACGCGGCATCACGGGGACGGTGTCGTGGCCCAGCGCTCGCAAACGGAATCTCGATCAAGATCGGTGTCAACCGGTGGCCTGCCATGACCCGGATCGACTTTCATTTCAACGCCCCCGATAAGCTTGGCTATATCTGCCGGCTGGTCCGCAAGGCGCACGGCTCGGGAAGTCAGCTCGTCATTTTCGGTCGCGATCACAAACTTCTTGCTGATCTGGATCGGGAACTGTGGACGTTCACGTCGCTGGACTTCCTGCCGCATTGCTTCGCCGCCGATCCGCTCGCCGCACAAACCCCGATCCTTTTGACCGACGTGGCACCGACCACGGCTCATCACGATGTTCTTGTCAATCTGGACGGCGAAGGTTGTGAGTTCTTCAGTCGTTTCGAGCGCTTGATCGAGGTCGTGACGTCCGACGAGGACGACCGTTTGGCCGCGCGCGCGCGCTGGAAGTTTTACAAGGAGCGCGGCTATCCCCTGACATCGCACGACATCACCGGAGCACGCGCTTGAGCCCGATACAGAACCTCCCGCCCGAGGAATTGCCCGTCTTGACCGACATCCTGGTGCCGGGACAGATTCCAAGCGGTATGCGCACAACGCCAGGCGCGGGCGGCTCCCACCCGGAGCGTCCCGTCATCGCCCCGGCTCCGGTGGCAGCGCCCCCGGTGGCTGTGGCGGCCAGCCCGATCCAGGCGGGCAACGCAGCGCATGGTGCTGCAGTGCATGGTGCTGGCGCCAAGGAGACCATCCCGAGCGCCGCCCTGGCAGCGCTTGAGACCCAGGTGACCGAGAGGATCCTGCGCAGTCTACAATCCCGCATCGATACCGTCATCGATCAGCGCCTGCGCGCAACGGTCGGCTCGCTATTGGAGCAGGCCCTAAGCGGACTTGGCGAGGAACTCAAGCTTTCTGTGCGCGAGACATTGAAGGATGCCGTGCAGCGTGCCGTGGCCCAGGAAATCTCACGGATCCGGGCGAACCGCCCCTAGCGCCGATGGCGCCACTGTCCTCCTCGACGAAGATCGAGATGCCGCTCGTGCGCTGCGCTTGGGTCAATCCCCGCAACGCCCTCTATGTCGAGTACCACGACGAGGAATGGGGGACGCCGTGCCATGACGAGACGCGTCTGTTCGAGATGCTCAATCTGGAAGGCGCACAGGCGGGGCTGAGTTGGGAGACCGTGCTGAACAAGAGGGCGCATTACGCCAAGGTCTTCGACGGCTGGAATCCCGAGAAGATCGCGCGCTATGGGGACAAGAAGGTTGCGGCACTGCTGGCGGATTCGGGCATTATCCGAAATCGATTGAAGGTCGCAGCGGTAATCCAGAATGCACGCGTTTATCTCGAGTTGCGTGAGCGATCGGGAGGTCTAGACCCCTTTCTGTGGTCCTACGTCAACTTCGCACCCATCCGAAACCGCTGGAAGAAGACCGGAGAGACCCCGGCCACGACGCCACTTTCCGATCAGATCTCGAAAGACCTAAAGAAGCTCGGGTTCAAATTCGTCGGCTCGACCATCGTCTACGCCTATCTTCAGGCCGTGGGTATCGTCAATGACCATTTCGTGGGCTGCTTTCGTCATGACGAGACCGGGGAAGCCCTCACTACCGCAGGGGTTACGCGCAGCAGGCGGTGAAGAGGGCCTTGCAACTTCATAGAGCGCCAGGACCTGCGCGGCGATGACGCGCGTCGCGTCAGGCTTGCGCTGCGGACGCACGAGCCCAAGACTCAAGGCCAAAGCAATCGCCTCGGTGCGCGTGCTTGCATCGAGCTTGCGTAAGATCGCCCGGATCTGATTGGAGATGGTGTGTATGCTGCGATGGCTCGCCGCGGCGATCTCCGGAGTGGTCTGCCCAGCCACGAGCGCGCCCAGAAGCTCGGTCTCGCGCCGGGTCAGGCGCACCCCGGCAGACAGCTTCGGTCGCAGGGCCGGCTCGGCATCGAGGGTGTGACCCAATGCCGCGTGCATGATCGGACCCAGAATACCTGCGAAGTACTGCTGGCTCGGTCCGGGTAGATCACGCAGCCTGCCGAACAGGAAGTAACTACCGAAGCGACAGCCCACCTCGGCGCGGTCCAAGACCGCGAGCGTCCCAAGCACCCCGGATTGCGACGGTCCGCGGTGGCGCCCCACTTCCTCTTCGAGACTTCTCAGCTCCACCGGGCGCAGGATGCGCTCGCGCTGCCGGCGCCCACGGGGCAGCGTAATGACTCCCTGGGCATCGCGCAGGACATCGAGCGCCGGCCGCGGAAAACCCCTGACCAGAAGGCGATCCGTCAGAACCGAGTGAGGCGAGAAGACCCCCGTCCCGCAGACCACGAATTCGTAGTGCAGAACCGGTCGGACGAACTCGTGCAGCCAGGACATGAAGTCTCCAGGAGTCTCGAGGTCGAGGGCCGCCTCGACCGCATCGACCCAGAGCTTGCGCAGCGCCGGGCGTTCCTTCGCGCGTATCGGAACCTGTGCCAGCGGACCCGCGCGTAACACGCGTCCGATCACTGCGGTGCCCGTCTTGCCTGCTTTGTTGTCATCTGTCACATCATCTCCGCTCGGATTGGTGTCGGACCGCGGCCAGATCCACGCTGCGGCGGTGCGAGCAGACCCTTCTTGTTCCTGGAATCGAGTCAATTTGTCCAAGATCGCGTCAGGCCAGCCGTGGCCTATTTTCCCGAGTAAGGAGGAGCTTCTCCATGACACATTTGAGCTAATTTCGTCCGCGCCTGCAGGCAGTCATCTTTCTGCAGAGTCCGATCGTGCGGTGGCAGATGATCCCTAGCGGGCCCCCTTATCGTGCCTGCGATTGGGTCCCCGGGGTGGCCCTCTCGGGCGGATTTGCGCAATCCGGCCACCGCAACGCCTGCCAGAGCCGTTTGCACTCTTGGCGTCCTGGCGGACAACACTGGCGCAAGAGCCCTTAGAATGGAGGGTCCGATCCCCGATTTGTAGCAAGCGCATGTCCACATCTTCGCAACCGTCCACAGAACTGCCCAAAAGCTTCGATCCCCGAGCCATCGAGGCGTACTGGTATCCCATCTGGGAGGAACGGGGCTATTTCCGCTCGAATACCGAGCGCACGCGCCCGGCCTATTGCATCCAGCTGCCCCCGCCGAACGTGACCGGAACGCTCCATATGGGCCACGCGTTCCAGCAGACCCTCATGGATTCCTTGATTCGCTATCACCGGATGAAAGGTGACAACACCAACTGGGTAGTCGGCACGGACCACGCCGGCATCGCCACGCAGATCGTGGTGGAGCGACAGCTCAAGGATGCCGGTCAGAACCGGCGCGACCTGGGTCGCGAGGCCTTCGTCGCCCGGGTCTGGGAATGGAAGCAAGAGTCCGGATCGACGATCACTGGCCAGCTACGCCGGCTCGGCAGCTCGTGCAACTGGGAATTTGCCGATACCGAAGGCCAACGCGGCGGTTACTTCACCATGGACGAGCGCATGTCCGAAGCCGTTGTCGAAGTCTTTGTGCGGCTTTTCGAGCAGGGACTCATCTATCGGGGCAAACGTCTCGTGAACTGGGATCCCGTTCTGGGCACGGCAGTCTCCGATCTGGAGGTACAAAGCGAGGAGGAGCAGGGCTCCCTCTGGGAGATCCGCTACCCCCTCGATGGGGCTCAGGGTTCGCTCGTGATCGCGACCACCCGACCCGAAACCATGCTTGGTGATGTGGCTATCGCCGTGCATCCCGACGATCCCCGCTACCGTGATCTGGTGGGCAAGAGAGTCCAGTTGCCCCTGTCGGAGCGGACCATTCCCATCATCGCCGATGCGTATGTCGATCCGGCTTTTGGCACCGGTTGTGTGAAGATCACGCCCGCCCACGACATGAATGACTGGGCCATCGGCCAGCGACACGGTCTTGAGGCCATCAACATCTTCACGCTCGACGCCCGCATCAATGATGCGGCTCCCCTCGCCTATCGGGGGCTGGACCGTTTTGAGGCGCGCCAGCGCGTGCTCGCGGATTTGGCGCAGCAAGGCCTGCTGGTCTCGGAGAAACCGCACAAGCTGAAGGTACCGCGCTCGGAGCGCACCGAGGTGATCGTCGAGCCGATGCTCACCGACCAGTGGTTCGTGAAGATGGACGGCTTGGCCGAGCGCGGGCTCGAGGCGGTCGCGAGCGGCGCCATCCGCTTTCATCCAGAGCATTGGACGAGCACCTATAACCACTGGCTCGAGAACATCCAGGATTGGTGCATATCCCGCCAGCTCTGGTGGGGCCACCAGATTCCTGCCTGGCATAGCGCGTCGGGCCGAATTTATGTTGCGCGTAGCGCCAAAGAGGCCGAGGCCCAGGCCCTTCAGGCAGAAGATGCAGGTCCTCTCGTGCGCGACCCGGACGTCCTGGACACCTGGTTCAGTTCGGCACTCGTGCCCTTTAGCACGCTGGGCTGGCCCAAGAAGACGCCGGAGCTCGAACTGTTTCTGCCGTCCTCGACCCTCGTCACGGGCTTTGACATCATCTTCTTCTGGGTGGCCCGGATGATCATGATGACCTTGCATTTCACCGACCAGGTACCGTTTCGGGATGTCTACATCAATGCCCTGGTGCGCGATGCCGAAGGACAGAAAATGTCCAAGTCCAAGGGCAACACGCTCGACCCGATCGATCTCATCGACGGCACGACCTTGGATGCGCTGCTCGAGAAGTCGACTCGCGGGCTCATGCTCGAGAGCCACAAGGCCAAAGTCGCCAAGTACCTGAAGAGCCATTATCCCGAGGGCATCCCCTCGTTCGGCGCCGATGCGTTGCGCTTCACGTATGCCTCGCAGGCGACCTTCGCACGCACCCTGAACTTCGATCTGTCGCGCTGTGAAGGGTATCGCAACTTCTGCAACAAGTTGTGGAATGCGACGCGCTTCGTGCTGATGAACACCGAGGGCCAGGACTGCGGACTGTCCGACCCTGAAGCCGGCGCGCGCGCGGAGGGCGACGGTCTCGACTTCAGCCCCCCCGATCGGTGGATCGTGAGTCTCCTACAGCGCACCGAGAGTGCGGTTGCCGACGGATTTGCACAGTACCGCTTCGATAACGTCGCCCAGGCAATCTATCAGTTCGTCTGGGACGAGTATTGCGACTGGTATCTCGAACTGGCCAAGGTCCAGATCCAGACCGGCGATGCAGCCCGGCAGCGTGCGACGCGCCGCACCCTCTTGCGGGTTCTCGAGACCGTGCTGCGCCTCGCTCACCCCATCATTCCCTTCATCACTGAAGAGCTCTGGCAGAAGGTTGCGCCGCTTGCCGGCCGGAGCTTGGATGTCCGTGGTGACTCGATCATGGTGCAGACCTACCCCGTCGCCCAAAGCGAGAAAATCGATCCGGAAGCCGAACGCTGGGTCGACTCGCTCAAGATGGTGGTCGACGGGGTGCGCAACCTGCGCGGTGCGATGGGTCTCGCGCCTGGCCAACGCGTGCCCCTGGTGGTGGCTGCAGCGGGCGAGCCCCTGCGGGCCGAGGTACCGCTCTACGCCCCTTACCTGAAAGCGCTCGCGCGCCTGTCCGATGTCTCGGTGGCCGCTGCGCTGCCGACCGAGACGGCCGCTCCGGTCCAAATCGTGCGCGATTACAGTCTGATGCTCGAAGTCGAGATCGATCTGAAGGCTGAATGTGAACGCGTCGGCCGTGAAAGGCTTCGCATTGACGGCGAGATCACCAAGGCCGAGGCAAAACTCGGCAATGCCTCCTTCGTCGATCGCGCCCCGGCCGCAGTCGTCCTGCAGGAGCGTGAGCGACTCGCACAGTTCATCGCGACGCGCGAGCAGCTGCGCGAGCAGGCCACGAAGCTCGGCTGCGCCTGATCCGACCCGGAGAGAAATCCAGATGAGGACGCACGAGAACTCATGGTGCGAGGCTTCATCGGGATTGCACTTTTTGGGCAGCACGCAAACCTGGGTCTGCGCAGAACCCTCGGCACAGCGAATGATCCAAGCTCCCACCCTGGACTTAAAGACCTTCAAGCCCGGGAGAGCACACGCCCGGCGCGCGGCCTTCTCCGGGTCCGGGGTGTTCACCTCAGGGACGGTGACATCTTCGAGAGCGAAATCGGTCCGGTCCTGCCCCGATTGGTACTCTCGCACCCAGGGCGTTCGAGACTGTTCAGGCGTTGCCTCTGATGAGAGTTACCGCCCAAGGAGATTCGCCCTGTGATCCAGTCCGCCACCACCGAGGTCGTACGCCAATTTTGGTCGCTCATGGCGACCAATGACTTCGATCAGGTCAGAGCAGTCCTCGATGAGAATTTTCTATTGGAGTGGCCGCAGTCGAAGGAGCGCATCCGTGGCGGGCGCCAGTTCGCGCGTATGAATCGCGAGTACCCGGCAAAGGGACCCTGGCGTTTCACGATCAACCGCATCGTCGGCGGGGACGGGGAAGCGGTCTCAGACGTCACTGTCACCGACGGGGTGCAGTCTGCGCGGGCCCTCTCGTTTTTCACGATCCAGGACGGCAAGATCACAAAGCTGGTCGAATTTTGGCCCGAACCCTATCCCGCGCCGCCCGGACGGGCCCATCTCGTCGAACCGCTCGATTGATCGGCATAGGGGGCAGCGCAACGCTGCGCCCCCGCGTCGTGTCCCTAGCGCCGACGCAGGACGTGCACCCAGCCCCCTTCGGCCTCGATCTGCTTTAGCAGTTCATTGCCAGTCTGGCGCGCGAAGGCCTGGAAATCCCTCACCGAGCCCGGATCGGTCGAGATGACCTTCAGAACCTGCCCCTTTTCCATGTCCGTGAGCGCCTTTTTCGCGCGCAGGATCGGTAGCGGGCAGTTCAGCCCCGTGGCGTCGACTTCCTTGTCAAATTCGATTACCGACATCTCGTTTCCTCGCAAGCAGGCGCAAACTCAATCGGCCTTAGGGTCATGCAGTTCGATCCGGGCAGGCAGGTCGATGAATTCGACCGGGAGATTGCGTGCACGCATCCAATCAGCCATCGCCAGTCCGGTGCCCATTCTCCAAGGCCGCAGGCGCTCCGGGGCGACGAGCCGGTAGTCGACCAGTTCCTCACTCAATTGTACCGTCCCCGTGGCTTCGACGTGGTAGGCGATGATCACTTCGTTCTTGCGCTGGAACTCGTAGACGCCGATGAGCGATGATTGCTGGAGGTCCAGGTTCGTCTCTTCCTTGAGTTCGCGCGCCAACCCTTCTTCCGGAGTTTCCCCCCGTTCCATGAAGCCGGTGATCAGGGCGAAGATGCGCTCGGCCCAGGCGGCGTTACGGGCCAGGAGGATCTTACCCTCGTATTCGACGAGTGCGGCGAGCACCGGCAGCGGATTGTCCCAATGGACCCAGCCGCAGTCGGGACACAGGCTGCGCTCGCGACCCGCGTTCAGGCGCCTGACCAAAGCGTGGGCACAGCGCGGACAAAAGTGATAGGCGGCGCTTTCGGTCACGGGACGCTCTAGTGGGATGCCGAAGAGTCGAGCACGGCATCGCTGGCTTTACCCACGATCTGCCCGGCGACCTTGACCGTGCCAAGCGCGGCATCTGCAGCAAGGCCGGCCGCACCGACTGCCACGGTCCCCACCGTGTCGGCGGCGGCGAGGACCGTTCCACAGCCGGCAAGGCTTGCCAGAACCAGCACTGCGCTCGTCATGCCTGCAGCTCTGCCCAACACCGCGGGTTTCATCGATCTTCCTTTTCCCGTTGGATTCGCTGCCGTTTCAGTTCCGGGTGCAGCCGCGCCATCATCAGAACATCTTCGAAGCTCCCCTCGCGCAGCGCGTAGGCGCGGTGCGTCCCCTCGACTTCAAACCCGTACTTCTGATACAGGGCGAGGGCCCTCTGATTGTCGGTAAATAGGGTCAGCTCGATGCGCTGTAGATTCAACCAGCTATCGGCCAATCGCACGAGCTCAGTCAAAAGCGCCTGGCCGATGCCCTGGCCCTGCCAATCGTCCTGAACCGAAATACCCAGCCAGGCGGCATGGCTGCGTCTGCGGCTCGCATTCAGATGCAGTCCGGCGCTGGCAACGACCATTCCATCGGCGACACCGACGAGCACGATGTCCTCCTTGCCAAATTTCGCCAGACGTTCGCTCCAGCTCGCCACGCTCGGAAAAGGCACCTGCAGTGTATTGGCGACGACGCTCGGGTAAGCGTGTACGCGCGCCAGTGCAGCCGCGTCGTCTGCCTCGACCCGGCGGATGACGAGCTCATGCACGAGCGCGCACCCCCATCACAGACGGGCCTCGGCCCAGTCCGTGACACTCGCCAAGGCGGCACTGAGCTTGCCTGGCTCGCTGCCGCCGGCCTGCGCCATGTCGGGTTTCCCTCCGCCCTTGCCCCCGACTTGCTGCGCGACGAAGTTCACGAGATCACCCGCTTTGATGCGCCCAACCGAATCCGCCGTCACGCCAGCGATCAATGAAACCTTGCCGTCGTGCACGGCGCCCAGGACGATCGCGGCCGTCTTGAGCTTCTCCTTCAGACGATCCATGGTTTCTCGCAAGGTCTTCACGTCGGCATCCTCGAGGGTCGCGGCCAGCACCTTGATTCCTTTCACGTCGACGGCGCGCTCGATCAATTCGTTACCTTGCGCGGCGGCCAGGCGGGACTGCAGACGACCGAGCTCGCGCTCAAGAGACTTGACGTGTTCGAGGACCTGGCCGATGCGGGACGCGAGTTCGTCAGGCGCAGTCTTCAGGGCCGCGGCCGCATCCCGGACGTGGGTGTCGAGTTCCTGCACAAGGGCCAACGCGCCCTCTCCGGTGACGGCCTCGATGCGCCGGATCCCTGAAGCGACGCCGGTCTCGGAGGTGACCTTGAACAGACCAATGTCCCCGGTGCGCTCGACGTGCGTGCCCCCACAGAGTTCGCGCGAGCTGCCGATGTCGAGCACCCGGACGACGTCGCCGTATTTCTCGCCAAAGAGCGCGACCGCCCCACCGGATACGGCTTCGTCGTAGCTCATCACCGCCGCACGCGTGGCGACGTTCTCCAGGATCTCCGCATTGACCAGCTCCTCGACTCGCCGGATCTCTTCGGAAGTCATCGGTGCGTCATGCGCGAAGTCGAAACGCGTCTTCTCGGGGTCGACCAGCGAGCCCTTCTGCTGGACATGTTTGCCCAGTACTTCGCGTAGCGCCTTGTGCATGAGGTGAGTCGCCGAATGATTGCGCATCGAGCGCGCGCGGCGCGCCCGATCGACTTCGGCCTCGACGACGGCTCCGATCCGCAACTCCCCGGTGACCTGTTTGCCCTGGTGGCCGAATACGTCGGCCTGCACTTTCTGGGTATCGACTACGGCGAAGGAGCCCAGCGAGCCGATGAGACGGCCCGAATCGCCCACCTGGCCGCCTGATTCTGCATAGAACGGGGTCGTGTCGAGCACTACGATCCCCTCCTCGCCTTCGAGAATCTGGGGCACACTCAGGCCACCCACGTAGAGGGCGACGACGCGTCCGGGAGCGCTTAACACCTCGTAGCCGACGAAGCGTGTCTTCTCACCCGAGTAGTCCAGGCTCGCGAGCGCCTTGAATTTGCCCGCGGCCTGGGCCTGGCGCCGCTGCCGGCCCATGGCCCGATCAAAGCCGGCCATGTCAACCACCAGGCCCCTTTCGCGCACGACATCGGCCGTCAAGTCGACCGGAAAGCCATAGGTGTCGTAGAGCGTGAAGGCGGTTTCGCCGTCGAGCACGCGCGCCGCATTCGGGTCGAGCGCTGCGAGCGCGCTCTCGAGCACCTTCATCCCGTTCTCGAGCGTGATCGCAAAGCGCTCCTCCTCTTGCCTGAGCACCTGCGCGACCCTCTCCGCATCCGCGGCGAGTTCTGGATAGGCCGCGCCCATCTCGGTGGCCAGATCGCCCACGAGCTTGTAGAAAAAGGGCTGGCTCTGACCGAGCTTGTGGCCATGCCGCAGCGCACGCCGCACAATGCGGCGCAGCACATAGCCCCGTCCCTCGTTGGCCGGGATGACTCCGTCGACGACGAGAAAGGCGCAAGCCCGGATATGGTCGGCGATGACCTTCAGGGAGTCGTTGCTCAGATCCGCCGTGTGCGTCTCGCGGGCTGCGGCAGCAATCAGGCGCTGAAACAAGTCGATCTCATAGTTGCTGTGGACATGCTGCAAAACCGCAGCCAGCCGCTCCAACCCCATCCCGGTGTCGACACAGGGTTTGGGCAAGGGCAGGAACACCGCCTCACCGGTCTGTGGATCGATCTGGCGGTCGAACTGCATGAACACGTTGTTCCAGATCTCGATGTAGCGATCGCCCTCGGCCTCGGGACTGCCTGGGGGCCCACCCCAGACCGAGGGGCCGTGGTCATAGAAGATCTCCGAAGACGGGCCGCAGGGCCCGGTATCGGCCATCTGCCAGAAGTTGTCCGAGGCATAAGGCTCGCCCTTGTTGTCGCCAATGCGCACGACGCGATCGGCAGGCAGCCCGATGACTTTGGTCCAGATGTCGTAAGACTCGTCGTCGGTCTGGTAAACCGTAGCCCAGAGCTTGTCCGGCTCAAGCCCGTAGACCGTGGTCAGAAGCTCCCAGGCCCAGACAAGGGCGTCGCGTTTGAAGTAATCTCCGAAAGACCAGTTGCCAAGCATCTCGAAGAAGGTATGGTGGCGCGCGGTGTAACCGACGTTTTCCAGGTCGTTATGCTTGCCCCCGGCCCGCAGGCAGCGTTGTACGGAGACGGCTCGCACATAATTGCGACGATCGGTGCCGAGAAAGACGTCCTTGAACTGCACCATGCCAGAATTGGTGAACAGCAGAGTCGGGTCGTTGGCAGGGACCAGGGGTGAAGAGCGCACCACGGTGTGGCCCTTCGATTCGAAGAAGCGCAGGAACTTCTCGCGGATGTCGGCAGCTTTCATCGAGTTGGATGACCCATCATTAAACGAAGCGGTTGCAGTGCAGGTAACCAATGAATTATAACGCCATGCCCCCAGGCGGCCTGGCCAGAGCCCACCCGGGAACGGCCTGCGGCAGCCGTTCCGACTCGATTTCTGGAGGATCCGTGCCTTACTTACTCTCCTTGGACCAGGGAACGACCAGTTCGCGTGCGATCGTGTTCGATGAAACTGGCCAGGTGCGCGCAATCGCCCAACAGCCTATTCGCCAGATTTATCCCGAGCCGGGGTGGGTCGAGCATGATCCGGTGGAGATCTGGACGACGCAACTCGACTGCGCGCGCCGGGCACTACGCGACGCCGGACTCGCCGCGTCCGACCTGGCCGGCATCGGCGTGACCAACCAACGCGAGACGACCCTGATCTGGGAGCGCTCCACCGGAGATCCGATCCACAATGCCATCGTCTGGCAGGACCGGCGCGGTGCGGCCTGGTGTACGGCACAAAAGGACCGGGGGCTCTTGCCGACGGTGCAGAGCAAGACCGGCCTCGTTTTCGATCCCTACTTTTCGGCCAGCAAGATCGTCTGGCTGCTTGATTCCGTCCCGTCGGCACGGCAGCGCGCGTCACGGGGCGAGTTGGCCTTCGGTACCGTCGATTCCTGGCTCATCTGGAAACTCACCGGAGGGCTCCATGCGACCGATCCGAGCAACGCCTCGCGCACGATGCTCTTTGACATCCATGAAGGGTCTTGGGCGCACGATCTGGCAGAGGCCTTTGACATTCCCAAGGAGCTCCTGCCCGAGGTCAGACCCTCCTCGGGCGACTTCGGCGTCGCTTTACCCAAGTGGCTGGGCGGTCCTGTGCCGATCGCAGGCGTCGCCGGCGATCAGCAGGCCGCACTTTTCGGGCAGGGCTGCATCGCATCCGGCCAGGTCAAGAACACCTATGGAACGGGCTGCTTCATGTTGATGCACACCGGCGGCCTCGCGGTCCAGTCGCGCCACGGGCTGCTTACCACCGCGGCCGCGCAGCCTGCTCTGGCGCCTGAATATGCGCTCGAGGGGAGCGTCTTTTCCGCGGGATCGGCCGTGCAGTGGCTACGCGACGAACTCCAGATCATCCAGAGCGCAGCCGAGGTTGAGCCGCTCGCAGCGAGTGTGAAAGACAGCGCGGGAGTCCATCTGGTGCCGGCGTTCACAGGTCTTGGTTCGCCCTACTGGGACACCGAGGCGCGGGGCGCGCTCGTGGGCCTCACGCGCGGCACCAATCGGGCGCATATCGCCCGCGCGGCATTGGAGGCCATCGCGTTGCAGTCGGCCGAACTTCTCCTGGCTATGCAGGCCGATGCGGGTCAGCACTTTGCAGAATTGCGTGTCGATGGCGGTGCGACCGCGAATAATCTCTTGATGCAGCTCCAGGCGGATCTCCTCGGTGTGCCGGTGGTCCGGCCGGCCGTCCAGGAGACGACGGCACTCGGGGCCGCCGATTTGGCGGCGCTCGCCTTGGGCGTCTGGGAGTCCGCACCTGCGCTCGTGGCGACTCGGCGCGCCGCAGCCACCGATCGCATCTTCACCCCGGTTGCCACGCGCGACTGGGCTGAAGAACAGCTCGAGCTCTGGCGTCGAGCGGTCAGGCGAACGCTTTCCAAGGACCGGCCCGAGGCTCAATAGGAGAGGTGCACGCCCAGATCGATTCAGGCACTATTGAATACCGAGCCATGAAATTCAACCATCTGATCGAGATCAACGATCCCTTGAGTCCCTGGATCGACCCTCTGACGCGCGAGCAGCTTTGGCGCGGCCTGGTCTGGCGGGCCGAGCATCCGGTGTCGTTCGTGATTGGCCTGGATTCGTGCGAGATCATCGAACGACTACCCGATGGGATGCGGCGCGAGCTTCGCTTCGGCGAGTTGCGCATCACTGATCGCGTGACCTTCGCGCCGTTTGAGTGGATCCGCTATGACGCCCAGGCGCAAGCGGAGATGCCCGCGGCGACGCTCACAATGAGCATCGAGGAGCCTGCCAAGGGAGCGCTTTTCGTTCGCTTCGAGTACGACAGCGGCCCGAACGCCGCAGAGGGCTCAGTCGACGCGCTCTACGACGACTTTCGCAAGAGCGCCTATGAGGAGGCGGATATCGACACGATCCGGCGCATCCGCCAGCTGGCCGACGAAGGACGCCTGGACGGCGCGATCAACTAAGGTTGCGGCCCCCGAAGTCCGGACCGATCAGATCGATCCTGTCGGTACAAAACGCATCGACGCCCCAGGCCAGCAGTTCGCGGGCCCGCTCGGGATCATTGACCGTGTAGCAGAACACGCCAAACCCGGCCGCTCTGATCTCGTCCACATCCTGCTGGACCAGATACCGATGGTCGCAATGCAAAGCCCGGCATCCCAAGGCCTCGAGGCGGGACCGCCAGTCTTTGGGAACCCTGTCGAACAGATGCCCGCGCGCAAGGTGCGGGGCTGCCCTTTGGGCGCTCTCGAGTGCGGTCGAACTAAACGAGGACAAGAGCGGCGTTGGCGAGAGCTCCGGAGTCTCCTCACAGAACCGCGCGACAAGATGGGCCACGACGCTGCCGGTGCGCTCGTCGTGGCCGGGGGCAGGCTTGATCTCGATGTTCATGAAGATGCCATGAGCGCGGCAGAACCCGAGCACGTCCTCGAACAACGGCACGGGCTCCTCAGCGAAGGTCGGGCCAAACCAGCTGCCCGCGTCCATCTTCTGCAGAAGGGCCGACGGCGTCTGGGCAACCTGACCCGCGCCGGTTACGGTACGGCCGAACTCGGGATCGTGCATCAGCACCGCAACCCCGTCAGACGCCAGCATCACATCGAACTCGGCCGCCCGAAAGCCGCGCCGCCAACCTGCGCGCAGCGCGGCAAGGGTGTTCTCCGGAGCCAGCACCCCGCCGCCCCGGTGGGCGATCACCCTCGGATAGGGCCAGCGCTGCGAATTCACGTCACCTTCTTGGCTGGCTTCTTCTCGCCCGACTTGGCCGGGGCCTTGGCCTGTGGGACGGGAGCGTGCATGGCGAGGTCCCCTTCGCGCACTGCGTCGTCAAGCGCTTCCTTGGCCGGCTTCTGTCCGGCCCAGACGGTTTCGAGCTCCGCATCGATCGCATCGCGCACCTTGTCAAAGTTGGGCAGCCGCACACCCCGCGCGGCCGACCCGCCGGGCAGCGCGGCCAGCTCCATCACCCCGGCCATGCCCGGAGCGCTGGCGTAGGCAGTGGAATTGGCCGAGGCGCGCAACGCCGCAGTGGTCAAAGGCAGGGCACCGGTCTTCTGGGTCCACTCTGCAGCCACAACCGGGGTCGCCAGGAACGCGAGGAACTCGGCGTCGGCCTTGTACTCGTCAGGCTTCTTGCCGGCCATCGCCCAGAACGCCGATCCATTGACGAGGGTGTTGCTGGGTTGATGCGCACCTTCCTCGTAGAACGGCATGGGCGCCACACCGACCTTGAACGTGGCGTGCGCGAGGACCTCACCTAAGGCATCGCTGCCGGTGGTCAGGGTTGCGCACTCTCCGGAAGTGAACTTCTCGTCAGCCTCGCGCTCGTGTCCGAAGTACTGGAACAGCTTGGCCTTGCTCCAGCTCTCCAGAATCGCGATGTGCCGCACATGCAACAGATCGTTGAACGTCAACACCGCGCCGGAGCCTTCGAGACCGTTGTTCTTCGAAGCGAAGGATTCGCCATGCCAGGTCGCCAGATTCTCGACATGGATCCAGGACTGCTCACTGGTGGTGTAGGCGCAGGAGTAGCCATAACCTTGGGCCTGCAGAGTGACCAACTGATTCTGCAGGTCGTGCCAGGTGCGCGGGGGTTGGTCTGGATCGAGTCCATATTTCTGGTAGGCGTCGCGGTTGTAGAGGAGAACCGGTACCGACGCGCGATACGGGAATCCGTAGAGTCTACCCTTCGCATCCTTCATGAAACTCACCGACGAGGGAATGAGGAAATTGAAGTCGGGCGACTTGACCAGGGGCAGGATCTCGTACATGGGGCGCACCGCACCCGGTACCGCGAGCAGTCGCTCAGTCACTTCATCTTGAACTTCGACTAAGTCAGGAGCCTGCGCTGTATGGGCTGCGGCAGCCGCTGCATCGACGGTGACCTTGGCGTCCCCCTTGTATTCGAGAGTGACATGCACGGCCTTCTGCTCGGTGTTGAATCGGTTCACGAGGTCTGCGAACGTCTCGCCGGCCACGCCGTTCATGGCGTGCCACACCACGATCTCGGTAGCCGCAAAGACGGGAACGCTGCACAGGCCCAAGACGAGACCGGCGAGCCGTGCAAGAACGGGTAATCGCATTGTGTATCCTTCTGTTTGCAAAGCCGTGATTATAGCCAGCCCTGATCGGAGACCTTGATGACTGAACCTGCTGACCAAGCCGCAACGCAAGCGGGCGCACAAACGGGCGCACAAACCGGCGCACAAACCGGCGCGCATACCGGCTCATTACCGGGTGCACTGCCGGGCGCACTAACCGGCGTTCGGGTGCTCGATCTCTCGCGCGTTCTGGCGGGGCCCTGGTGCGGCCAATTGCTGGCCGACATGGGAGCCGAGGTGATCAAGGTCGAACGCCCCGGCACAGGGGATGACACCCGTTCCTGGGGTCCACCATTTTTGAAGGATGCGGCCGGCCAGGACACCGGTGAGGCAGCCTACTACCTGGCAGCCAACCGGGGCAAGAAGTCGGTCACGATCGATCTCTCGACGCGCCAGGGACAAGCCGAGATCAGGCGGCTTGTGGCGCGCTCCGATGTACTCATCGAGAACTACAAGTTCGGACAACTCGCCAAGTATGGCCTCGACTACGCCTCGTTGAAGGTGCAAAAGCCCTCACTCATCTATTGCTCGATCACGGGTTTTGGCCAGACCGGGCCGTGGAGGCATCGAGCAGGCTACGACTTCATCATCCAGGCCCTCTCGGGATTCATGTCCGTGACCGGGGAGAAGGACGCGGCACACGGAGGGCCGCAAAAGGCCGGCGTGGCCATCTCGGACCTCTTTACCGGCGTCTATGCTGGCTTGGCCGTGGTCTCGGCCCTGTATCACCGTCAGCGCACTGGAGAGGGTCAACACCTTGATCTGGCGCTTTTGGATGTGATGGTCGCCAATCTCGCGAATCTGAATACGAGCTATCTTGCCACCGGACGTGTGCCGGGTCGCACTGGCAACGCCCATGCCAATATCGTGCCCTATCAGACCTTCCCATGCCGCGATGGGCATATCGTTGTCGCAGTGGGCAATGATGGACAGTTCCAGAAGTTTTGCGAGGTCCTCGGTCACGCCGGGCTGGCGAGCGACGCCCGCTTTGCGACCAATCCCGAACGCGTTCGCAACCGAGAGGAACTGGTCCCGCTGTTGGAGGCGATCCTGATCCAACGCGAAAAGCGCGCCTGGATCGACGCCCTCGAGGCCGTGGGCGTTCCCTGCGGACCGATCAACAATCTCGACGAGGTGTTCGCCAACCCTCAGGTCCAGGCACGCGGACTGCGCGTGGACCTGCCGCACCCCTTGGCTGGCACCGTCAAACTGGTGGGCAATCCGATCAAGATGAGCGGCACGCCCCCGGTCTATGCGCTCGCACCCCCCCTTTTGGGCCAGCACAACGAGGAACTGCTCGAAGACCTCCTGAAGCCCTCGCAATACGACGAGCGGCGCTAGGTCGTGCCGGTCTCGGGGATCCGCTCGGTCAGACGCGCGGCGTTAAACTCGCGGTTCAGCCGCGCATTGAGGACGTGGTCCCGCCAGCGACCGTTGATGAACAGGTAGTCCCGTGCCATCCCCTCGCGCTCGAAGCCGACGCGCGCCAGCACCCGCGCGCTGCGCTCGTTCTCCGCGAGATGATTGGCCTGCACCCGGTGCAGCCCGCGCACCGTAAACATGTAGTCGATAGCCGCCGACAGTCCCTCGGTCATGAGTCCCCGGCCCTCATAGGACGCGTCGATCTGGTAGCCGAGCATACAGCTCTGAAACGCGCCGCGCACGACCTGAGAGAATCCGATGCGCCCAACGACGAGCCCATCGTTGCGCAGGAGATCAAGCAGATCAAAGCGCACGGCACGATCGGCATGGAAATCGTCCACGGCGCGTGCGAGATTGCCCTGCCAGAACTCCAGCGAGTAGAAGTTCGCCGGTGCCGGCGGATCCCAGCGCTGGAAATGTTCGCGATTGCGCGCAAAGAAGGCCGCGGTCTGAAGCGCCTGTGTCGGTCGCGTATGCCGCAGGATGAGCCGCTCGGTGGTGAGCTCAGGGAGCGCGCCCTCAGACGATCTGCGCAGCTTCTTCAAATGAAAACCTCGGACTGCGCAGAAAAAGCTTGGAGGGATCGCCGTAGCCCAGATTCACGAGGAAGTTTGACTTGAACGAGGTCCCGGCGAAAAAAGCCTCATCGACCTTCTTGGCGTCGAATCCGGACATCGCACCTGTGTCCAGACCCAGAGCCCGGGCAGCGAGAATCAGGTACGCCCCTTGCAGACTCGAGTTGCGCAGGGCCGTTATGCGAATCATCTCCTCGTTGCCCACGAACCAGACCCGGGCGTCGGCGTGCGGAAAAAGCTTGGGCAGATGTTCATAGAAGGTCATGTCCATGGCCACGATGACCGTCACCGGTGCCTTCATGGTCTTCTCGAGATTTCCTGCCGAGAGTGCCGGTGCGAGTTTGGCCTTGCCCTCGGGCGTCGTGACGAAGACAAAGCGCGCCGGGCTCGAGTTGGCCGAAGTGGGCCCCATCTTGACGAGATCGTACAAGGCGTGGAGTTGCTCGGTGGTGACGGGCTTGTCCAACCAGCCATTGTGGGTGCGTGCGTCGCGAAACAGCGTATTGAGCGCGAGATCGTCGAGTGGAGTCATGTGGGTGCCAGTCGGAAGGAGAAGGAGTCGGTGCTTCGGCGGCGCCTTTGCGCCGTGCGCAACTATTCTAGACGCTTTCAGGGGCGCTGGTCCTGGAGGAGAGCCCTGTAGGAGAGGGTCACCTCGCGCGCCGATTATTGGTATATTGCGCGATCGGTTTGACCGGGAACAAAGATGAGCTTCGACTGGCGCAATCCATATCCAACCCTGCGTAGTCCCGTGTTTGCGCGCAACCTCGTTGCGAGTTCCCATCCGCTTGCGTCGCAGGCTGGCGTGCGCATGCTCGCTCGGGGCGGCAATGCAGTCGATGCTGCGCTGGCGTGCGCGATCACGCTCACGGTCGTCGAGCCGGTCTCCAACGGTTTGGGGAGCGACTGTTTTGCGATCCTTTGGGACGGTCAGGGCCTGACCGGACTGAACGCCTCCGGCTATGCACCCTCGAGCTGGACTCCTGCGTATTTCGAAAAAAAGTATGGTGCGACCCCACCCATGCGCGGCTGGGACAGCGTTACCGTACCGGGCGCGGTGGCGGGTTGGGTCGCCCTGTCGGAACGCTTTGGCAAGCTGCCCTTCGCGGACCTGTTCGAGCCGGCCATCGAACTGGCCGAGAGGGGGCATGGGGTGGCGAACATCGTCGCTCACAAGTGGCAGGCCCAGGTTCCGGGTCTGGCGGCCCTGCCCGGATTCGCTGAGGCCTTCATGCCACGCGGCCGGGCTCCCGTGCCGGGCGAGCGCTTCGTCTTTTCTGACGCGGCCAAGACTCTCGCTGCCATCGCCAAGACCCAGGGTGAGGCCTTCTACCGGGGCGAGATCGCCCAGGCGCTGGTGCGTCATAGCGCAGCGCATGGCGGCTCGATGACCCTGGACGACCTGGCGAGCTACCAGAGTGAGTGGGTCGTGCCGATCCAGAAGGAATTCGCCGGGTACACCCTGCACGAGATCCCCCCCAACGGCCAGGGGATTGCAGCCCTCATGGCACTGGGAATCTTGCGCTCACTCGGTATTGAGAACCACCCGGTCGACTCGGTCGATTCCCAGCATCTGCAGATCGAAGCGATGAAGCTCGCTTTCGCTGACGTCTACCGGTGGGTCGCCGATCCTCCTGCGATGACCGAGGTGGGCGTAGACCAGTTGCTCGACGACGCCTATTTGCTCGAGCGGTCGCGGCGCGTCGACCGAAAGCGCGCCAGTACGGCGCGGCATGGCCTGCCGCCAGCGGGTGGCACCGTCTATCTGACCGCCGCGGACGCCTCGGGGATGATGATCAGTTTCATCCAGTCGAACTACATGGGCTTTGGCAGCGGGGTCGTCGTGCCCGGTACGGGTGTGTCGCTGCAGAATCGCGGCTACGGATTCTCGCACGACCCTTCCCATCCAAACCAGGTGGCCCCGCGGAAGCGACCCTTCCATACGATCATCCCGGCGTTCCTGACCCGCCAGGGGCTACCGCAAATGAGTTTTGGGGTCATGGGAGGCAATATGCAACCCCAAGGGCACATTCAGACCCTGGTGCGCATGTTGAGTTACGGCCAACAGCCGCAGGCGGCGTGTGATGCCCCGCGCTGGAAGGTCAATCAGGGCATGTCGGTGGACTGCGAGGCGACGATGCCCGCGGCCACCGTTGCGGGGCTGCGCGAACGCGGCCACATTATCGAGAACATCGCCGACGCCTACATGGACTTCGGTTCGGGCCAGTTCATCTGGCGACTCTCGGACGATCTCGAGGATGGCTATGTCGCGGCAAGCGACTCACGACGTGACGGACAGGCGAGCGGCTTTTAGGCCCGCGGCCTAGCGCAGGCCGCAGGCCGGCAAGGCAACGGTCTGAAGCACCTCACCTGTGCGCGTATTCTCGACAAACGCAACAAAGCCCAGACTCGCGCTGTGCGCATCGGCAGGCAGTCTCTTGTCCCAATTCAGCACCGCACCGCCCTCTGCGTCGAGCGGCACGGGTGGACTCCACTGGCGCACCACGAAACCATGGCGTAGCGTCGCGCCGCTGTTCTCTCCCGCCTTGACCTCAGAGACGAGATCGTTCTCGTAGACTGCGAAGTACAGCCCGAGCGGAGCACCCTTCTCCGCGGCCGCGACGCGCGCGGTTGCGCTGACCGAGATGCTGCCTTCAGGCGCAGGCCGCTCGATGAGTTCGATGCTCGCGCGTGCGACGCGCGCATTGATCGCGGCTACGGCATTCTCGAAGTCTCGATCACGCCAGTCCCGTTCCTCGCGACCGGCGAGGAACACCTCGGGCGTGTAGACTGAGCGCCCGTGCGCCGTCGAGGACAGCCAATACTGACGTTGGGTGAATTCGGCGGTGGCAAAGCGGTCGCGCCAGCCCAGAGAATCCCAGTAGTCCACGTGGAGCGACAAGGGTACAACCTGATCGGGCGTAAACCGCGAGTGGTAGAGGCTGCGCACGAAGGAATCGGCCGGGGGGCAGCTGTTGCAACCCTCCGATGTGTAGAGTTCCAGGAGGGCCACCGTATGGGCCGGACTGTGCTTTGTGCAGGGTCTCGCAGGCTCGGCGGCCGCGCTTGCGAGTGCCAAACCGCTTGACAATACTAGTGCCCCAAAACGCTTGGAGATCCTCATGGCGCGGGTCCTTTCGGGCGTACAGCAAACGACGATTCGGTTTGGTCGGCCGCACCGCGCGAACCTTACACAGCTTCCACTTGGGCGGTGCAGACAGAAAGTTTCGCCCTCTGTTCGGGTGCGAAGCTGACCGGCGCCTTGTTGTTAGGTACCGGATCAGATAAGATTTGGGTCATAAAACAAGAGCTTGCAGAACGAGGATGAACAATCTGAATGTCCAGGCGGTGCAGGAACTCGAGGTGGCCGAATTGATCGTTGCCACCTTAAATCTGGAGGTGCAACCAGCCGATATCGATCCTCTGGCAGCGCTTTACGGCGAGGGATTGGGTTTGGATTCGCTCGATATTCTCGAAATTGCGCTCGCGATCTCGAAGACCTACGGGTTCAAACTGCGCTCGGACGACGAGAACAATCCGAAGATCTTCAGTTCGCTGCGCGACTTGAATCTGCACATTCAGCAGAATCGGGTGAAGTAGGTGCGCCTTCTGGCGTGGACGGGGCGCCTCATCGCGGCTACCCTGGTCGCGAGTTTCCCCTGGCTCACCCATGCAGCGCTCACCAGTTCGAGCCACTGGGCGGAAGTTGCGGCCGTACTGATCTCGGCGCAGCTCATTCTTGCTGGCGTGGTGTTCGCACTGCGCTCGACTTCCCCGTACCGCTGGCCGCTCGTGATGACCGGCGCGCTCACTCTGGCGTGGTCTTGGCAGTCGGCCCACACGAGCTTAGTCGCCGCCTCGGGCGTACCGCATGCCCTGATCAACGCCGGCCTCTTGTTCCTCTTCGGATGCTCGCTCCTGCCGGGTCGCGTGCCCTTGGTCACGACGCTGGCCAGAACCATCGATCCGGAGCTGCCTCGGGAGATGATCGGCTACACACGCCGGGTCACGGCCTTATGGGCCGCATTTTTCGCGGGACAACTGGTGGCGTCAGTCGTGCTGTTCCTCGCCGCGCCCGTTGCGGTCTGGTCGCTTTTCGTGAACGTGCTCAATGCACCGTTGATTGCATTCGTCTTTCTGGCAGAGTATGCCTACCGTACGGTGCATTTTCGAAACTACCGACATCCCTCGATTTCCCAGATGATCCGGGCCTTTACCGAACGCGCGGTCCAAGCCCAACCGACATCGATTGAAAAGGGCTAGGGCTGCCATGAGCGCCCTGCCGCTTTTGGGCGAAGACCGTCTCGATGCGAGCGTCGGCTTCACGGATCGAGAACCGGTCGCAGCGGGCCCGTTTCTCGACGAAGTCGCCCTACTCTCTGCCAGCCTGCCCGAGGCGGCGTACGTCTTGAATCTGTGTACGGACCGCTACCGGTTCGCAGTCGGTCTCGCCGCCGCACTCGCGCGCGGTCAGATCACGCTCTTGCCCCCTGACCAGACACCCGCCTTGATCGCCAACCTGAAGACAAGCTATGCGGACCTGTATTGTCTGGCAGACCATGCGGCCGCCCAAGTTGCGCTGCGCCGCGTGGCCTATCCGGAGTCCGAAGCCAGGGAGGTGCGCCACTGCGCGGGCCGGAGCATCCAGGCGCTGGGAGCCCGGAGCGCGCGCAGAGCGATCCCGGCGTATCAGCCAGAGCAGGTCGTCGCCCATGTCTTCACGTCAGGCTCGACCGGCGCACCCCAGCCGCACGCCAAGACCTGGGGCTCCCTCGTCCAGGGAAGCCGCGCCGCGGGCCTGGCCTTGGGCATCAGGGAGCTGCAGGGCGCAAGCCTTCTTGCGACCGTCCCCGCGCAACACATGTACGGACTCGAGTCGAGCATACTCTTGCCCCTCCAGCATGGCCTCGCGCTCGACAGCAGCAGGCGCCTCTTCCCTGCGGATATCACGGCCCGCTTAGCCGAACTCAGCCGGCCCAGGATCCTCGTGACCACTCCGGTCCACCTGCGCGTCTTGCTTGCCGAGACCGGTACCCTGCCGCCGCTCGATCTCATCTTGTGCGCGACAGCGCCCCTCGCGGACGAACTGGCGCAAGAGGCCGAGTCCCGGTTTTGCGCCCCTTTGCAGGAGATTTATGGCTGCACGGAGGCAGGTCAACTCGCCGTGCGCCGCACCGTGCGGGGACCGTTCTGGTCGGCTTTGCCGGGGATTCGCCTCGCCCTGAGCGAGGCGGGTGTCGTGGCGTCCGGGGGATCTGTTGAGGATCCTGTGCTCCTGCAAGACGAGATTGAATTGCTGCCCAACGGCAGCTTTCTCCTCCAGGGACGCCATGCAGATCTGGTCAACATCGCTGGCAAACGCACCTCGCTTGCTTACCTGAACCATCAGCTCCATTCAATCCCGGGCGTCATTGACGGCATCTTTGTGATGCCCCTTGAGGCGGGGAATCGGGTCACGCGGCTGCTGGCCTTCGTCGTCGCACCGGACCTCTCCGACGAGGAGTTGTTCATGGCCCTGCGTGCACGCATCGACAGCGCCTTCCTCCCCCGACCTTTGTGCCGGGTCGCTTCCTTGCCGCGTAACGCGACGGGGAAGCTACCGCAGGCCGCACTCGCCCGCCTTGTGACCGAATCCGGAGCGCTCTGACCAATGGGACCCGGGCAGCCTCAGTCCTTCGGCCTCGATCACCCTACGGCAGCCGGACACTTCCCGGGAAACCCGATCATCCCGGGTGCCGTCCTTCTCGATGCGGTGTTCGCCACCCTCGAGCGCCACGGCACCTGTCCATCGATGGGTTATCGCTTGAGCTCGGCGAAATTCCTCCACCCGGTCCGTCCCGGAGAGACTCTCGAGATTCACTGGGGATCCCGCGAGAACGGTCGCGCGCGCTTTGAATGTCATGTCGGGGAGCGTGTCGTGCTCCAGGGCGCCATCGAGATCCACGAGCCGTGAGCGTGCACGAGCCCGGACACCCGGACTGGCGCGGCCGTCCTGAGCGCAGTTCCGTGGGAGTCATTCGCTTCATGGTCTGGATTGCCCTGACCATCGGCCGCCCCGCCGCGCGCCTCCTGCTGTACCCGATCAGCCTCTACTTCCTCGCGTTCTCACCAGCCGCGAGGCGTGCGTCCAGGCGCTACCTCGCACGCGTGCTCGGCCATAGGCCCGGGCTCGCCGACCAGTTTCGCCACTATCATGCCTTTGCCTCGACGATTCTTGACCGCGTTTTTTTTCTCAACGAGGCCTATGCCGGTTTCGACATCAAGGTTCATTGTCCCCAGGAGGTCGAGGCGCTCCTGAACAGTGGTTCGGGGGTCGTGCTTCTGGGCGCCCACCTGGGCAGCTTCGAGGCAGTCCGTGCGCTCGGCCGGCGACGCAATACCGGGCCGGTCCATCTGGTCATGTATGAAGAGAACGCGCGCAAGCTCAATGCCGTCCTGGGCGCGATCCAGCCTGGCCTGGACCAGCAGATCATCGGGCTTGGCCATTGTGATTCGATGCTCAAGGTCGAAGCCTGCCTCGAGCGGGGCGAACTGGTGGGGCTCCTTGCGGATCGGGCACTCCTCGGCGAGAAGCAGGTGCGTCGTCCCTTCCTCGGCGCGGATGCGAGCTTTCCCCTGGGCCCGTTCCGGATCGCGGCCATGCTGAAGCGGCCGATCGTCCTCATGGCGGGGCTCTACCAGGGTCAGGCCCGCTATGAGATCCATTTTGAACTCCTTGCCGATCTCAGCGGACGAGCGCGCTCCGAACGCGGCGTGCAGGTCGATCTGGCCCTGTCCCGCTATGCCGAGCGGCTTGAGTATTATTGCCGGCTCGCACCCTATAACTGGTTCAATTTCTATGACTTCTGGCAGTAAGCGTTCGGCTCTAGTTGCAGTTCTGCCTTGTCTCATCCTTGGTTACGGCTTATGCCAGGGTGCTGCGTCAGCGGCGGCGGGGACCTGGGATATCGAGCACCTGATGGCCAGTCTCGCGGCGGTCAAGACCGCGCGCGCGCACTTCGTTGAACGCAAGTACATGAGTGTGCTGAAGGATCCCCTGGAGATCTCGGGTACGCTTGTCTATGCGGCACCGAGTCACCTCGAGAAGAACACGGAGACGCCCAAGAGCGAGCGCCTCGTCGTCGACGAGGACCGCTTGATCTTTGAGCGCAATGCCGGGCGCGAGCGTCGCACGTTAAGTCTTGCAGACTATCCCGAGATCTGGGCCTTCGTGGAGAGCATCCGGGCCACACTGGCCGGCGACACGGCCACGCTCGAGCACTTCTACCGTCTTGAGTTGTCGGGTAACGCCGTGCGTTGGCGACTGCAACTCGTGCCGCTGGACGAAAAGATGCACGCGCTCGTCGCATCGGTCACCATCAGCGGAAGCAACGATACGATCGAGACGATCGAGATCCAGGAGGCCGACGGCGACCATTCGGTCATGACCGTGCAGAGGGACCCATGACGCCGCCGGCCCCAAGGAAAAGGCTCGCGCTGGTACTGTGGATCATCTGCCTGATTGCGGCCGGGCTCATCATCAGCCGGTCCCGGTTCACGGCCGACATCTCGGCGTTTCTGCCGCGCTCGCCGAGCCCGACCCAGAAGCTCCTGGTCGAACAGCTGCGCGACGGAGTCGTCTCGCGTCTGATTCTGATCGGCATTGAAGGTGCGCCCCAGGACCAGCTCGCTCAGCTGAGCAAAGCGCTTGCCGCGCATCTCGGCGGTGACCCACGCTTTGCCTCGGTCCAAAACGGAGATGACTCCAAAGAGGGCAAAGATCGCGAACTGCTCTGGACTCATCGCTACCTGTTGAGTCCGGCGGTCGTGCCGGGTCATTTCGAGAGCACCGCGCTGCACGCGGCACTCGATAACGACCTCGAACTCCTCGCCTCGCCCGCCGGGGCGCTGGCCAAGCGGGTGCTGGCCGACGATCCGACCCAGGAGCTCTTGCGGCTGGTCGAGCACCTCTCGAGCACCCCTCAGCCCATCAAGCACCAGGGCGTGTGGTTTGCCCCGAGCGGCGCGCGCGCGCTCCTCGTCGTCGAGACGCGCGCCGCCGGCTTCGACCTCGACAGCCAGGAACAGGCCCAGAGTGCCCTTCTCGCCGCATTCGCGAAGGCGCAAAGTGAGCTCGGCGCAGAACGTGCGAGACTCCTTGCGAGCGGTCCGGGAGTGATCTCGGTGGAAACCCGTGCGCGCATCAAGAGGGACGCCTCGCGGCTGTCGCTGCTCGCCACGAGCCTCGTGGCAATATTGCTCTTGATCGTGTACCGGTCGATCCCTGTCCTCGTTCTCGCACTCTTGCCCGTGGCCAGCGGCGCGCTCGCCGGCATCGCTGCGGTCAGTCTGGGATTTGGCTCGGTCCACGGCATCACCCTTGGATTCGGTGCGACCCTCATCGGGGAGGCCGTCGACTACGCGATTTATCTGTTCACCCAGACCATTCCAGGCACGTCGCCCGATCTGACCCTGCCGCGCATCTGGCCGACCTTGCGGCTCGGGGTGCTGACATCGATCTGCGGCTTTTCTGCGCTGTTGTTTTCCAGCTTCACCGGTCTCGCCCAGCTTGGGCTGTTCTCGATAGCCGGTCTGATCGCGGCGGTCGCGGTGACACGCTTTGTGCTCCCAAGACTCATGCCCCGTAGCTTCACCGCAGCAGGCTCCCATCTCCTGAAACCCTTGGTCGGCCTGCTGGATGCCCGCACAGTGCGCTGGCGCGTGGGCCTTACGCTCGCTGTGGCCCTCGCGCTCGTCATGCTCCTGGTCCGGGACGGCCCCATCTGGGACGATCGGCTCTCGAGCCTTAGCCCCACCGCGCAGAACATTCAAGACACGGACGCGGCGCTGCGAAGCGACATTGCCGCGCCGGACGCGGGATCGCTTCTCGTCATCCACAACGCGAGCGAGGAGGGGGCGCTCGAGGCGGCTGAAGCACTCAGCGGTCCACTTCGTGGACTCATTCACGATGGTGCGCTCGAGGGCTACGACTCCCCGGCCGACGTCCTGCCCAGCCAGCGCTCGCAGCGTGCGCGCCAAGCGGCGCTGCCCTCGACAGAGGTGTTGCGTGCCAATCTGCAGAGCGCGTTGACGGGCGAGCCGTTTCGCAGTGATCTTTTCGAGCCCTTCCTTGCTGATGTAGAGAAGGCGCGCGGCGAGCCGCTCCTGGACCGGCGAAGCTTTGAGGGAACCGGACTCGGGCTGAAACTCGATTCGCTCCTGATCCACGACGAAGGAGCCTGGATCGCCATGCTGCCGCTGCACGGCGTGCGCGACAGCGTGGCCCTCCGGGATGCGCTGCCGGATGGTGCGAGTACGGGCGCGGTCCTCTTGAATCTCAAGTCCGAGGCCGATCAACTCTACGAGACCTATCTGCGCGAAGCACAGCTCCTGTCGGCTCTCGGTTGCGGGGTTATCGTCCTCCTTCTTGCGGCGAGTCTGCGGAATCTGCGCCGTTGCCTGCAGGTCACGGCTCCTCTCGCAGCGGCGGTCATCATCACGAGCGCCGTCCTCGTCGCGGCAGGCGAGCGTCTGACGATCTTTCATCTGGTGGGTCTTTTGCTCGTGGTCGCGGTCGGCTCGAACTACGCCTTGTTCTTCGAGCGTCAGGAGTTCACGCACGACCGACAGGAGCGTACGGTAGCCTCGCTCGCACTGGCCAACATCTGTACGGTGATCGGCTTTGGCACGCTGTCGTTCTCGGTCATCCCGGTATTGCACGGGATTGGTGTGACCGTCGCACTCGGGGCCGTACTATGCCTTCTGTTCTCGGCCTTGTGCGTCGCTTCGGAACCCGCTGGAGCGTGAGCATGGAAATCATTGCCGATCCGGGCCTGCGGGAAGGCACGACGCGGCTCCTGGTTGTGATGCTGCCGGGCGTGAATGACGAACCCGAGAGCTTTCGTCGTCATGGGCTCATGGCCGATCTGGTTGTGCGCCATCCATGGATCGACTGCATTGCCGTCGGTGCGCAGCAGGACCTCTATCTCGACGGAACGCTCACCGAGCGTCTGCATGAGGAGGTGATCGTGCCGGCCTGTGAGCGCGGCTACCGGCGCATCTGGATGGCCGGCGCGTCGCTCGGGGCGATGGGCAGCCTCCTCTATGCACAGGCCTATCCGGGCGTGCTCGAGGGCCTCATCCTCCTGGCCCCGTACCTGGGCGCAAGCGGCACCATCGCTGCCATTCTCAGAGCGGGCGGACTCGTGTCCTGGCAGCCCCCGATAGGCCTGCCCGCAGACGACGAGCGGGCTCTGTTGGCCTGGATCAGAGCGCAGCACCCAAGCGAGAGCGCCAATCCGTTGGTCTTCCTTGGCTATGGGCTGGCCGATCGCTTTCGCGACCACTCAGTGCTCCTCGCGCCGCTTCTGCTCCCCTCCAGGGTCGTGACCGATCCGGGCGGGCATGACTGGGCAACCTGGGCTAAGCTTTGGTCGGGCATACTTGCGCGCAGACCCTTTCCTCGCGTGCCTCCAGGAATGGCCATTCTCGATGAATCATGCTGACGACGCGATCCGAATCTGCGCCTGCCGCTGAGGGTCCGACGCCCTACCCTTGGCGGCCTGCGCCCGCCCTCTGGGCTACCCTGGGAGTGCACGGTGCCGCGCTGGCGCTGCTTGCGGCGCTTCCGGCATTCTGGCCCTGGGTGCTCGCGGTGCTGCTTGCCAACCATGTCAGCCTCGGAATCGCGGGGCTTTGGCCGCGCAGCCGGATCCTCGGTCCGAACCGCCAGCGGCTCCCGGCAGTGGCCGCAGGGCGTGGCGCCATCGCGCTGACCTTCGACGATGGGCCGGACCCGGCAGTCACGACCGAGGTGCTCGACGCACTGGACGCCTACGGTGCGAAGGCGAGTTTCTTTTGCATCGGCGAGCGTGCCGCTGCCCATCCGGACCTGGTTAGCGAGATCATCCGGCGTGGCCATTCGGTCGAAAACCACAGCCAGCGTCATCCCTACAGCTTCGCGTGCTTCGGACCGGGCCGTCTGCGACGCGAGATTGACGCGGCCCAACAGACGATCGCGCGCGCTGCAGGTCGGGCGCCCCGCTTTTTCCGGGCCCCGGCGGGTCTGAGGAACCCCTTCCTGGACCGGGTCATGGCGCAAACGGGCCTGTACTACATGTCCTGGACGCGGCGCGGCTTTGATGCCGTGCGCGGCGACCCAGAGGGAGTTCTGGCGCGCCTGACGCACCGGCTGGCGCCAGGCGACGTGCTCCTCTTGCACGACGGCACCCCCGCGAAGACGCCCGATGGCCGGCCGGTGGTCCTGGCGGTCCTGCCCGAACTCCTCGCACTCCTCAAGGCGCGCGGCCTCGTGTCGATCTCCTTGCCCGAAGCCTTCGGTCTGAACGGCCCCGGCGCGCCGCCCTCGCCTCGATCGGCGCAGGGTCAAACACCTTCTCGAAGCGCGCTCACTGCCGACGAATAACACGACACGACCATTCGGCCGGGGAGCCCTTGCCGGTCGTCCGATTCCCCATCAGTCGGCCGCGCGGCGCGCGCGGCCGGGGCGGGGAACGATCCTTTGCTAAACTAGGCCGTGCACATCGTCTTCTGCCTGACGGCCCCCGTGGGCGCCCCCTGTCGGGTCACCCGTCCTGCCCACCTTGGGACCTCCAACCTGGTCTTGTCTCCAAATTGCAGCCCCTAAGATTTAGTCACCTGTGCCTCGCCAATAGTCTCGGAGTCGGGCTCGTCGCCACGCTCGATGCACTCGTCTCGCGCCGTACCGGACTTCTGCCGTGCCGCTTTGAAACGGTGACACTGCCGACTTATGTGGGCGAGGTGGCCGCGCTCGATGAAGTCAGAATGCGTGCGGATCTCCAGTCCTTCGACTGCCGCAACAACCGGTTAGCGCAGCTCGCGCTTGATCAGGATGGCTTTGCTGGCGCCGTCGCGCAGGCTCGCGAACGCTATGGCGCGCGGCGCGTCGGTGTGTTTCTCGGCACGAGCACCTCGGGCATCCTGGAGACGGAACTGGCCTATCGGCGGCGCGACCCCGAGACCGGCGCACTGCCCGCTGATTTTCACTACGCGACGACCCAGAACACCTTCTCGGTCGCTCACTTCGTGCAGCGATACCTGGGCCTTCGTGGCCCGGCCGTGGTCGTCTCCTCGGCGTGCGCGACGACCGCGAAGGTCTTTGGCAACGCCGCCCGGATGATCACCGCGGGCCTCTGCGATGCCGCCGTGGTGGGAGGTGCCGATTCGCTCTGCCTGACAACCCTGTACGGCTTTCACGCGCTCGGACTCGTCTCGAGCCAACCCTGCCGGCCCTTCGATGTGGACCGGGACGGGATCTCGATCGGTGAGGGCGCCGGATTCGTTCTGCTCGAGCGCCCTCACGCGAACGAGGACGACGAGGCCCCGTATCTGTTGGGCTTTGGCGAGAGCAGCGACGCTTATCACATGTCGACGCCACATCCCGAGGGCCTGGGGGCGAAGCTGGCCATGGAGCGCGCCCTGGCCAGCGCGGGCCTTCGACCCGGGTCGATCGACTACATCAATCTGCACGGGACGGCGACGCGGAGCAACGACGCCGCAGAGGACCTGGCGATTTGTGCGCTCTTTGGCAAACAGACCGCTTGCAGTTCCACCAAGGGCTGGACTGGCCACACGCTCGGCGCAGCCGGTGTGACCGAGGCGATCATCGCCGCGCTCACCATCCGCCATGGCATAAAGCCCGGCAGCCTGCACACCCGCAAGCTCGATCCGGCGCTCCATAGTCATTATCTGATCGACAACGAAGAGGCCCAGGTCCGATATGCGATGACGAACTCGTTCGGGTTTGGCGGCAGCAATTGCAGCCTGATACTGGGCCGCGCGCCATGATGCGGGTCTATGTCGAGGGCGTTGGCGTGCGCGGTCCGGGTCTGGATGGCTGGGCCCAGACGCGTGCCCTGTTCGGGGCGGGAGAGTCCTACAGAGCGGGACCCGTGGTGGTGCCGCTGTGCGGACTCTTACCACCGGCGGAGCGGCGCCGCACCGTGGCGAGCGTGAACCTCGCGCTGGCCGTCGGGCTCGAGGCCATGGAGAACGCAAGCCTGCCGGCGGGCGCGCTGCCGGCAGTCTTTAGCTCATCGTGTGGCGATGGCGCGACCATCCACGAGATCATCGAGGTTCTGAACTCGCCCGAGCGCGAGGTCTCACCGATTCGATTCCACAATTCGGTGCACAACGCACCAGCAGGCTATTGGAGCATCGCGACGCGTTCGCAAGAACCCTCGACGAGCCTGTGCTGCTACGATGCGAGCTTCTCGGCCGGACTCCTCGAGGCTGCGGTGCTGGCGCGAGTCGAGGAGCGCGCCGTGATTCTCGTGGTCTACGACATGCCCTATCCGGAACCGCTGCACTCGGTCAGACCCATCTCGGCACCGTTCGGCATGGCGCTCGTACTCGCACCCAGGCCCTCGTTCGCCACTCTCGCCGAACTCCAGATTGAACTCATCGCTGATGCAGAGAAAGCAACCACGATGGTCATGCCTGAACTCGAGGCGCTTCGGCAAAGCAACCCTGCGGCGCGGGGACTACCCCTGCTCGAGGCACTGGCCGCTGGCTGGATGGAGCCGGTCAAGGTCGACTACATCGCGGGCAACTGGCTCGCAATCGCCGTTCGGACATGAAGCTCGAGCGCAGCGACATCGCCCAACGGATCCCGCATGCGGGGGCTATGTGTCTGCTTGACGGGGTGCTCGACTGGGATGGCGAGTCGATCCGGTGCGTCGCGCACACCCACCTCGATGCCGCCAATCCCTTGCGCAGTCACGATCGGCTCGCGGTCATCTGCGGGATCGAATATGCAGCGCAGGCCATGGCCCTGCACGGTAGTCTCTGCGCGAAGACCGCCAGCCGCCCGCGCTCGGGCTATCTGGCCGTCGTGCGCGAATGCGCCTGGACGGTCGCGCGCCTGGACGATCTGCCTGGCGAGCTGACCATCGTGGCCCGCCAGCTCTACGCCGATGGCTTGAAGGTTCTCTACGAATTCGACCTGAGTTGCCAGAAGAGCGAGATCCTCCGGGGTCGCGCGGCAGTGGTCCTCGATGCGCCGCCCAGAGGCGAGCAAAGCGCATGAAGCGCGCGCTCGTCACCGGCGGCAGCGGGGCCATCGGCGGGGCGGTGTGCCGCGCGCTGGCCCAGGGCGGCTGCCATGTGGTGGTCCACGCCCACACCGGTCTTGCGCAGGCGGAGGAGCGGGCCGCCTCGCTCAGGGCCGAAGGGTGCTCGGCTGAAGCGCTTGCCTTTGACGTCACCGACCGCGAGGCGACGATCGCCGCGCTCGAAGAGCTCCTCAAGGCTGGTCCGATCCAGATCCTCGTGAACAACGCCGGTCTGCACGACGATGCCCTGCTTGCCGGCATGCGCTGGGAGCAGTGGAGCCGGGTGCTCGATGTGGCCCTGAATGGCTTCTTCAATGTCACCCAGACACTGTTGCTGCCGATGTTGGCCACGCGCTGGGGTCGCATCGTCACCGTCTCATCCGCATCGGCCCAGGCAGGTAATCGCGGCCAGACCAACTACGCCGCGGCCAAGGCGGGCTTGCACGGCGCATCGAAGTCGCTCGCCCTCGAAGTGGCCAGTCGCGGCGTGACCGTCAACGTTGTCGCGCCGGGGATCATCGAATCGGGCATGAGCGAGTCTGCCTTCAGCCCCGAGCGTATCGGGCAGCTCGTACCGATGAAGCGGGCGGGCACGCCCGAGGAGGTTGCGCATCTCGTGGAATTCCTCGTGTCCGAGCGCGCAGCCTATATTTCGGGTCAGGTGATCTCCATCAACGGCGCGATGCTCTAGCGCGTCGCCAGACCAGCTCGGGCAGGTGCAACAGAAAGCCGAGGACCAGCCGGACGTGCATCCAGGACAAGAGGACATTGTCGCGTCCATAGCGAAAGTGCGAAACACCGCCTTGTGCTGCAGTGAAGTAGCGCACCGGGGTCGGCCGGTTCAGGGGTGCCACCCCGCGCCAGGCCAGACGCACCACGGCTTCGGGATCGAAGTCGAAGCGCCGCATCCATCGACTCTCCTCCATCACCGCGCGTAACGGAGCGATCGGGTAGACGCGAAAGCCGCACAGCGAGTCGCCGATACCCATCCACAAGGTCTCCAGATTGGCCCACCAGTTCGAGATCCTGCGTCCGCGCACGCGCAGCGTCGGAGCGCTCGCATCAAAGCGGGGCAAGCCCAGGATCATCGCGTCAGGACGTGCCGCCGAGGCGGCCATGAATTCGGGAATCGACGCGCTGGAATGCTGCCCATCGGCATCCATCGTCAAGACATGGGTAAAGCCTTCGGCCTCTGCGGCACGCAGCCCCGCGAGGATCGCCGCGCCTTTGCCCTGGTTTTCAGGGAGCACCAAGACCGCCACGTCGGTCCCCGGCCCAGCCTCAGCTTGGAGCAGGTCTGCGGTCCCATCGGTACTGCCATCGACGACGACCCAGACCGGGTTCCAGTATTGCCTGGCGTTCCTGAGCGTCTCGAGGACCTTCGGACCGGTGTTGTAGCTGGGAATCAAGACGAGGTGAGTGGCCGAGCGCTGCTTCATGCGGAGGGCGGCGGTCCAGGAGGCGCAAGCTGACCTCGATAGTAGGTTTCGAGTTCGGCGACGAAGTTGCGGCGGTCTTCGGGAACCTCGAAGCGCCGCCCAAGACGGGCGCGATAGACGACCGGAAAGACCGGCTTACGCATCCAGTGCCAATCCTTGCCGAGAAACGGGGCGCTGCACTCGATGAAGACCGTCTGG
>CAJCID010000007.1 GCA_903970305.1 Rhodospirillales bacterium | reverse complement strand
GCCCTTGCGATCGACGTGCGCCGGATTGACGTCCCCCTGGCCACGAATCCAGATGGAATGGCTTCGATCCAGGTCATGGCGCATGTACGCCAGCTCGGTGATCTCTTCTTTCCCGCAGAGTCCGTCGGGCCGCTCGGGGCGGAACTTTGGATCGAAGCTTTCGTCGTGACGGGTATCGATTCGGGAAGCCCATCCCTACTTGAATACCGGGGCATCACCTCCGATGGTTTTGAGACGCCATGGCTCACCGATTCGGTACTGTGCGGCAGCCGCGGCCGGGGCACGCCCCTGTTGGGCTTTGCAGTACGACCGCGGGTGGCATTCGCACGAACTCGTGTCTGTACTTATTGGGGGCACTTCAGCTCGGGGAGGCGAATCGGGCCATTGAGTGATGGCAGCCTGTGCCGGTCCGATCTCCCGGATGACCCCCTGGAGGGCATCGAATTGCGGGTCACGACGCGAGGATGATTTACCTCTTCGTCCACCAGAACTTTCCGGCCCAGTATGTCCATCTTGTTAGTCATCTGGCCAGTCAGCCCGAGCATACGGTTTACTTCATCACCCAGGCAGAGGAGCCTGAGATCGAACGTGTCCAGAAGCTCGTCTATCGACCAGATCCAGTGCCAGGACCGGGGGTGCACCCCTACAACATGACCTATGAAAACGCCGTGCGCACCGGCCTCGCAGTCCTCGAGGTCTGCCGCGACCTTCTCGACCAGGGGATCGTGCCAGACCTCGTCATCGGACACTCGGGCTGGGGAGAGACACTGCTCATCAAGGAAGTCTTCCCCTCAACCCCGCTTCTGGCCTATTTCGAGTTTTTCTATCGCGCCACCGGTGCCGACGTGGGATTCGACCCGGAGTTCTCCCCTGCTCGTGAGGACGACGCAGTGCGCCTGAGACTGCGCAACGCCGTCAACCGGATGAGCTTTGATGCCTGTGACTGGGGCCACACCGCCACCGAGTGGCAGCGGAGCCTTTTCCCGCCGGAGATGCAAGCGCGGATTACCACCCTGCATGAAGGCATCGATACCGATCGAATCCGGCCCAATGCCGAGGCTTGGTTGAAACTTGCGCGGAACGATCTGGTCCTCACTGGCCAAGATGAAGTCATCACTTATGTCTCGCGCAATCTCGAACCCTATCGCGGCTTCCACTGGTTCATGCGCTCACTGCCGGCCGTTTTGAAGCGTCGCCCGAATGCCCATGTGGTCGTGGTAGGGGGAGACAGCATCAGCTATGGTGAGCTGCCCCCCTACGGTGGGAGCTACCGCGAGATGCTTTTGGCCGAGCTCGGCGATCGGCTCGATCGGGAGCGAGTCCATTTCCTCGGCCAGGTTCCGAAGGATATCTATATCAACGTGTTGCAGATTTCATCAATTCATATTTACTTCACCTACCCTTTCGTGCTGTCATGGTCTCTCTTGGAAGCGATGGCTGCGGGCTGCTTAGTACTGGGCTCCGCCAACCCTCCTGTCGATGAGGTGATTCGCGACGGCGAGAACGGCTATCTCGTTGACGCCTCCAATGTGGAAGCCGCAAGTGAGCAGATCGTCGCTGCCCTCGAGGATCCACAGCGTGCTCAGGATCTGCGCCGCGCGGCTCGTGCGACCGTCGTCGAGCAACACGACCTGAAGACCCAGATACTGCCGCGCTGGTTGAAGCTACTGGAAGAGCTCACGTCCAGCGATAGTCAAGAAGTCGTCTAAAGCCGCACCCAACCATATAGTAGCGATCAGAGGTACCAGGCAAATCAGAATGGCGTCCATCCCCAATCCAACCGACGGTAAGACCGATCCGCTGGCTACTAGCGGAGAGGAGCAGCTCGCTGTTCCGGTTCCATCTCACGGCTACGTGGACCTGTTCGGCTACTCCATGGCCGCGGCGGGATGGCTCTTTTGCGGATGGGTGCCCCGACCAGAGCGAGTCGGCCAAGCCGACCAAGTCGATTTTGTTGCGGAATACGACCAGAGTCGCCTCGAGGGCAAAGCGACGATCGCCTTCTATAAGCGCGACGACCTGGACCGCCGGGGTATCGGTGTGATCGCGTTCCTGCCGGGCTCGAGCCGGATCGTGGGAAATTTTCAGCGTCTCTCTCTAGTACTCAATGGCGTCTCGCACCGGGCAATTCGAGCCCCGACAATCAGGCAAGTGCGCGACCGCGAATTGATGGACAACGTGCGGGTTCAACTGCTGAATCATGCCTATGCCAATCCGGGGCGCGAAAAGCTCCTCGCGATTACCCTACGCGCCGGCTTCTCTGGCGAGGACACCCTTTCCTCCTTGAGCGAGACCGTGATGCTGGATTTGGACGAGGCGATCTTCTGTCCGCCCGATGGCGTGCTCTTGATGGGGTGGCATCTGGCTGCGCCCGGAGTCGTCAAGTCGATCCGTGTCCGTAGCGGCCCTCTATCTGGAGATCTTTCTATCGCGGACTCGATTTCGCTGCCACGAAGTGATGTCATCGCCGCAGTCGGTCCCCAACATGGATTCACCAACGAGCGCTGTGGGTTCATCGCCTACGTACCGGGCTCGATCTCAAAAGGGGATGTACCGTATGTCGAGGTCGAACTCGAAAGTGGCGAGGTGGGCTTTAGGAAATTGCGACTGTCCAATCGATCCGGAATGAACGCCATCCAGCGGGTCCTAGTCGATGTCGACCTACGCTTTAATCAGCTCTCGCCCGCATTTGATCGAATTCTCGGACCGGCGATTCGTGCTCTGAACACCGCCAGACTCGCGACACCGGCGACCCCGGTCGAACTCGTATTTGGTCAAATGCCAGAATCGCCCAAGTACACGCTCATCATTCCGTTGTATGGTCGGATCGACTTTGTCGAGTATCAGACCGCTCTCTTCTCGAGTTATCCCGACACCAAGAACTTTGAGGTGATCTACGTTCTAGACGATCCCGAGAAGCGCCGGGAACTTGAAGTTCTCGCGCAGTCCGCTTACGAGCGTTTCCGGATACCTCTACGGCTGTTGATGCTGCCATCGAATCTCG
>CAJCID010000006.1 GCA_903970305.1 Rhodospirillales bacterium | reverse complement strand
GGTCGCAGGGCAGGGGACCTGTGGGCTGGAATTGGGCGAAGCGGCCTTGCCGGTGTATCAACGTCACTGGGATCTGGGCGTGCTCTACGGCCCGCATGGCGCGCCCGATTTCTTCCTCGAGGAGGACATCGACACATTCTTTCGCACCGACTGGCAGGTGCATCACAACTCGAGCCGGACCGGGGTGCGTCTGCTCGGACCCAAGCCGCGCTGGGCGCGCAGCGACGGCGGCGAGGCGGGCTTGCACCCCTCGAACATCCACGACAACGCCTACGCGATAGGTGCGGTCGATTTTACCGGCGACATGCCCGTCATCCTTGGACCGGACGGGCCGAGCCTTGGAGGATTTGTCTGCCCGGCCGTGGTCGTCAATGCCGAATTGTGGAAGCTCGGACAACTCAGACCCGGTGACACGGTGCGCTTTCACAGGCTCAGTCTCGAGGAGGCGAGGCGGCGCGAGGAAGCTCTCGAGGCATCGATTGCGACTCTTCGTTCGCCGTTGCCCGAGGCGCCAGTGGACGATGCGCTCGCCTGTCCGGAACCGATCCTGCTTGACCGACCCGCGAGCGAAGACCGGCCGCGCCTGGTCTACCGGCAGGCGGGCGACCGCTACGTGCTTATCGAATATGGGCCCCTGGCGCTGGATCTCGAGTTGCGCCTGCGGGTGCATGCCTTGATGAGTGCGCTGAAGATGCAGGAGCTTCCCGGCATTCTGGACTTGACCCCGGGGATCCGCTCGCTGCAGGTGCACTTCGATCCCGCGGTCCTCGCGCGCGAGGCACTCCTTGAGACCCTGAAGGACACGGAGGAGGCCATCCCGGAGCTCGATGACATCGTCGTGCCGAGCCGCATCGTTCATCTGCCCTTGGCCTGGAACGACTCCCAGATCCAGGTGGCCATCGAGAAGTACTCGCAGTCGGTCCGGCCCGATGCGCCATGGGCCCCGAGCAATATCGAGTTCATCCGCCGCATGAATGGACTATCGCGCGTCGAGGATGTCCAACACCTCTTCTTTAGCGCCCGCTATCTGGTCTTGGGTCTTGGCGACGTGTATCTGGGTGCGCCGGTGGCAACACCTGCCGATCCGCGCCACCGGCTGGTCACAACGAAGTACAACCCGGCGCGCACCTGGACCCCTGAGAACGCAGTCGGCATCGGTGGCGCCTACCTTTGTGTCTACGGGATGGAAGGTCCGGGCGGCTACCAGCTCGTCGGGCGCACGGTACAGATGTGGAATCGCTGGCGCCACGGTCCGGGGGGTCCGCGCGACTTCAGCCAGCCGTGGCTGCTGCGCTTTTTCGATCAGCTGCGCTTCTACCCGGTCAGCGAGACGGAGCTCACGCGCATGCGCATCGATTTTCCGCTCGGTCGCATGCAGCTCAATATCGAGGACACCCAGTTTAGCCTGCGCGATTACCGTGCCTTCCTGGCGCGTGAGGCACCCTCGATCCAGCGCTTTAAGACGAGCCAGCAGGAGGCCTTCGAAGCCGAGCGCGAGCGCTGGCGCGAAGCCGGGGCCGAACGCCCCCTCTTTGAAGATCTGGGGGAGGAGCCTGCAGCGGGCGCCCCGGTCGATGCCACCGAGCTTCCTGCCGGCATGCAGGCCATTCACTCCCCGGTTCAGGGCAGCGTCTGGAAGGTGCTCGTGACCGAAGGGGAGTTCGTCGCGGCAGGTCAGGTGCTGCTCGTCATCGAATCGATGAAGATGGAATTCCCCCTGCATGCGAACACCTCAGGCCGCATCGAGCACGTGGCCGTTCGCGAGGGCGCGGGTGTGGGCGTCGGCCAGCCCGTGATGCGCTGGCGTCCCGACTCGGTGGAGACCCCGTCATGAGCCGTCGACCGGATCGTATCGCCACCGCCGAGTGCGTTGCCGGAGCGGGCTCTTGGCCACTCGTTCGGTGTGTCGTTCCAAATAACTCAAATCCGTACCCCGCAGCAAGAAATTGCCCAACCTTACCCTTCGAGGACTCCTCCCATGACTAAGCCAATTAGCTATTGCCTGGCCCTTGCACCGCTCTCGGTCTTCGTTGCCTCGGCGTTTGCCGCCGATCCGGGGGCCACTCCTGCAGGTTCTGCACCCCTCGTCTCGACGACGCCCGGTGCAGCGGGTGCTGCCGCCCCCGTGGATGCGGCCAAACCGACCGTCGTGGCCCAGGTGACCACGGCCGCGGCCGACGCACCCGCGTCAGACACCGATAATTCCAATGCGAACGTGCTCGCACCGGTCGTGGTCACCTCGCAAAAGCGCTCGGAGGACATCAAGTCGGTGCCGATCAGCGTGACCGCGGTTTCGGGCGACGATCTGACCGCACAGAAGATCGAGAACTTCGATGATCTGAGCCGCGCCGTGCCGGGTCTGTCGTTCAATACCCAGGCCAGCGAAGGAACGGACAACATCGTCATTCGCGGCATCAGCTCCACGGCCGGTTCGGCAACCGTTGGCCTCTATCTCGATGATGTCTCCATCACCACCAAGAATTTCTTCGAGAATGGCGCGATCGTGCCGCATCTGATCGATCTGCAAAGCGTGGAGGTGCTACGCGGCCCGCAAGGTACCCTTTATGGCGATAGCTCCGAGGGAGGCACGATCCGCTTTGTGTCTGAGGCTCCCAACATGAACACCTTCAGCGGTTTTGTGGGTGCCGACACCGGCGTGACCGAGCACGGCGGGATCGACTATGGTTCTCAGGTGAGCGTGAACCTGCCCATCAATCCGGGCATCTTCGCGGTACGGGCGAGCCTTGAGACGGATCACGACAGTGGCTGGATCAACCGTTATTCGCAGACGACGGGGCTACTCGATCAGCGGGGCACGAACCCGACCGATTTCACGACGCTGCACCTGATCGGCAAGCTGACTCCCGGAGATGGCTGGACGATCACCCCGACCCTGTTCTACCAGGACGTACGCACCAAGGATAATGACGCCTTCTATCCGAGCCTTGGGCTTTGGAATCAGAACAAGTCCACCCCTGAAGGGGGCGTCGACACGTTCAATCTCGCTTCGTTGACCGTGAAAAAGTCCCTCGGGTTTGCCGACTTCACCTCCGTCACGGGCGCCTATTACCGGCGCTTTGACCGCCAGGAGGACGGCGAGTACTTCAACAGCACGGCGTTCGCTGAATTCTTCCTGGACCCGCTGTACCCTTCGAAGACCGCGCAGAACAACGCGCTCATCGCCACGCTCCCCTCCGAGGTGCATCAAAACGCCGGCTACCGCCAGTTCAGCCAGGAGTTTCGCCTGTCTTCACCCGAGGATGACAAGGGCCCACTGCGCTGGGTGGGCGGTCTGTATGTCGATCAGCAGACCATCCATAACAGTGACTTCCAGCAGATTCCCGGGATCGACAACACGTTCAAGTCGATCTACGGCGTGCCCCTGGAACAGTCTCTGGTTGAAACCACCTTCGGGACGGGTTCACCAAGCTTCGCGCTGTTTCCAGACAGCATCGACGAGTCGGATGTGCGCTCCTACACCGAACGCCAGGTTGCGGTGTTCGGTCAGGCCGACTATGACCTGTCGGCTTCCTGGCACGTAGGCCTGGGTGCCCGCTATTCCAGCGCCAAGGAGAACTTCGACTCGACCGAGCAGGGCTTCTACCAGATCGGTAACATCAGCCCCTACTTCCAGGAGGCGAGTTTCACCTCCTTCACCCCCAAGGCGACGATCTCGCATGACTTCGATCCCAACACCAGCTTCTACGCCTCGGTGGGTAAGGGCTTTCGCTTGGGTGGGCCGACCGGGCCGATCGTCTTCGGCCCCACCTCGGTCTGTAACGGCGACTTCCAGGCGATCGGACAGACCTCCCAGCCGATCAAGTTCGATTCCGACAGCCTCGTGACCTATGAAGTCGGGACCAAGAACTCGCTCGACGACAACCGGATCGCCCTCAATGCGGCCGTGTACTACACGAATTGGAGCGACATTCAGCAGCAGATCTACCTGCCAACCTGCGGCTATTACTTCACGGCCAACGTCGGTGACGCCAGGATTTTAGGTAGTGAGATCGAGGCCGCCTGGCGTGTCACGCGGAATCTGCGGGCGCACGCCACACTGAGCGCCCAATCCGCATCGATCACACGCACCAACAATCCGATCGACGTCCCGGTTGGCGCACATCTGATCGATGTGCCCAGCATGACCGCGACACTGGGCGGCAGCTATGCCATGCCGATCGCCGATGGCTCGGTCATCACCTACCGCCTGGATTACTCCTTCACCGGCCATTCCTATGGGAGCTACCAGACCGATAATTCGAACTACTTCAATCCAGGCTATGGCGTCGTGAATCTGAGTGCAACGCTGGCCCGGGCCGACTACGAGGTGTCCCTCTACGCGAAGAACGCCTTTAGCAACGAGACCATCATCCAGCGGCCTGAGATCAACACGGTATTCGAGGGCTACACGGTCCATCCCCGGATCATCGGCATCAGCGGCCGGTTTTACTTCTAGGCCGTGCGGGAGCGCCGCAAGGCGTCCCGCGGTCCGAAGGCGCTTCGCGGGCCCGCCTCGCGAGGCGCCTTTTTTTGTTCGGAGCCGCGGGTTGCCCGGCCCAGAATCGACCCGTCGATCACAAATATCTCCAGGTCATGTCGAATTGCAGGGGTCGCGTGCGTCATTGTGATGGCGCAGAATGGTCTGTGCCACCCACCCTTGGAGAGTGCCATGCGATACATGCTGATGATTTATGACGACGAGGCGATCTGGGACGCGATGAGCCCGGCCGAAAGCGGCCAGCTCATGGCCGCTTATGAGGCGTATACCGAGGCCTTGCGTCAATCGGGTGCCTTATCCGGCGGGGAACGGCTCACGCCCTCGACGAGCGCCTCGTCGGTCCGCCGCAGGGGCTCAGAGACCCAGGTCCTCAATGGGCCCTATGCGGAGACGCGCGAACAACTGGGTGGCTACTATCTGATTGATGTCCCTGATCTCGATGCGGCGCTGTCCTGGGCCGCGCGCTGCCCGAGTGCGTCCACAGGTACGATCGAGGTCAGACCGATCTGGGAGATGTAAAGCCGATGACTCTGGAGGGCGCCATCCGAGCGAGGGCCACGGCCGAGTCGGTCGCCAGGCACAGCTATGGCAAGCTCGTGGCCTTTCTCGCTGCTCGTTCGCGCGACGTGGCGGCGGCCGAGGATGCGCTCTCCGAAGCCTTCGCGGCCGCACTTCAGAAGTGGCCACAAGAGGGTGTACCGGACAAGCCCGAAGCCTGGCTGCTCGTCGTGGCGAGGCGGCGTTTGATCGATGCCCACCGGCGTAGGCAGCACGGGCAGCACGTGCTGGATCAGCTCGGCCTCCTCTTCGATCCCATGGCAGAAGATGCCGGGCCCCGGCCCATCCCGGACGAGCGCCTCGCGCTCATGTTCGTCTGTGCCCATCCTGCCATCGACCGCTCGGTTCGGGCGCCCTTGATGTTACAAACGATTCTGGGCTTCGATGCCGCGACGATCGCCCAGGCGTTCCTGGTTCCTGCCGCCACCATGAGCCAAAGGCTGGTACGCGCAAAAAACAAGATCCGCCAGGCCGGGATCGCTTTTCGGATTCCGCAGCGCAGCGAATGGGTGGGCCGGCTCGGAGACGTTCTGGACGCGCTTTACGCGAACTTCACCGAGGGATGGTCCTGTCCCACGATGGACGACCCTCGCCGGCAGAACCTCGCCGAGGAGGGCATCTGGCTCGCCCGGCTGATTGCTTCGCTGCTACCCGACGAACCGGAGGTGTTGGGCCTGCTTGCGCTGATGTTGCACGCCGCAGCAAGAAGGAATGCCAGGCGCGACGCCCAGGGCGACTACGTCCCCCTGGAACTGCAGGACTGTAGGCTCTGGGACGAAGAAGCGATCCAGGAGGCTGAATCCCATCTCCTCCAAGCCAGCCGACTGCAGGCGCCAGGACGGTTCCAGCTCGAGGCTGCGGTCCAGTCGGTGCATGCCGCGCGCCGCCTTACTGGGAGGACCGATTGGCCCGCGCTCGCTTTGCTCTACGATGCGCTCCTTGCGATCTCGGGATCGCCGGTGGTCGCGATGAACCGGGCTGTCGCCAAGGCGCGCGTGGCAGGCGCCGAAGTCGGGCTGGCCGAACTCGATGAGCTCAAGCACGACTCCCGATTGCAGCACTACCAGCCCTATTGGGCGGCGCGGGCCGAGCTGCTTGCCGGTGCCGGGCACCTCAGCGAGGCGCGCGCGGCGTTCAGTAAGGCGATCGAACTGGAAGAGGATCTTGCGGTTCGCCGCTTTCTCTTGGGGCGCGCAGCGCGCCTTTGCGACGCTGACGGATCGGCCTAGGCACGATTCCGTCAGTGAGCCCGATGGCCTGGCTCATCACCCAGTGAGGGGAGCATTTCCCGAAGCCCTAAACGATTCGTCGTCGAGGCGTTTCCTCACCTAAACGTGTCGTCATCTTGAGCCAGACCCATTCCTGCGTTTAGACTTCAGGGGGGTGCGGGCTCGGAACGGTCGCACTCGATCCAAGCGATCCGGACCTGCCGTAAGGCCATGTCGAGCGGATTTCCGCGGGCCTTAGATTTGGGGTCGCGACAGACGCGAGCAAGGGCTACGTGTGGGCCGGTTTTTCAATCCTCCTGTAAAAGTGAGCTCACGTTGAAGAAATATAAACTTGTCAATACCTTGAACTTTGGTGACGTCCTCGTGCAGACGGTCCTTTGGATTCTGCTGACTCTCGTAACGTTCGGGATCGCGTTACCCTTTTTTGGCTACTTCTTCCTGAAGCTCATCATCAACAAGACCGAGATCCAGGAGGTGTCGTAGCGAAGGATGGAAGAGGGCGGACTCACGCTTGTCTCGCCCTCGTCCATCCTGCGTAAGATCCAAGAAATTCCCTGCGGCCCGTCACTGGGCCGCAGTCAGACCCCCCCAAAGCAAGCTAGCTATTTAGGATCAAGTCTGCCGTCACGGGAGTCATTTTTCTGACTTAATACGGGTCGAGTCGACCGGACCGGCGGAGTACTGTGCGACCAGTTTTGCCGTCTGGCGGCAGGGTGGTCATGGCAGGAGACTTAAAATGCAGCGCAAGTGGCCAACCCGGATCGCGCCAGCTCTACTGGCCGCTCTCGTTCAGTCCAGCATGCTCGCTTGCGCATGGGGTCAAGAAAGTGCTCGCCCGGGCGAGCCGTCTCGGGTGGACGAGGTGGGTCCCATCGTCACGCTCCAGCCTATCAGGCCCGATGAACGGATGCCCTATGCAATCGAGCCCCGAGCCGAGCCCACGCTATCGAATCAGCGCATCACCGCACTGTTACGAGAACGGATCAAATACGTCTTCGTGATCTTTAACGAAAACCATTCCTTCGATAACGAGTTCGGAACCTTCCCCGGTGTCGACGGGCTCTACGCAGACTGGCGGGGCAGCCGCGCTGCGGCCGCGACGCCCGGCTTTTTCCAGTCCTACCAGAGTGTGACTGGCGAGACCATCACAGTCACTCCCTTCCTCATCGACCCCGCCGGCAATTCGAACGTCGTCGACAGCGTTGACCATTCGCACACGGGTCTGGCCACCAAGCTCCATGTCGACCCGAAGACGGGCCAGGCGCAGATGGATCAGTTTGCCGCCGACGAATATCACCGCTTTGCCTCTCCCGGTGGGAGCGCAAACCAAGCCATGGGAACCCAGTACGCGCGTCTGGTCATGTCGCATGTCGACTGCGACACCCTGCCTTTCCTTTGGTCGTGGGCAAACCACTTCACGATCTTCGACGGCATTTTTGCGACCGAGGACACACCGTCCACACCCAATGCGATCGCCATGATCGCCGGCCAGTCGGGCGCGACGCAGTGGGTCAAGCATCCCAGTCCGGATCCGGCCCAACCCCTGGCCACCGGATTCACCGGACCACTCTTTGGCACGATCAATGGCGTGAACTACGAGGGCCAGACCGGCACAACCCAAGGTCCACCGATCGTCAACGACCCGCAGCCATTCTACGGTTCCGAGTTCGATCGCACCGTCTCCTCGGGACGTGTTCAGCGCGAGCCGAGCAGTCCGAGCGAATCCTACGGACCCAAGAACATCGCCTCGAATCTCACCTTTGCCTCCGTGCCGCTGACCCTTCTGGGGCGCACCGTGACCGAGATCACCCGCCAGAACCTCGACCCTGGATTCGATCTTCCCGACATCCAAAAGGACATCCCGTACATCCAGAAGTTAAAGAACAAGCCCGTGCCCTGGCGCTGGTATCAGGAGGGCTACGACCACGAGTCCAGTGACCCGAGCGCAAGCGCAACTCACGCGAGCTACGTGAGCCACCATGAGGGGCCGCAGTACTTCGGATACCTCGCCAACACGCCCCCGCTGCGCTCGAACCTGCGCGGCATGTCCGACTTCTTCAACGATATGACCAATCATGCCTTACCGGAGGGTGGGGTCTTCTACATCCGCGGGGGCTATCACAACCAGATGCACCTCGTGCCCGTGGTCGAGCCTGGAACTCCCGCGGCGAAGGCCAAGGCCATTGCCGCGGCCAAATCCGGCGACGACGATCATCCGGCCTATGCCGATAGGCAGATCAGCGAGGCCATGGCCGCACGGGTCATCAACGCGATCGCCTCGAACCCGCGTATCTGGGCGCAGAGCGCCATCATCATCACCTATGACGAATCCGATGGGTTCTTTGATCACGTGCCCCCCAGGATTCTCGCCTATGGCCCGGATGGTCTGCCTTTGTCCCGGGGTCTGCGCGTGCCGCTCATCCTGATCTCGCCGTACGCCCGGTCCCACGCGGTCTCGCACGTCGAGGGCGATCACAATGCCGTGATCGAGACGATCAATGCGATCTTCGGTTTGCCCGCATTGGCCAGTCTGCCCGACGAAGCGCAAGCGCTGAAGGATGGGAACTCCGAGTATTTCAACCACTTCGCTCCCGCCGGCTTCAAGCAACAGCATCTCGGACCCGACGACATCGAATCGCCGATCTCCGAGAGCCTGCTCTCCGGGTTTTCTCCTTCTCGACTCCTTGGACGGTTGGCGCCGCTGCCCGCTTCGCTCGCCACAATCCCGCCCGAGGTGGTGAGCTCGTTGCCGCATTACGCAGGCATGGGCTGTCGTGCGATCGGGATCACCCCGGTTCGACCGGCGAACCAGCCCTTCGACTATCCGCCGCCGCCTGGCTTCAATAGTCTCCCTAGCACCTACCCTGCGGCCAATTGAAGCCACCCCCGGGGCGGCTTCGTATCGATCCCCCATGCGCACACTCACGAGAATCGCGATCCTGGGCTCGGCCCTGTACATCGCCGCCGGCGCGACCGCCGGCCCTGTCACCGAACGGATCGCCCAACGTCATCTGGTACGCTGCGCCGCCGTCGAGCGGCCGGGGCTTTTCACGCGCTCGGCGGTGGGACCGCACGGTCTTTACGTCGATCTGTGCAGGGCCGTTGCGGCGGCTGTCCTCGGTGATCCCGACCGGATCGAATTCCATCTCTACGAGAGTGCGCGCGACTTCGATGCGATCCGATCGAAGAACGATGACCTCTTCTTCCTCTCGGGCAGTGAAATCCATCAGAACCATCTTGAGGGCGTGATCCTCGCCGGTCCTGCGGTCTACATCGAGTCCGAGTCGGTACTCGTGCCCGCGACTTCCGCCGCCCGGGACCTGCCGCAACTGGCGGGGGAGGACATTTGCTTTCTGATTGGCAGCGCCGCCGAGCGCGGCCTCGAAGCCTACTTCGCAGAGCACAAGGTGAGCTTCATCCGCCACGCCTACTCGGAGGATGGGGAAATGAACGATGCCTATCAGGTCCAGCAGTGCCATGCCTTGGCAGGGGAACGCACCACTCTTGCGAGCAGCGCGGCCGCTCGCGCACAGCTGTCGAGCCGGATCTTACCTTCTGCACTAATCGAATTCCCGATCATCGCGGCGACGTCGACCGAAGATGGCCCGTGGGCTGCAATCGTGCACTGGACGATCCTGACGCTTCTTGCCGCGGATCGCCCCGGGACGGCCTGGAGCGCTGGGGGTAAGAACGCGCTACCGATCCAGGCGGCCGAGCTCGGACTCGCCGGCGATTGGCAGAAGAGGGTTCTAGAGGCGACAGGCAGCTACAGCTCGATCTACGAACGTAATCTCGGAGCGGGCTCGCCGCTGAAACTCGACGCTGGCCCCAATGCGAATCGAATCGAATCGGGTATCTTGATCGCGCCCTTCATCGAATGAGGGTTCGTGGACTTCGCATCCTGATCAGCAACGGCTCGCGTCAGGTCCCTGATACTCCCAGACCACCAACTGCTCCCGGGTGGCCAGAGTGGCAAGTTTTCCGAGTAAACTGAACAATATGTCTTTTGCATCGGAAAAGCATTGATATTTATGACTTTTCCTAGTAATATATAACAATGTCCACGGGACTCGGAAAAACGTTCGTCGTCGAACTCGCCGGTACCCAACTCCGTATCGAGGAGTTGCCGCATGAATTGCTTCGCCAGTACACCAACGCCGAGCAAACGTTGAGGGCAGCGGCGGACGCGCGAGAAGCGGCAGGGAGCGTGCGCGGCTCGATGCGGTGGAAAATGGTCAACGGTAGGGACTACCTCATTCGGGTTAGTCCGAGCGGTGCCGAGAAAAGTCTCGGCCCCCGTACTCCGGAGAACGAGGCGACCTATGCTCATTTTATGAATCGGCGCGAACGCTTTCGCCTCCATGCTGCCAGCCTGCAGAACGAGGTCGAGCAGACCGAGCGGCTCAACAAAGCGTGGCGGCTGGGTAGGGCAGATCCAATCTTCGTACGCTTGCTGGTCGGTCTCGAGAAACATTCACTGTCGTCCCACTTCCGGGTTGTCGGCACCCACGCCATGTACGCCTACGAGTCCGCGGCTGGAGTACGCCTGGGCGATGCCGCCATGGAAACGCGGGAGCTCGATCTGCTTTGGGACGTTCGCAGCCGGGTCACTTTCCACACCCAGCTCGAGCGTACCGAGTTCAAGTCGATGGTGCGGATGATTAAGGCGATCGACCCGAGCTTCGAAGTCATGGCGCATCAGCCCTACTCGGTGGTGAACAAGGACGGATTCATGGTCGACATCATCCTGCGCGAACGACGGGACGGGGAGCCACATCCCATCCGCATGAGCGACGACGAGGAAGATCTGTGGCCGGTCGAGGCGCAGCGGGCCAATGTCCTGCAGGACTCTCGCCCCTTCCGGGCCATGGTCGTCGCGACATCGGGCAAGATGGCCATGGTGAACACCATCGATCCCCTTACGTTCGCCAGCTTCAAGAGATGGATGTCTGGACGACCCAATCGCGATGCGGCCAAACGCCGGCGCGACGAGCTCCAGGCGGCGACCGTCGAGTACCTGGTCGAGCGCTACCTCCCGCAGTGGCTACCCCAACCCAGTCCGAGTCCGGACGAGCACGCTGGACCCGCCCCCGTTTGAGCGCCCTGCAAGGCCGTCATCTCCCCCTGGACAAATTGGGTAATTCATCTCAGTCGCGAGCGCCGTTCGGCGAGCACCAGCGTTTCGTACAGCCAGACCACGAAGCAGACGAGGATCCGATGCAACGAACTGTCTCCGTCCACATGTTGCCAAATGTGACTCGCGTAACAGCGTGGTGACGGGGGTAAAGCCTTCTCGAGAAAGCCCAGAATGAGAATCGATCCTGACAGAATCGGCCCACCCTACTTCAAGGGACTAGGAGGATTCTATGGATCAATTCATTCGCAAAGCATCGCTCGTGGGGAGCGTCACCCTCGCAATGGCCGTCATCGCCGGCTGTGGGGGTGGAGGTGGAGGGTCATCGGGCTCGTCCGCACCGGCGCCGGCCCCGGTCGCTCAGAAGGGAACTCTGAATGTCGCCATCACCGATGGTCCGGGCGATACCTACAATCATGTATGGGTGACGATCTCGGCCATCTCGCTGCACACCTCGCCCGATGAGATATGGAACCCAGATGATGCGACCTGGCAGACGACACAACTGCCAGCTCCCGTGACGGTCGATCTCGCCTCGCTCAATAATGGAACGCTGGCCAACCTGTTTCAGAACATCGTGCTCCCAGTGGGCACCTACCGCCAGATCCGCCTGTTCTTCGTGGGCGCCAACCAGGACCTGAGCTCTTCGGCTCAGTCGATTAAGGACAACGAGACGCCACCCGCGCCGCTGCAGTGGAACGATCAGGTGGAATATCAGGATTCAAGCGGCACCCTGCATGAAGCCCCACTGGAAATCGCCTATCCGACTCAGGGCGTGCAGCTTCTAGGCAGCTTCGCCGTGACGCAGGACTCCACGCTCAACCTGGCCGTGGACTTCGATCTGGAGAAGATCATCGTCCCCTTCGAGCATGACGGTGGGGAAGCCTTTACGATGCGGCCCAATCTCGCCTACTTTGATCTGAACCAGTCCGGTGCGATTACGGGTCAGGTCGATCCGACACGGATCTGCCAACCCAGCGTACTGCCCAGCTCCACCTGCGCCTACAACCTGATCGTGCATGCGGAGCTTCTGTCGGCCGATGGTTCCCGCCACTGGGCAGCACGGTCCACCTCGGTCGATCCGGTGACGGGCCAATTCGTACTCTATCCAGTCGACCTCAAAGACCCGAACGGTAATCCGCTCAGTTATGACCTCGTGGTGCGCGGCCGGAATATGGAAACCTTACTCGTCACGGGAATTGCCCCGGCCGGCACGCCCACCAGCAGTCCTACGGTCGTTCAGACGGCACCTCTTGAGCCGACGATCAGCGCGACAGAGTATACGGCCCAACTGGCTTCGCCCCTGCAACCGTTGACCTCAGGTTTTAGTCTGTATCAGGAGACGCTTCCGGTTTCGAGCCAAGTCGCCCATCCTGTTCCCTATGAGATCCGTTGGGGCAACACCGACCCCTTCAGCGGCATACTCTTCCAACCGATGCCTCTGGAGAACGCCAACATCCTGCTTGCGCCTTACAACGGTGGTGACACGCTCTCGTTCACCTCGGTCATTCCCCAGGAGGGTCTTGGCGGCTACAACGTCGCAGACAACGAGAACGCGTACTACACACTGAGCAACAATCTGCTGGTTCAGGCGCCCACATCGGGTTCGTCCACGACCTTCACGCCGCCGATTCCCACCTTGGATGCAGGAATTCAGCGGGGTTCGGTCAGCGGTAACATCGCGGTCGCGAATGCAGCTCAGTACGATCACGGTACCTTGGTCCTGTCCCGCTTCGCCACGATCGTGACTGCGGTGGACATCAGCGCGGATCTCGCGAGCGGCGGGGCGTTCTCGATCGGGAATCTCCCAGCCGGCGATCCGACGACCCCCGTTCCGGGCGCCTATTACTACGGCTATCTAAGGCTCTGGAAGGCGGGCACAGGACTTCCCGCTAAGATCGTCACGATCCCGGGTTTCGTCGATCTGCGTAAGACCGCGAGCGTGACCGGCTTTAACGTGACCGTGTCAGCGAACTGAGGGGTCTTCTCGGAAGATCCCTCGCCCTGAGGGGCCCAGGTGCATCGACCCTTGGGCCCCTCGATAGATTGGCCAGCCTTGCGGGCCCTGCGTTCTGAGAAGAGGATCGTCATCGCGCACCGCCTGGACAACCGGACCGAGTGTGTCGTGCTGTCGAATCGCCCGCCAGCTTGTTTAGGAGAGCCCGAGTTCACAACGGGCGGATCTTACGACCGGGTCAAATTTGAGGTGATAGACAAAATGCTCAAGGGCATCACGCTCAAAGCCTTCCAAATCGAAGCGAATGGTCAACCGGTTCAATCCGTTCTTGCCCGCTTCGAGCACCGGCGTCGCCCGGCACTCCAGCCTGCGGTACCCGAGAAAATCTTGGACCATCCTCTCGATTCTTCCACGCCCGGCTTCCGCACATTCAACCACAATCTTATAACCCTGTCGGCTGATCGTGCGAGAGGGGACGCGCCAGCCGTCATCGGGCGTCGCACCTAACTTTCGGGGAAAGAGCCGGCCAGGGTAGAGCATCATCACCTCCTGAAGGGCCGGATCGGGATAGATCCCGTTCAGGCTGGATTGGGGAACAAGACCCAATGAGCTTAGGCAATCGCCCATCAAGATGGCGTAAAAACTCGCAGCGCCTTCGCAAAAGCATCGGTAAACATGAGCCGGGAACTGCAGAGCGAGGGATAATCCCTCTACGCACCTGGCGCGCCTACTCTTTCGACCACGACAAAACCGTCCATTGACGCGCTCCCCCGAATTGGTGACGCACACTCACTCGTCTGAGCCTCGCCCTCCAGAAGTGGAGACCGCTTGAACATCCCAGCTGGTCCGCGCGCGAGTCCACCTCACCTTCATGGTGGCCCTCGCGGGTACTGCGCACGAGGAGCGCTCGCCGTTCTTTCACTATTGATCGGGGCCTGCGCCAGCTCCAGCGGCCCGTTGCCGCTGGCCCGGGTGGACCTGAACCGCATGTACGGTGACTGGTACTTGATCGCCACGATACCGAACTGGTTCGAGCGAGGGCTCGTCGCACCGCGAGATACGTTCTCAAGGCGTCCTGACGGAGAC
>CAJCID010000005.1 GCA_903970305.1 Rhodospirillales bacterium | reverse complement strand
AGTCGGAGCGAACCTGTGCTCGAGAGACTTCCGGCCGCGCCCGCCGCAGTGATGGTTGTAGCGAAGGTGGACTGCGGCTCGAACAACACGCTGCCTTTGACGTTCAGGCCGGCGCCTGGTACGGCAGAACGAACCGTACCCCCTGTCCCGACGGTTAGGGTGCCCCCGACCAGTCCGGTGCCGCTTGCCTGTGCTCCACTGGCAATCCCGAGATCCCCTGCAATACTGCCGTCGATTTCGAGTCCGCCGCCTGTCACCGAGGTCGTACCCCCGTAAGTGTTGGCTCCAGTCAGAACCAGGTTTGCGCTGCCCACCTTTACCAGCTGGCCCGAGGTTCCCGAAATGACACCAGAAATGGTGTCGTTCAGATTGGCCGCTCCTAACGTCAGACTGGTCGGTCCGAGCAGAATGAGCCCCGCGCCCGAAAGTGAGCCGATTGACACCGTGCCGACGGCCGAACCGGACACGTCAACGCTCGCTCCTGCAGAGTTGGTGATGCGTGCGGCGGGCGCGCCTGCACTGCCCGTGAAGAGAATCGAGCCCCCCGGCAAGTTCGCAATCACCGCCTGGCCGCCTTGGCTCTGGTCGGTGAACTGGAGCACCCCTTGGGCGGCATTGGAGATGCGGGATGCACCAGCCGTGGCCTGATTGCCAAACAGCAATGTGGCGCTATTGGAGATCTGGGAAAGACCTGCAGAAGACGTGCCCGCGAAGACCAAGCTGCCCTGATTCGTCAAGGTAGCACTACCCGCACCCGAGCTATCGTTAAAGCTTGTCGTGCCCCCTGTCAGATTGGTGATCTGCGAACTTGCGCCCGTTGAACCCGCCAAGAAGGACAGGCCTGAGGCGGCTCCGACAGTGATGCGGGCACTTCCGGCACTCGCCGCGTTGAATACGCTCGTACCTCCTGCTTGATTCTGAATCGCGGCACTCCCGGCGCTGGCGCCGGAATTGAAGGTGGTGTTCGCCAGAAGACCCACATTGTTGATCGCTACATTGCCCACGATCTGAGCACCCGCGCCGGTCAGAACGATTGCCGAATTGAGGGTGCCTGCGACGAAGGTCTGGAGCGCGGCCGACTGGTTCACAATCCCTGCGGCCCCGATCGTCAAGGATTGCGCGGGAGCCCCGTTGCTTTGCAAGCTGAGCGAATAGGCGGGTGCCTGGGCACCGAAGACGATGCCCTGGACGGCCGCCGACGGGCTGGAGATGCTCAACTGGGTCACATTGCTCGCGCCGAACTGGACTACAGTGCCTGCGCCGGGAATGCCTTGGATCCAATTCGCGGGGTTGCTGAAGTTCGTATCGGCGCTACCGGTCCACAGGGGATCGGCGTGGGCCGCTGCCAGGCCTAGCGCCCCGAGCACGAGCACGAGCCCGAGTGAAAGTGGCTTAGTGCACGAACGGATACAGGGACGGTTGAGCGTTCGGCTCCGAGTATTTCCTCGCAAGGACTCGCACAGGGTTCGATGGGCGTTCAAAGCGCTTCTCCAGTGATAGGGATCACGGGATGCGCCGGGAGTCGCCTCAGGCGGTTCTCTTTGAGCTTGGCTGTGCCAGGCGCATCCTCATTCCCGCGGTCGATCCACGGGGCCAAGGCACGTTCGCGCGGCGAACGCGCGCGACGGCTTGAGGAGAAGCCTAGGGCTAGGCGGTGGGCGAGTCTTGACCTTCGACTGACCGATCCTTGACGCTCTTGTGAGAGGGAAGGTTGATCCGATCAGCGCGCCGGTCGGGGCGCGCGGGCTCTGCCGGATGAAGATGGACTTGAGCTGCGGGTGCATCTGCGCCCGCAGCTTGATCCGGGCTTACTGCATGAACCAACCATGGCTGACGACCAGGGACTGGCCGGTGAGTGCATTGGTCGGAAATGCGGCGAAGAGCAGGGCGATCTGGGCAACGTCGTCGGTGGTGGTGAACTCGCCGTCGACCGTTTCTTTCAGCATCACGTTCTTGATCACGTCGGCCTCGCTGATACCGAGCGACTTGGCTTGCTCGGGAATCTGCTTCTCAACAAGAGGGGTCCGGACGAATCCTGGACAGATCACGTTGGCACGGATGTTGTTCTTGGCCCCCTCCTTCGCGACGGTCTTGGCCAGGCCGATCAGTCCATGTTTGGCGGTGACGTACGGCGCCTTGAGCACCGAGGCCTCTTTGGAGTGGACCGAGCCCATGTAGATGATGCTGCCACCACGCTTACTCGAAATCATGTGCCTCATGCAGGCGCGCGTGGTGAGAAACGCCCCATCGAGGTGGATGGCGAGCATCTTCTTCCACTCGGCAAAGCTGAACTCCTCAATCGGATGCACGATCTGGATGCCGGCATTGCTGACCAGGATGTCGACGCTGCCCAGGGCCGAGACGGTCGTCTCAACTGCGGCATCGACCTGTGCCTCGTTGGTGACGTCCACCGCAACGCCGATGGCCTTGCCACCTGCGGCATTGATTTCCGCGGCAGCGGCGTCCGCCGCCTCCTTGTTCAGGTCGGCGATGGCTATTTTCGCGCCTTCGCGCGCATACACCAATGCGATTTCCTTGCCGATGCCACTGGCTGATCCGGTGACGAAGGCGACTTTGTCTTGAAGCTGCATAGGATTACCTCTTTGTGGGTGAAAGATAGTCATACACGACGGTTCCCAGATCAAGCGTCAGGTCGGCGATGAAATGCAGGGCCGATTCGATCTTGAGCACCGGCAGGTCGGCTACCGGGGCGAGGGCATGGGGGTGCAACTCGAGCGATGCTGGACCCGCCCAGGCACCTTTCACGGTCACGTTCGTCGTGAAATAGCGCACCAGCTCGCAGATACGCGGCGAGCCGTCGACGTGCGGGATGATCTTCAAAAGGTAGTTCGGAGTGCTCAAGGCCGCGAGAATCCCCGCTGCGTCGACGCTACGGTGTTTAAAGCCCATGGTGGCCTTGGCGATACGTACCTTGCCGTAGTCCAAGGTTCCCACGAGCGTGTCGGTCTCGACATCGAAGACGGGCGATGCGAGCTTCTTCGGAAATCCCCACAATTCCCGGCCCCCGGCAATTGGCGGGTGGTCATTGAGGTACATGGAGTGCACATAGCCGCCGTGCACCCCCTCGAAGGTCACTGGGATGACCTGCCCGGACTCGGTGTAGTCGCCAAATCCGGTCGAATCGGGCATCCGGATGAACTCGTATTTGACCAGCGGATCGGTGATCTGCAAAGGCTCCGGGACGACCGCACGCAGCGCGTCGAGGTCGGTGCGATAGGTGATCACCATGAACTCGCGGTTCACGAATCGATAGGGCCCTGGAGGAAACGCCGGGCTCGTCAGCGGCATCGCAAATGCGGTACTGAGAACTTCGTCTATTTTCATGTTGGCTCCAGGAGAGGGTTAGCTGTGAGGTCTGGTGAGATCGTAGGTGGCCACGCCGTCATCGAGGCCTGCGCGGCGCAGCCAGTCGGGATGCTTGATCGTGTCGGCCATGTCGCGCATGCCGGCCTGCCAGTGTTCGAGTACCGAAGCTCGGGAAAACTCGTAGTCCCGCGATTCGTGCTCGTAGGGCTTTTGGCGGAAAATCAAATGAACAATATCGACGGGTGAGGTATTCAGCAGTTTCTGCAGTTCCTGGATGCCTGATTCCTTCTGGATCCGCTCCGGCAGAGCCAGGAGTAGATCGCGCGCGGCCTGACGTGTGTTTTGAACCTTAGCGGCCATGTCCGTGTTATAGCGAGTGCGACTGGAATACTGTATGTCCTTCTGCCTGGAGAGCACCGTGCCAAGATCCGTGGGCATTCCTCCTCGAGCGGAGAACAGGTCCACCTGCAGGACCAGCAATCCCTCGCCGTCCCGGTTGTCGAGCACATACTGCAGTGGTGTGTTCGATACGATGCCCCCATCCCAGTAGGCTTGACCATCGATCATGACCGGCGCAAATGCGGGCGGGAGCGCGCCGCTGGCCATCACATGCTCGGGCCCGATCTCGCGCTCGAAATTATCAAAATAGATCGAGTTCCCGGTCGTGACATTTACGGCCCCGACCGACAGGCGCACCCGCTTCGAATTGATCAGGTCGAAATCGACGAGCCGTAAGAGAGTCTCGCGCAGGGGCGTCGTGTCATAGACGCTCAGGGCGGCACTGCCACCGGAAAGATCCATGAAGGCCGGCGGTGTGCGGGGCTTGTAGAAGCCAGGGACCCCCACGGTTGCCGCGTACATGGCCGAGCCCCGGTTAAAGGCAGCGCGCGTCTCTTCTCCGGTGGGCGCAGGATAACTCACCCCGGAAGAGACCAGATGCCAGAAGTCTCGCAGGCGCTCGATACGTCGCTCGGGGGGATTGCCAACGATGATCGCGGAGTTGATCGCGCCGATGGAGACCCCGGCGACCCAGTTGGGCTGATAGGGTGTGCTGAACAGTTCTTCGTAGACACCTGCTTGGTAGGCCCCGAGTGCCCCGCCGCCTTGGAGAACGAGGGCGGTCTTCGCGTGGGTCGGGATGGGGCTGGACTTCTTTCTTGTTGCCATCGTGTCTGGTACCTTTCTTTTCGTTTTCAGTGTGGACCGACGACGGGAACGCAAAAGCGGACTGCGGCGGCTCGATCCGAGCCCAAGACGTTCTACCTTGCGCGCGGCGTACGGATCCTTTTGTGACAGTCCATCGATGGCCTTGCTTCGATAGCCTCACCTTGTCCACGGCGTAGCACCATCGGCCAAGGGGAGGGGCCAGGCCTGCCTTGGCACCGGCGCGGCATGCTCAGGCCGCTCGGTGAGCAAGCTGCTGCGAACGACTCCCAAGCTGAGTCGCCCGGACCGCTATGATGCACTGCACGAAATTCAGTGTACCGGAAACCCTCTGTGTCTACCCAGCCGAGCCCGGCGCCGCGCGGGCCCCGCCACCACTACTTTCGGCGCTGCATCGAAATCGTTTATAATTCAAGGCTTTGTCACTACCCCGTCTTGGCTTCAAGGCGGATTCGATTCTGCGGAGAACAATCTTGCCCATCTATGCATATCGCTGCGCAAGCTGTGGATTCGAGAAGGATGTGTTGCAAAAACTCTCGGACCCGATCCTCACCCAGTGTCCGTCCTGTCATGCCGAGACCTTTCAGAAGCAGGTGACTGCTGCCGGCTTCCAGTTGAAGGGCTCGGGATGGTACGCGACGGATTTTCGTAATCCTCCTGCACCTGCGAAGGCAGGGGCGGCGGCCGACCCCGCTGCGCCTACGGCAGCCTCGCCCGCGGCTGGCGAGACCAAGAGCGAGGGCAAAGGCGGTGGCTCCAGCGAGTCCGCGGGCACGACCGGAACGGCGGCCAAGAGCGATGCGGCACCGACCCCGACCCCTAATCCCAGCAGCCCTGCCTCCTGAGGCTTCGCCCCCGTCGTGCCGAATCTCAAAAAATACTTTGTCACGGGTCTTCTGATCCTCGTCCCGCTGGGCATCACTGTCTGGGTCCTGAATCTGATCGTCTCGACGATGGATCAGACACTGCGGCTCCTGCCCCCTTCGGTGCGCAGCGAATTTCCCTTCTCGATTCCGGGAACCGGCGTGATCCTGACCTTGGCGATCGTGCTGGGTGTCGGCGTGCTCGCCCACAATTTTATAGGCCGCCGACTCGTTCTCTGGTGGGAGGCGCTCTTGCGACGCATCCCGGTCGTCAGTTCCATCTATACCAGCGTCAAGCAGGTCTCCGACACGCTCTTCTCGCCTTCAGGCCAGGCGTTTCGAAAGGCGGTCCTGGTGGAGTTCCCTCGAGACGGTGCCTGGTCGGTGGCCTTCGTGGTGGGAGACCCGGGCGCTGCGCTGAAACGACCGCTGGGCGGCGATCTGCAGACGGTCTACGTACCGACCGCGCCGAACCCGACCTCGGGCTATATTCTTATCTTGCCGATCGAGCAGATCATCGATCTCGACATCTCAGTCGACGATGCCCTTAAATTTGTCGTGTCCATGGGGGTCGTGACACCCAATGGAAAAAACACGACAGCGGCTTCCCCGGCGCTGTCGGCGGCAGAGTCCCCAAATTGACCGTCACGCGCAGCGCGTGCTACCTTCAATGCATGATGTCGCCCATCTCCCATCTCCCCCAATTGAGTACGCGCCGCAGCGCGGGCTCCGATTTAGCCTGCGTGCGTCGCACAGCCGGCACGGGCGGCCCGCTGACCCGAAATCGATAGGGTTGGTCAGCAGGCACCTGCCCAACCCTTCTCGTCATTCCAGCGCCGAAAATCCGCGCGCCCACCCCGCCGCCCGGTGCGGGGTGACGACCCGAAACCCCAGCGAGGAGTAGCAATGCGTACCCACTATTGCGGTCTGGTGACCGTCCAGGAACTCGATCTGACCGTGCAGTTGTGCGGTTGGGTCCACCGCCGTCGCGACCATGGCGGGGTGATTTTCATCGACCTGCGCGATCGCGAAGGTCTTGTCCAAGTCGTCTGCGATCCAGACCGCGCGCACATGTTCGCCATCGCCGAAAAGCTGCGTAACGAGTTCTGCGTGCGCATCGCAGGCCTCGTGCGGCGCCGTCCAGCGGGCACAGTGAACGAGTCCATTCGCAGTGGTGAGATCGAAGTGCTGTGCCACGAAATTGAGATCCTCAATCCCTCGGTCACTCCTCCTTTTCAACTCGATGACGACAACCTCTCGGAGACCACGCGTCTGACCCATCGCGTCTTGGATCTGCGTCGCCCCCAGATGCAGCAGAACCTGATGCTGCGCTATCGGGTCGCCATCGAGGTGCGCAAATACCTCGATGAGCACGGTTTCATCGATATCGAAACCCCGATGCTGACCAAGTCGACTCCGGAAGGCGCGCGCGATTACCTCGTCCCCTCGCGGGTCAACCCAGGGATGTTTTTCGCGCTGCCGCAATCGCCGCAACTGTTCAAGCAGTTGCTGATGGTGGCCGGCTTCGACCGCTACTACCAGATCACCAAGTGCTTTCGCGACGAGGATCTGCGCGCGGACCGTCAGCCGGAATTCACGCAGATCGATTGTGAAACGTCGTTCTTAGATGAGGTCCAGATCCGCGCGATCTTTGAGACCATGATCCGACATGTGTTTCACAAGGTCATGGCACTTGAGCTGCCGAATTTTCCTGTCATGACCTATTCGGAGGCGATGGCCCGCTATGGCTCGGACAAGCCCGATCTGCGGGTCGCTTTGCAGTTCACCGACCTGACCGATGTGATGGGAGACGTCGAGTTCAAGGTGTTCGCGAGCGCCGCCAAGATGAGCGGTGGGAGGGTGGTCGGTTTGCGCGTGCCCCAAGGTGCGGAAATGTCGCGTTCTGAAATCGATACCTATACTCAGTTTGTGAGCATCTACGGAGCCAAGGGCCTCGCCTACATCAAGGTGAATGATCCGACGCGAGGCCGTGAGGGCCTGCAGTCCCCGATCGTCAAGAACCTGCACGACCGCGCCATCGCAGACCTGATCGAGCGCACGGGCGCGGCGGCAGGGGATCTGATTTTCTTTGGTGCGGACAAGGCCAAGGTGGTCAACGACGCGATCGGTGCACTTCGCGTGAAAATCGGCCACTCCGAATTCGGTAAGCGCACGGGGCTCTTCGAAGTGGGCTGGAAGCCCCTGTGGGTGATCGACTTTCCGATGTTTGAGTATGACGAGGAGGACCAGCGGTTCGTGGCCGCGCACCATCCATTCACGAGTCCAAAGGACGGACACGAGGACTGGCTGGAGACGGATCCCTCCCGCTGCGTTGCCAAGGCCTACGATTTGGTCCTAAACGGTTGGGAGATCGGTGGCGGTTCGGTCCGGATTCACCGCGAAGAAGTGCAGAGCAAGGTCTTCCGTGCACTGAAGATCGATGCAGAGGAGGCGCGACTGAAGTTCGGTTTCCTGCTTGATGCGCTGCAGTACGGCGCGCCGCCCCATGGCGGCATTGCCTTCGGCCTGGACCGGATTGTCACGATGATGACCGGGGCTGAATCGATCCGGGACGTCATTGCTTTCCCGAAGACGCAAAGGGCACAGGATCTACTGACCCAGGCGCCAAGTCCGGTCGACGAGCGGCAACTGCGTGAACTGCACATCCGGCTGCGTAGCGTCGAACCCAAGCCCGCCCACTAGACCGGGCGCACGGCCGCCTGCTGAGACAGGTCGCCGTGCGCCAGCCGGTCTTTGTTTGCCGGGGTAGTGGCCGACTCAAGCGGGGCATTACCGGTACACTCGGGAAGGTTACACTTTGTCGGAAACCGCCCATGTACAAGATTCCCGAGTCGGTCCTGGTGGTGATCCATACCCATGATCTTGACGTGCTCCTCCTTGAGAGGGCCGATCGAGCAGGCTTCTGGCAATCTGTCACGGGCAGTAAGGACTCACCCGAGGAGGCGCTCTCGACGACGGCGCATCGTGAAGTTCTCGAAGAAACAGGAATCGATTCGGCCCTTGGCACCTTAACCGACTGGAACCATTCGATCGAATATGACATCTACCCATACTGGCGCAAGCGCTATGCTCCGGGCGTCACGCGCAATCGGGAGCAGTGGTTCGGGCTGGAGTTACCTGCTCGGCTTGCGGTAACACTTGCGGCGCGCGAACACCTGAGTTACACATGGCTGAATTTCCGCGAGGCGGCCCAACGATGCTTTTCCCCGAGCAACTCCCAAGCGATACTCGAATTGCCCACGCGCGTTCGATCCCCACACGCTCCGCGTTAGGTGTTGGCAGGGAGCCTTCGGGCACGCTGCGCATCGCCACCTACAACATTCATAAGGGCGTCTCAGCACTGTCCCGGCGCAACCGGATTCACGATCTCCGGCGCTCATTGCATTCGCTGCACGCCGACATCGTCTTCCTCCAAGAAGTGCAGGGCCGCAGCGAGCGTCACGCGCGGCGCTTTAGCAATTGGCCTGCGGCCGCGCAACACGACTATCTGGCGGCCTCGGTCTGGGAGCACGTCGTCTACGGGCGCAATGCCGTCCGTGCAGACGCCGACCATGGCAACGCGCTCTTGTCGCGTTTCGCCCTGGTCTCTTCCGAAAACCTCGACGTCTCCGACCATGCATTCGAGAGCCGCGGACTGTTGCACTGCGAACTCGATGTGAACGGTCTGATCGTCCATTGCCTATGCGCACACTTCGGCCTGTTCGAAGAGAGCCGAAAACGCCAGGCCGAGGCCCTCATCGCCCGTATCCGCGCGACGGTCCCCGATGGCGCGCCCCTCATCATCGCGGGCGACTTCAACGACTGGCGCAACCGTCTAGGCGAGCGCCTGGCCGCGGGTCTTGGGGTACAGGAGGTTTTTGGCGACGAATCCCGGCGCGAGGAGGAGATCCGTGCAGGCGAGTCCGGCCGTGCTCTTGGCATGCGCTGGATGACGCGCAGCCCCCATCCAGCTCGGACCTTCCCGGCGGTCTTTCCGGTTCTGCGACTCGACAGGATCTATGTGCGCGGGCTGGAAATTGAGGCGGCAAGAGTCGTCCACGGTCCTGGCTGGCGGCGGCTCTCCGATCACGCGCCGATCGTCGCGGATCTGCGCATACCGGACCATGTCCGCACGCCGGTCTGATCCTGATCTCGTGGTCCTGCGGCCGCAGGGCCTGTACTGTCCGGCCGGAGATTTTTTCATCGACCCCTGGCGAGCCGTCGAGCGGGCCGTCATCACCCACGCCCACGCGGATCATGCGCGGGGCGGCCACGGACACTATCTGGCGGCGCGGTCTGGTGTGGGTGTGCTCCACGCGCGCCTCGGGCCGGTTTCCGCGCAGGCCTTAGAATATGGAGAAGTGATCACCCACTCTGGGGTCAAGGTATCCCTGCATCCCGCAGGGCACGTGCTAGGCTCAGCGCAAGTTCGAATCGAGCACGGCGGCTCGGTATGGGTCGTCTCTGGAGACTACAAGACCGCTGGCGTTCGCGAGGGGAGCGGCGAGGCTGACCCGACCTGTGCGGCTTTCGAGCCCGTGTTCTGCGACGTGTTCGTGACGGAGTCAACCTTCGGTTTACCGATCTACCGTTGGCCGGCGCAAGCCGAGGTTCTGGCGGAGATCAATGCCTGGTGGGCGGGAAATGCGCAGAACCGACGGGCGTCGGTGCTGTTTGCCTATTCCTTCGGCAAAGCGCAGCGGATCCTCGCGGGGCTTGATCCGGCGATCGGACCGATCCTCTGCCATGGTGCGGTCGAAAATATAAACCGGACCTACCGGCAAGCTGGGGTCATATTGCCGCACACGCTGCACTACGAAGAGCAACGCGGCGCGCGAGAGGTGCCCGAGGCGGCGCAGGCCCTGGTTCTTGCCCCGCCGTCGGCTCAGGGTTCGCCGTGGTTACGCCGCTTTGGGAGCTACAGCGACGGCTTTGCATCGGGATGGATGCAACTGCGCGGGGCGCGCCGGCGCCAAGCGCTCGATCGGGGTTTCGTCTTGTCCGATCACGCGGATTGGCCAGGGTTGCTGTGGGCTATCGAGCAGTCGCAGGCCCAGCGCGTCATCGTCACGCATGGACAGTCCGCGCCCCTGGTACGCTGGCTGCGTGAAGCGGGGCTCGCTGCGCAGGCATTTGAGACGGAATTTGGTGACGAGGAGGCTGCTGAGGTGGTCGAGGCGCCCGCAGCAACCGCACCGACGTCAGTGGGCTAGGCGGCGCGCGAGTCGTGGTGGTGACTGTGCTGGCCCTGGGTCGTGCGTTGCAGGTCGGCGTGATAGGCCTCGATGCGGGTGACGGCCTTGCTTCCCTTGGCCGCATAAAGTGCATCGCCCGCGGCCTGGACCAATTCGGCTTCATCCCCGACGTCGCTGGCATCGGCTACCCCGATGCACACGCTCACTTCGAGTGTGTCCTTCTGTCCGGTCTGGCTATGCCGGACCGGATAGGCACTGCCCGACACCAACTCTGCCAGATGTCGGCCCAACTGCATCGCCGCTCCCAGTGGCTGGGGGATGAGGAGCGCGAACTGGTTGCCGCCATAGCGGGCGAGCCGCTCGGTCGTACGCAGCCGACCCCGGATGCGTCGCACCACATCGCGCAAGACCGCATCACCCGTGTGCAGGCCCCAGGTGCCACTGATCTCGTCAAAATTGTCCAGGTCGATCAGCACCATCGAGAGCGGGGTGCCGTAGCGCATCCGGAAGGCCCATTCCTGGCCGAGTAGCCGCTCGAACTCACTGCGGTTGATCGCCCCTGTGAGTTCATCGCTGATGGCCGATTCGAGCATCGCGGCCTCCAGGCGGTGGCGCACGACGAATTCGCGCTTGAGCACGATCCAGAAAAACAGGGACAGGATGGTCAGCAGCATCAGGGTGGCTACCATGACGATCAGAGCCTCGTCGGAGGAGCGACCCTGCTGGCCGAGGTTCTCCTGTAGATAGCCGCGTTCCCTTTCCTGCATCGAGGAGACCAGCGCCTCAATCGGGTCGATCGTGTTCTTGCCCGAATCCGACTCCAGAATATGCCGCGCGGCGTCCACGCCCGATTCTTGTCGCACGTCGATGGAGCGCGCAAGATAGTCGAAGCGGCGCGTGACAAGCTGCTCCAGACGTAACAAATCGTCATACTGCCGACTCGAACCGTAAGTCAGGGGGCGCAACGCCGCAAGGTGCAGGTTGGCGCGAAAACGGGCGAGTTGATAGGGCTCGAGATAACTGGGCTTGCCGATCAGGATGAAGCCACGCTGTCCCGCCTCGGCGGCTTCCAGCGCAACGGTGAGTTGGTCGAGTTCGCCCACGATCTCGAACGAATGGGCGACCTTTTGGGCGGCGAGAATCGACTGATTCGCGACGTAATGGACCAGCGTGGCGGCGATCGCGAGAACAAGTGCTGCCACAAGCGCGATAAAGCCCAGCCAGCGCTCGATCACCCGGGCTGGGGGCGCTTGGGTCGTACGGGGCAGGGGTGTTCGTCTAGCCATACACCAGATCGCTCGGGTGGATCTCGTTGGGCAAATACACTGGCCGGACAGTAGATTGTGCACCGGCAAACCCCGCCTCGCGAGCGACGATTGCACTCTCTTGAGCGGAAGTGTGGTTTTCGCGCGAAAATTACAAATCGTATGAGAGCATTTTCACAGTTGTATTCCCAGCTGGACGCAAGCACCTCCACGAATGCGAAGATCGAGGCCCTAAAGGCCTATTTTTCGACCGCGGCGCCGAGCGACTCGGCCTGGGCGGTCTACTTCCTCGCGGGGGGCCGACCCCGGCAAACGGTCCCCACCCGGCTGCTGCGCAGCGCCGCACTGCGGGAGTCTGGACTACCCGAATGGCTCTTCGAAGAGTGCTATCAGGCGGTGGGGGACTTGGCCGAGACCATCACTCTCGTCTTACCGCCTGCCGTTCGGGCCAGCGACGAGGGGCTGGCTTTCTGGATCGAGACGCGCCTTATGGGCCTTCGCGGCGCGAGTCCAGAGGCCGCTCTTGAGGCGCTCGCGGGTTATTGGCGGGAACTGGATCGCGCGCAGCGTTTCCTGCTGATCAAGCTCATCGGAGGGGGATTTCGGGTTGGTGTCTCAAAATTGCTGGTTACCCGGGCGCTCGCTGAGACAGCCGGCATCGATCCGAAACGGGTGGCCCAGCGGCTCATGGGCTACACCGACGCCCGACAGGCGCCGAGCGCACAGTCCTTCCTGCGCCTGATCGACACAGAAAGCCCCGGTTCCGACGCAGTCGACGCGTCAGAAGGACGGGCCGGTCAGCCCTACCCGTTCTTCCTCGCCCACGCCCTGCCTGTGGCGGGGCCGGCGATGGAGGAGGTTCTCGGGGCCGTCACGGACTGGCTCGTCGAGTGGAAGTACGATGGCATCCGCGGTCAGTTCGTCAAGCGCGCGAACGCAAGCTGGCTCTGGTCCAGGGGTGAGGAACTGGTCAATGAGCGCTTTCCGGAATTGATCGCCATCGGCGCTGGTCTACCCGAAGGATGCGTGCTCGATGGCGAGATCGTGGTCTGGCAGGAGAACCGGCCAGGATCGTTCGCGCTCTTGCAGCAACGCATCGGCCGCAAGAACGTGACGGCCAAAGTGCTGCGGGAGGCGCCGGCCGCATTCATCGCCTACGATGTCCTTGAATGGGGCTACCAAGACTGCCGGGACGAACCTTTGAGCGCGCGCCGTGCGCGCCTCGAGCAACTGGTAGCACAAGTGGCCCATCCGGCCCTGCGCCTGTCGCCCGAGGTAGAAGGAGTGTCCTGGCAGGAGCTCCAGAGCCTGCGCGAGCGTTCCCGCGAGCGCCACGTCGAAGGCTTCATGCTCAAGCAACGGTCCTCGCGTTATGGCGTGGGACGCACCAAGGAAAGTGGGCTGTGGTGGAAATGGAAGGTCGAGCCGTTTTGCGTCGATGCAGTGCTCCTCTACGCCCAAAGAGGGCACGGCCGGCGTGCCTCCCTCTACACGGACTTTACCTTTGCCGTCTGGGATAAGCCCGCAGGCGAGCCAGGGCGTAGTCTTGTACCCTTCGCGAAGGCTTACTCGGGGCTGACCGACGAGGAGATGAAGCAGGTCGATGCGATCGTGCGCAAGACGACGGTCGAAAAGTTCGGTCCCGTGCGCAGCGTCACGCCAAGCCTCGTCTTCGAACTGGGTTTTGAAGGAATAGCCGCGTCGCCGCGCCATAAGTCGGGAATCGCGGTGCGCTTCCCGCGCATGTTGCGCTGGCGTCTGGACAAGGGGATCGAAGAGGCCGACACCCTCGCCAGTCTGGTGGCGCTGCTGGCCAGCACCCAGGCTCGAGCGGACGACACATGGCAGCAATGATGGGGCCAGAAGGGTACCCCGAGCGGCTGCAGCGCGTGCGGGATTGGCTCGGGCAAAACGGCATGAGCCCGTTTCCCTTTCAGCACCAGGTCTGGCAGGCAATTTCCGAGGGTGAATCCGGGCTCCTGCATGCCACAACGGGCTCGGGAAAGACCTACGCAGTCTGGCTTGGGGCGCTCGCCCGTTTTGCCGAACCGGGGATGCTCAGGAGTGCGCCGCCACTGACTGTTATATGGATCACTCCCATGCGCGCCTTGGCAGCCGACTCGGCGCGTGCCCTCGCCGAGGCCTTGGAGGGTCTGGGTCTGCCTTGGACGATCGGTGTGCGCTCAGGCGATACGGGCTCGGCGGAACGGGCCCGTCAGTCCGCCCGCCTGCCCAGCGCCCTCATCACAACGCCGGAAAGCCTATCCTTACTCATGAGTCGTCCCGACGCCCGCTCTGTCCTGGGCACAACCCAGATGATCGTGGTCGACGAATGGCATGAACTGTTGGGCAACAAGCGTGGCGTTCAGGTCCAACTTGCCCTGGCCCGCCTGCGGGCGTGGAATCCGGGCCTGATTGTATGGGGTCTGTCAGCCACCCTGGGCGACCTCGACGTCGCCCAGGCAGCGCTCCTGCCCAACGGCCAAGGGCGCTTGATCCAGGGTGCATTGGACAGGCGCCTCATCATCGATACGCTCCTGCCCGAGACGATGGAGCGCTTTCCCTGGGGCGGCCACCTTGGGTTGCGCATGCTCGGACCTGTTCTCGCCGAGCTCGAGCGCTCGCGAACGAGCCTGGTGTTTCTGAACACCCGCTCGCAGGCCGAGATCTGGTACCAAAGCATCCTTGATGCCCGGCCCGACTGGGCGGGCGTCATCGCCTTGCACCATGGATCTCTGGACAAGGGCGTTCGCGCCTGGGTCGAAAACAATCTGAAGGACGGGCGCTTGAAAGCGGTCGTGTGCACATCCAGTCTGGACCTTGGGGTGGACTTCCTGCCCGTCGAGCGTGTCCTGCAAATCGGCTCGGCCAAGGGGGTGGCGCGGCTGTTGCAGCGCGCCGGACGATCGGGGCATGCTCCGGGTCTGGCCTCGCGGGTCACGCTGGTCCCGACCAACGCCCTCGAACTGGTGGAGGCCGCCGCGGCACGGGATGCCGCACAAGGGGCTCGGATTGAGACCCGCGTACCTCCGATCAATTGCCTCGACGTCCTGGTGCAGCATCTGGTCACGATCGCTCTCGGAGGCGGATTCCGCGAGGACGCGCTCTTCAGTGAGATACGCAGCACCTGGTCCTACCGCGATCTGCAAGCAAGCCAGTGGCAATGGGCGCTCGACTTTGTCGGTCGGGGTGGCAGTTCGCTCACGGCCTATCCGCAGTACCGGCGCGTGCTCAGAGACGACGATGGGGTCTATCGCGTGCCTGACGCGCAAGTCGCCAAACGCCATCGGCTCTCAATCGGCACGATCGTCGCGGATGCGTCGATCCAGGTGAAGTATCTGGGTGGCGGCACTATTGGCACGGTTGAGGAATCGTTCATTGCGCGACTGCGCAGGGGTGACCATTTCTTGTTTGGCGGCCGACTCCTGGAACTGGTCAGGGTGCACGACATGACCGCCTACGTGCGCAAGGGAGCGGGGCGAAAACCCGCGGTGCCGCGCTGGAACGGCGGCAAGATGCCCCTGTCCTCTGAACTGGCCGCAGCCGTTCTCGGTCGGCTCGAACAGGCGCGGTTGGGGATCCTCGAAGGGCCGGAAATGACTGCGCTCGCCCCGTTGCTGGCGATTCAGATGCGCTGGTCGGAGCTGCCCACGCCCGATCAGCTTCTCGTCGAATCTCTGGTTTCCAGGGAGGGCCATCACCTGTTTGTCTATCCCTATGCGGGCCGAGCGGTCCATATCGGCTTGGCTGCGCTCCTGGCCTGGCGGGTGGGCCAGACCGCTCCGGTTACTTTCTCCGTGTCGGTGAACGATTACGGCTTCGAATTGCTCTCCCCCGTGCCCGTCGATTGGTCCGGACTGCGCGACAAGAGTTTGTTGTCCTGCGAACATCTCTTGGAGGAGACACTGGCGAGCCTGAACGCGGCTGAACTGTCGCAGCGGCGTTTTCGCGAGATCGCGCGCATCGCCGGGCTCGTCTTTCAAGGTTTTCCCGGAGCACCGAAGTCGATGAAGCAGCTCCAGGCATCTTCGAGCTTGTTCTTCGAGGTATTTCGCAAGCACGACGCTGACAATCTCCTGCTCCGCCAGGCCCAAAGCGAGGTCCTCGAGCAGGAACTCGAGATGGGGCGGCTCGAGAAAACGCTCACTGACCTTGGCCGGCGCCAGATCGCCTTTCGTGAACTCGAGCGCGCCAGTCCCTTTGCATTTCCGCTTCTCGTCGAGCGCCTGCGCGAGACGGTTTCAACCGAAAAGCTGTCGGACCGGATTGCCCGCATGCTGGCCCAACTCGAGAAGGCGGCGGGTCCCGGTCCTTCAGGACCGCTCGTGCCGGGACGTTAGAATGTACGCTCAGACAGGCACAGGAAAGCTGACATGCGGGTGGTTTCGGCGCGCGCGGCGGTCGATGCGATCGCGGACGGTTCGTTTGTCGGATCGGCAGGTTTTGTGGGTGTCGGGCACGCCGAGGCGGTGACGCGCGCCCTCGAGGAGCGCTTTCTCGAGACCGGATCACCTTTGGACCTGACGCTCGTGTTTTCGGCCGGTCAGGGAGACCGTGCGAGCCGTGGCGTCAACCATTTCGGCCACGTCGGACTGACTCGTCGCATCGTGGGCGGCCACTGGCGCTCGGCCCCGAAGCTTGCGGCCCTGGCGCTGGCCGGCGAGGCCGAAGCCTACAACCTCCCGCAAGGGGTCATCACCCACCTCTACCGGGCCATCGCCGCCGGACGCCCCGGCCTTTTGACGCGCATCGGTCTGAACACTTTTGTGGATCCGCGCTATGGTGCAGCCCGCCTGAACGACGCGCACTTTGCGCACCTGCGCGTTCCCAATCGCCACAATGTGTGGGTCAAGCACGTCGAGTTCGAGGGCGAAGAGCAGCTGTTCTACCCCTCCTTCCCCATCGATGTTGCTCTGTTGCGGGGTACGACGTCCGATGGACAGGGCAATATCGCCACCGAAGAGGAGCCCTTTCATCATGAGCTGCTCGCGCTCGCGCAGGCGACCCGCAATTCGGGAGGAGTCGTCATCGTGCAGGTCAAGCGACTCGTGGAGCGCCACGCCAATCTTCACGCCGTCAAGATTCCTGGCATCCTGGTCGATCTCGTCGTGGTCTGCGAGCACGCTGGCGACCATGCGATGACCTTTGGCGAGGCCTTTAATCCGGCTTATCTGGTGGCAGGTAATGGCCGGCAGACGCTCCAGATCCCCGCCGAGCCCTTGAGTGCACGCAAGATCGTGCAAAGACGCGCGGCGCTCGAACTCGGTCGCCATAGGCCTCGTGTGGTGAACCTGGGGGTGGGCATGCCCGCCAACGTCGGCGTGGTGGCTCACGAGGAGGGAATCGGAGGGTTCACGCTGACCGTCGAAGCCGGTCCGATCGGTGGTGTGCCCGCCGAGGGCCTCTCCTTCGGGGCGAGCGCCTTTCCGGAGGCCATCATCGATCAGCCTGCCCAGTTCGATTTCTACGAGGGAGGCGGCATTGACATGGCATTTCTTGGACTGGCCGAACTCGACAGACGAGGCAATGTCAACGTGAGCAAGTTCGGCCAGGGCGCGGGGACCATCATCGCCGGTGTCGGAGGCTTCATCAACATTACCCAAAGTGCCAAGAGGATCGTCTTCATGGGTACGCTCACGGCCGGCGGTCTCGTCGTCGAGGCACGCGCGGGGAGGCTGCGCATCGTCCAGGAGGGTCGCTCCAAGAAAATCGTCGAATCGGTATCCCATCTCACCTTCAACGGGCCCTACGTCGCCAGTCTGGGGCGGCCGGTACTCTATGTGACCGAGCGGGCGGTCTTTGCCATGCGCGACAAACGCCTGACTTTGATCGAGATCGCGCCGGGCATCGACCTTAAGACCGATGTTTTGGATCAGTGCGCAACAGAGATCGCGGTTGCGCCTGACCTGTGCCTGATGGACGCTCGCCTCTTTAGCGAGGGCCCGATGGGACTGGACCGCACCTATCCCCCTCTCGGGTCGTCGGGGCAGTGAGAGGGCCGATGCACCAATCCGTGGAGGTCTCAGGCCAGAGCCTCGAACTCCTGCCCGAGCGCGCGGTATTCTGGGTCGAGCAACAGATGTTGCTGGTGGCTGATGCGCATTTCGGAAAAGCGGCGAGTTTTCGGGCGCGGGGCGTGCCGGTGCCGGAGGCAACGACCGCTGAGAATCTTCTGCGGCTCACGCGTCTGGTCGCGCTCTGGAAGCCCAAGCGCGTCGTGTTTCTGGGCGACTTCGCGCACGCCCGCGAAGCGAGCACCGATCCCACGCGTGGCGAGCTGGCGGCCTGGAGGGGCCGGCATCCGGGTCTTGGGCTCACGCTCGTCAGGGGCAACCACGACGACCCCGGGGGCGACTTGCCCGCCGCCCTCGGAATTGATGTCGAGGAGGAACCTTGGCCTGTGGGGCGTCTTGCACTGTGTCACCACCCACAGGATCATGAAGAGCTGTACGTACTGGCGGGCCATCTGCATCCAGCCTACCGGCTTGCGGGCCGTGCCAATGAGACCGCCCGGCTGCCCTGCTTCTGGTTTCGCGACCGCAGCGGGGTGCTGCCCGCATTTGGCGCCTTTACCGGCGCGCTGACGATCCGGGCCTCTCGGGGTGAGCGTATCTACCTTGCCGGTCCCGAGCGCGTCCACGCCCTGCCTCTCGAAGGATTCCGGCGATGAGTTCCGTCGTGGATTTCGGGGCCCGCGTCAGGCTCGACAAGTGGCTTTGGGCAGCCCGCTTCTTCAAGACCCGCAGTCTTGCAGCCCGAGCGATCGGCGCCGGCCATGTGCTGCTCAACGGCGCACGTGCCAAGCCAGCCAAGGATGTCCGGATCGACGATGTCATCAAGATCGACCTCGACGGGGTAAGCCAGACCCTGCGCGTCAGGCTCGTCTCGGAAGTTCGCGAGTCAGCCGGAATCGCCCAGACCCGCTATGCCGAGACCGACGAAAGCCGCATCGCCCGGGCCGAAGCCCAGGAGCGCAGGCGGCTTTACCGTGAGCCCGCCCTGGGCATGAAGGGCCGCCCCGACAAGCGCGCCCGGCGCCAGTTGAGCCGCCTGGGCGACGAATAGCGTCGTTACGCCGCGAAAATAGAGGGTATTTACTAATTCCCAGCGGATTGGATTGACAAGGGGGCCTCAGACCGAGAATAGTACGAGCGTTCGGTAATTGAGCCGGATAGACTATTTGACTGAGACTCATGCGCAAAGGTGAACAGACGCGAGTGGCCATTCTCGATGCGGCCCTCGAATTGGCAAGTCGGGACGGTCTTGAGGGACTGACCATCGGACTTTTGGCCGATCGCATGCAGATGAGTAAGAGCGGCGTGTTCGCCCATTTCGGCTCACGCGAAGACCTCCAGATCGCGGTCATCCAGGAATATCATCGCCGCTTCGAGGAAGAGGTGTTCTATCCCAGCATCCGCGAACCGCGCGGTCTGCCCCGGCTGCGCGCGATGTTCCACCGCTGGGTGACAAGGCATTCCCGCGAGATCACGAGCGGCTGCATCTATATCAGCGGGGCCGTCGAGTACGACGATCGTCCGGGCCCGATTCGCGATGAACTCTTGCAGATGGTGTCCGCCTGGAAGATGGCCCTCACCCGCGCCGCCCGCCAGGCCGTGGAGGCGGGGCACCTACGCGCTGACACGGATTGCGAACAGCTCATCTACGAGGTCCGGGCGCTGATCTTCGCCCTACACCACGACGCCCGGTTTCTGCAGGCTCACGATGCGATCGAGCGTACCGAACGGGCCTTCCTGCGGCTGATCGCCAACCACACCGTGCCGCCCCTGGCACACGCGGCCTAGATCCGCCCCATACCCAAACTTAAAGGAGGAGTTCTCCATGGCTGTCTACAAGGCCCCGCTTCGCGATATGCAGTTTGTCCTTTACGAATTGCTCGATGTCGAGGCCGAACTGGCGGTGATGCCGGCGCACGCGGAGACCAATCGCGAACTGATCGACCAGGTCTTGGAAGAGGGTGCACGGTTCACCACGGAGATCGTGTTCCCGCTGAACCAGAGCGGCGATCTGGAAGGCTGTCATCTTGACACCACCACTCACACGGTGACGACCCCGAAGGGATTCAAGGCCGCCTACGACAAGTTCGTCGAGGGCGGCTGGGCGGCGCTGGCTTGTGATCCCCAGTATGGCGGCCAGGGATTGCCGATCATCTTGAACAATGCGTTCTACGAGATGCTCAACGCCTGCAATCAGGCATGGTCGATGTATCCCGGACTCACCCATGGCGCCTATGAGTGTCTGCATGCGCATGGCACGCCAGAGCAGCAGTCCGTCTATCTGCCCAAACTGGTCTCGGGGGAATGGACCGGCACCATGTGTCTGACCGAGTCCCATTGCGGCACCGATCTGGGTTTGCTGCGCTCGAAGGCCGAGCCCCAGCCTGACGGGAGTTTCCGGATCACCGGGAGCAAGATCTTCATCTCGAGCGGCGAGCATGATCTGACCGAGAACATCATCCACCTGGTGCTCGCCCGTCTGCCCGACGCGCCGGCCGGCACCAAGGGGATCTCACTGTTCATCGTGCCCAAGTTCATCCCCGACGCGAAGGGCAATCCCGGGGAGCGCAACACGATCTACTGTGGAGCGATCGAGCACAAGATGGGTATCCACGGCAACGCCACCGCGCAAATGAATCTCGACGGTGCCAAAGGATGGCTCCTGGGCCAGCCCAACAAGGGTCTAAACGCGATGTTCGTGATGATGAATGCAGCCCGCCTGGGCGTGGGCATGCAGTCCTTGGGCTTGACTGAAGTGGCCTATCAGAACGCGGTCGTCTACGCCAACGATCGGCTGCAGTCCCGCAGCCTCTCAGGTCCCAAAGCTCCGGACAAACCGGCTGATCCGATCATCGTCCATCCCGATGTGCGCCGCATGCTACTCACGGCCAAGGCGTGGGCAGAGGGTGGCCGGGCCCTCACGTTCTTCGTCGCGCTGCAGATCGATCGCGAGTTGAACCATCCCGATGAGATGATTCGCAAGGAAGCGGCTGAACTCGTCACGCTGTTAACGCCGGTGGTCAAGGCCTTCATCACCGACAACGGCTGGCAGGCCACTTCGGAAGCCATGCAGGTGTTTGGCGGCCACGGCTTTATCGCCGAGTGGGGCATGGAGCAATTTGTGCGTGATTCGCGCATCAATATGATCTACGAGGGCACCAACACCATCCAATCGCTCGACCTTCTGGGGCGCAAGGTGCTCTCCGATAACGGCGCCAAGCTCAAGAGATTCGGCGCTTTGGTGCAGCAGTTTGTCGAGGAGAATGGAACCACCGAAGCGCTCCAGGAATTCGTCAATCCGCTTGCCGAGCTTGGCGAGAAGGTGACGAAACTGACGATGGAGATCGGCATGAAGGCGTTCCAGAACCAGGACGAGGCGGGTGCTGCGGCAGTTCCGTATCTGCGCGTCATCGGACACCTGGTCTATTCCTATCTTTTCGCACGCATGGCCAAGCTGGCCCTGGCCAAGGCGGATTCTGGGGACGGCTTCTACACGAGCAAGCTCGCCACGGCGCGCTTTTATTTCGCGCGCCTCTACCCCGAGACGGCCATGCTGATTCGGCAAGCGCGTTCCGGCTCGGCTAACCTTTTGGCCCTGCCGGCCGAACTGTTCTGACCACCACTATGCTCTGGCCCGATGGGGCCAATCGAGTAGGGAGCATTCATGAGCAATTTTCTAGTGAAGAAAGTGGCGGTCCTGGGCGCCGGCGTGATGGGTGCCCAGATCGCCGCGCATTGCATCAACGCCCGGATCCCGGTCGTCCTCTATGATCTGCCAGCCAAGGAAGGGCCGAAGAACGGGATCGTGCTGCGGGCGATCGAGAACCTCAAGAAGCTTTCGCCCGCGCCCCTCGGCGATCCCAACGAGGCGCGCCACATCGGCATTGCGAACTATGAAGACGACCTTGCGCTTCTTACGGAGTGCGATCTGGTCATCGAGGCCATCGCCGAGCGTCTCGACTGGAAGCACGACTTGTATCGTCAGGTTGCGCCTCACCTCGCGCCAGAGGCCATCTTTGCGTCCAACACGTCCGGACTGTCGATCAATGCCCTCTCGGAGGGCTTCGGTGCCGACCTGAAGGCGCGTTTTTGTGGGATTCACTTCTTTAACCCACCGCGGTACATGCATCTGGTCGAGTTGATTCCGACCACTACGACCGCGCCGTTGATCCTTGATCAGCTCGAGACATTCCTGACGACGGCGCTGGGCAAGGGCGTTGTGCGCGCTCTGGACACCCCGAATTTTATCGCCAACCGGGTGGGTATCTTCAGCATCCTCGCCACCTTCATCGAGGCACAGAAGTATGGTCTGAGCTTCGATGTCGTCGACGATCTGACGGGCGCCAAACTGGGGCGCGCCAAGTCGGGGACTTTCCGGACGGCTGACGTGGTCGGACTCGACACCTTGAATCACGTCATCGCGACGATGCAGAACAATCTCCAGGGAGATCCCTTCTATTCGGTCTACTCGACGCCCCCCGTGCTCGCAGGCCTGCTTGAAAAGGGCGCCCTCGGTCAGAAGTCAGGGGCAGGCTTTTACAAGAAGGTCGGCAAAGAGATCCAGCAGCTCGATCCGGCCAGCGGGGACTATGTCCAGTCAGGCAAGAAGGCCGATGAACTGGTCGCACGCATCTTGAAGAAGAAGGACCCGGCCGAGCGACTGAAGCTGCTGCGCGAGTCGAGTCATCCACAGGCCCAGTTCGTCTGGGCGATCTTGCGCGATACGTTTCACTATGTCGCAGTGCATCTGGCCGATATCGCCCCGAGCGCGCGCGACGTCGATTGCGCCCTGCGCTGGGGATTCGGGCAACAGAGCGGTCCATTCGAGACCTGGCAGGCAGCCGGCTGGTCAGGCGTTGCCCAGTGGATCAAGGAGGACATCGACGCGGGGCGTACCCTGTCTCGCGCTGCGCTGCCGTCCTGGGTGTTCGACGGCCGAGAGGGTGTGCACAGTGCCCAGGGATCCTATTCGGCCTCGGCCGGGCGTGACATACCGCGCACGACGCTGCCCGTCTACGCACGCCAGCTCTATCCCGCGCGCCTGGTGGGCGAGCCCGCCCCCGAAGCCGGATCGACCCTTTTCGAGAACGAGTCGATCCGGCTCTGGACCCATTCGGACGACGTACTGATCGCCTCGCTCAAGACCAAGATGCATGCGATCGGACCCGGGGTCATTGCCGGCCTGAACCAGGCCATCGAGCGGGCCGAGAGCGACTTCCAGGGCCTCGTCATTTGGAGTCCGGAGGAGCCCTTCTCGGTCGGGGCTGACCTGCAGGCGATGCTTCCGCTGTTCATGTCCGGAGGCATCAAGGCGATCGAGCCGGAGGAGAAGAAGCTCCAGGATGTCATGCTCGCGCTGCGTTACGCCCAGGTTCCAACCGTGGCGGCCGTATCGGGCATGGCCCTTGGAGGAGGATGTGAACTCGCGCTCGCCTGCGCCCGAAGGGTCGCCGGTCTCGAGACGTACATGGGCTTGGTCGAGGTCGGCGTCGGGCTGGTGCCGGGGGGCGGCGGTCTGGCCTACGGCGCACGGCGCGCCTCGGAAGAACAAGAGCGCGTGCCTGAGGCGTACCTGCTCGACTTCCTGAAGCGATATTTCTTCAATGCAGCCACCGCCGCCGTCTCCAAGTCGGCCCTCGAGGCGCGGCAGATGGGCTACCTCTTGCCAGGCGACGAGATCGTCATGAACGGCTACGAACTGCTTGGTCGCGCCATCGGTGCGGCGCGCGCGCTCTCGGCCGCGGGCTACAGACCACCTCTGAAATCCAATGCGATCCGGGTCGCCGGCCGATCGGGGCTGGCGACGATCACCGCACAGCTGGTGAACATGCGCGATGGCGGTTTCATATCCGGCCATGACTTTCACCTGGGCCGCACGATCGCCGAGGTGATGTGCGGGGGAGACGTCGATCCCGGCAGTCTCGTCGACGAGCAATGGCTGCTTGATCACGAACGCCGTGCGTTCATGAGTCTCTTGAATCATCCGAAGAGCCAGGAACGCATCATGGGCATGATGCAGACCGGCAAACCGGTCCGAAACTAAGGAGCGCGAACATGAGTAAACAACTCCAGGAAGCCTACATCGTCGCGGCGACACGCACTCCGATCGGCAAGGCGCCGCGCGGCATGTTTCGTAACACCCGCCCCGATGACCTGTTGGTGCGCGTTCTGCAGGCGGCGCTCGGTCAGGTTCCCGGTCTGGATCCGCGAGTGATCGAGGATGCGATTGTGGGCTGTTCCTTTCCCGAGGCCGAGCAGGGCCTGAACGTCGCCAGGATGGCGGTCCTGCTCGCAGGCCTTCCCAAGAGTGTGGGCGGTGCCACGGTGAATCGCTACTGCGCGAGCGGCCTGACGGCCGTGGCCATGGCGGCTGACCGCATCCGCACGGGCGAGGCCCAGTGCATGATCGCCGCAGGGACCGAATCGATGAGTCTCGTGCCGATGATGGGGCATTGGCCGTCCATCAATCCGATCGCCGTCGCCGATGAGAATATCGGCATGGCCTATGGCATGGGTTTGACCGCTGAGAAGGTCGCAGAACAGTGGAAGGTATCGCGCGAAGATCAGGATCGCTTCGCCTGGGCCTCGCACCAGAAGGCGATCGCGGGCCAGCTTGCCGGGGAGTTCGTCGCGGAGACGACGCCAATCGAAATCGTGGAGCGAAGTGCGGATCTGACGAGTGGGGAGGTCAGCGAGAAGCGACGATGGGTCGCGCAAGACGAGGGTGCGCGCTCGGACAGCAGTCTTGAGGCCCTGGCCCAGCTACGGCCAGTCTTCGCCGCCAAGGGGAGCGTGACCGCGGGTAACAGTTCGCAGACCTCGGACGGTGCCGGAGCGCTGATCCTCGCCTCGGAAGACATCGTGAAGAGATTTGGACTGACGCCTCTGGCCCGCTTCGTCTCGTTTGCCGTGCGCGGCGTGCCACCGGAGATCATGGGTATCGGACCGAAGGAAGCCATCCCCGCTGCCCTGAAATCGGCCGGGCTGAGCTTGAATCAGATCGACTGGATCGAACTGAACGAAGCCTTCGCCGCCCAGTCTCTCGCGGTGATGCGTGATCTTGAGCTCGATCCGCAGCGGGTCAATCCAATCGGCGGCGCGATCGCGCTAGGACATCCGCTGGGCGCGACCGGGGCGATCCGTTCGGCCACGGTCGTGCATGCGTTACGGCGCCGCGACCTGCGCTATGGCATGGTCACGATGTGCGTGGGTACCGGCATGGGTGCGGCGGGCATTTTCGAGCGGGTGTAGTCCAGACAGCCGCCCATGCCGCGGCTCGCCTGACTGAGTATCCACGGAGAGCAACATCATGGACATCGTCGCAAAAACAGCAGCGGGCATCTCGCAGATCGAGTTCAACCGTCCCGAAAAGAAGAACGCGATCACGGCGGCGATGTATCAGGCTCTCGCCGATGCCTTGAAGGCCGGCCGCGATGACCCTACGGTGCGCGCGATCGTGATCTCCGGCAAGCCCGAGATCTTTACCGCCGGCAACGACCTGGAAGACTTCCTGAAGCATCCGCCCGAAGGTAGGGATAGTCCGGTGTTCCAGTTTCTTCATGCGATCAGCCATATGGACAAGCCCCTGATCGCTGCGGTGTGCGGACCTGCTGTCGGTGTGGGGACGACCTTGCTGTTGCACTGCGATCTGGTTTTTGCGGGGCAGAACGCCCGATTCAGGCTGCCCTTCACCCGGCTCGGTCTCGTGCCCGAAGCCGCTTCGAGCCTGCTCCTGCCCCGTCTGGTGGGCTATCAGAAGGCCGCTGAACTCTTGCTTTTGGGTGAAGAATTCGATGCGATCGAAGCCGAGAAGATGGGACTCGTGAATCGCGTCTTGCCTGCCGAGTCGGTCCTCGAACACGCCCTGGCGTGTGCAGCGAAGCTCGTCGCCCTGCCGCCCGGCGCGATTCGGGCGACCAAGCACCTGCTCAAGCAGGGTCAGGCGGATGCGCTCGATGCCCAGATGGCCCTCGAAGGGGAGGAATTTCGCTCCAGACTGAAGTCCCCCGAAGCGCGCGAGGCATTCACCGCCTTCTTCGAGCGCCGCAAACCCGACTTCGGCACCAAGAATTAGCCTGCGCTAAAGCGCCTGAAGGACTGCCGCGCACGTATCCTCTCTCAGCGACCCCGGGACGCTGTTCAGCTCGCCGGTGGCGGCAACTCCGGCAAGGGCCGCGGTTTGCGAAATTCATCGGTCGCGACATAGGTCAGCGTTGCATCGGTTACCTTGACCACCTCGGCGTTCAGGCGGTTGCGTTCGGCATAGACTTCGACTTGCACAGTGACTGAGGTTGTGCCGACCCGCACGATCTGGGCGTAGAAGGACAAGAGATCTCCCACGAATACGGGCTGCTTGAAGACGAACGAATTGACCGCGATCGTTGCGACCCGCCCATTGGCGCGCCTCACTGCAGGCAAGGAGCCGGCGATGTCGACTTGGGCCATGATCCAACCACCGAAGACGTCGCCGTGCACATTGGCATCCGAAGGCATCGGCATGACGCGCAAGACCGGCATCTGATTCTCAGGAAGGGCAAGCCCCGATTCGTCCCGGGGTGGAGCGTTTTGGGTCATGGCGGGCGGACTCCGTGTGCGCATTCTGTGCTGCGATTCTAACCGGGGAGAGCTTTGAATGCCGGGCGGAGAATGAACGATCGGCCGCCCGAAATGTCCGCTGGCTTGCTATCATGCCGCGTTGGATGGCGTAGCCATCAGTGTGTCATTCTCTGGCTTTGCCGATGCGCTCCGAACGTTCCCCCGCCCCGATCCCCATGCCATCCGGCCGCCGCCAGCGCTCCGACTGGGGTGCCCTCAAGACCCTGCTACCCTATCTGTGGCAGTACAAGACACGCGTCGTGGTGGCGCTGGCTTGCCTCGTTCTCGCCAAGGCGGGAAATGTCGGTGTGCCGCTGGTACTGAAGAAGATCATCGACCATCTGACCGTGCCGGCAGCGGTACGCAGCACCCTGGTGCTGCCGGTCGCCTTGCTCGTCGCATACGGAGCCTTGCGTCTGAGCACGGCAGTCTTTACCGAACTGCGCGAGATCCTGTTCGCGCGCGTGACTCAGCGCGCCGTACGCAACATCGCGCTCCAGGTTTTTCAGCACCTGCACGCGCTGTCATTGCGCTTTCATCTGGGGCGCCAGACGGGCGGTGTGACACGCGATATCGAAAGGGGCAGCCGCGCCATCTCGAGCCTTGTGGGCTACACCCTCTACAGCATACTTCCCACGCTCGTCGAGGTCGGCATGGTCCTGGGGATCCTCGTCGTGCGCTACGACGTCTCCTTCACGCTCATCGCACTGGCTGCGCTCGTGACCTATATTGTCTTCACTATTTCGGTCACCGAGTGGAGAACCGAATTTCGACGGAGTATGAACGAGCTGGACTCGAAAGCGAACGTGCGCGCAATCGACTCCCTCTTGAACTACGAGACCGTCAAGTATTTCAATAACGAGGCTTTCGAAGCGGCCCGCTACGACGAGAGCCTCGCGCGCTGGGAGAGCGCAGCCGTCAAGTCCCAGGTCTCCCTGTCGTTACTGAACGTCGGACAATCGGCCATCATTGCCTGCGCCGTCAGTCTCATCATCTGGCGTGCGACACAAGGCGTGATGACCGGAAGCATGACGATTGGAGACCTAGTCCTCGTCAACGCATTCATGATCCAGCTCTATGTTCCGCTCAATTTTCTCGGGGTCATCTACCGGGAGATCAAGCAGAGCCTGGCTGATGTGGACCGCATGTTCTCCCTGCTCGAACAGGAGCGAGAGATTGCCGATCGACCCGATGCAAGGCCGCTGGTCCTGCGCGATGCAGTGCGTGGAGCCACGGTGCGTTTCGAGCATGTCGATTTCTCCTACGAGCCCAAGCGCCAGATCCTGTTCGATGTCGATTTCGAGGTGCCGGCAGGCAAGACCGTCGCCGTAGTCGGACCGAGCGGATCGGGCAAGTCGACGCTTGCGCGCCTCTTGTTTCGCTTCTATGAAGTGAACGCGGGGCGCGTGAGCATCGACGGTCAGGACATTCGCGACGTCACTCAGTCGAGCCTGCGCAGCGCGATCGGGATCGTGCCCCAGGATACGGTCCTCTTCAATGACACCATCTTCTACAACATCGCCTACGGTCGCCCCGGCGCGACCGTGGCCGAGGTAGAGAATGCCGCGCGAGCGGCTTATATCCACGATTTCGTGGAGTCGCTCCCTGATGGCTACCAGAGTATGGTGGGCGAGCGCGGCTTGAAGCTTTCCGGAGGCGAGAAGCAGCGTGTGGCAATCGCCCGCACCCTGCTGAAAAATCCGGCGATTCTGATCTTCGACGAAGCCACCTCTGCGCTCGACTCCCTTGCCGAGCAGGCCATCCAGGCTGAACTGCGCGCGCTCGCACGCAATCACACTGCGTTGGTGATCGCGCATCGCCTCTCGACAATTGTTGACGCCGACGAGATCGTCGTGCTCGAAGACGGTCGGATCCGCGAGCGCGGCACACATCTTGATCTGCTCGCCGAAGACGGCGCCTACGCGCGCATGTGGGAGAGGCAACAGCAACCCCTGGCCGGGGAGGCCGTCGCGAGCGAGACTGGCCTTGCGGTCTGGCCAGGCTGAACCGGCAACAGCTCGCCGCTACAGGCCGGGCGTCTTTCGGCTGAGCTGAGTCGACCGGCTGGGTTGTTTTGCTACACTCGGTACGAATATTGCGTCTGGTCTGAACGATCTTGGGGAGAGGTTCATGAAACATTCGATTCTGGTGCTCGCCGTCGTGGTGGGCTTTTTCGTTACGGATGCCCTGGCCGCCGAGGAGCTCACGGGCACCTTGAAAAAGGTCAAGGACAGCGGCGAGATCACCTTGGGGGTACGAGAGTCCTCGATTCCGTTCTCCTACCTCGACGATAAACAAAACTACATCGGCTACTCGGTCGACCTGTGCGACCGGATCGCCGCGGCGGTGCGCCGCAAGCTCGGCCTGGATCAGCTCTCGGTCAAGTACCAGCCGGTCAGCTCGGCCACGCGCATACCCCTCATGGCCAACGGCACGATCGACCTCGAGTGCGGCTCAACGACCAATAACGAAGAGCGCCAGAAGCAGGTGGCCTTCGCTCCGACGACCTTCGTGACGGCGAACCGGATTCTCTACAAGAAATCCTCCGGTATCAAAGTCCTTGCCGATCTCAAGGGCAAGACCCTGGTCTCGACGGCAGGGACGTCCAATATCAAGCAGGTGACGATCTTGAACGCAGACCGGAATCTGAACATGACGATTCTCTCGGCGAAGGATCACCCCGAAGCCTTCCTGATGGTCGAGACCGACCGGGCGGCCGCCTTCGCGATGGATGATGTGCTCCTCGCATCGCTCGCGGCGACCTCAAAAACGCCGGAGGCCTTCGAAGTGAGCAGTGAGGCCCTGTCGGTGGAGCCTTACGGCATCATGCTCAGGCGCGATGACCCGGCATTCAAGGCGGTCGTCGACAAGACGATCACGGACCTGTTCCAGTCGGGCGACATCAACACGATCTACAACAAGTGGTTTCTCTCGCCGATCCCGCCGCGCGGCGTCAATCTGCACGTGCCCATGAGCGACCAACTGAAGGCCGTCATCGCCAAGCCGACCGACTCGGGGGACCCGGCTGCCTATGCAGCGGTTCCGCAGGCACAACAAGATACGCTAAAGCATAGCCGGAAGACGAAGTAATGGGGTGCGGCGCAAGCGTTGGCAGGCTGCGGCGGATGCGATCCGGGTTCACGGGCCACGCGAGCGGCGTGCTGTGAACTATCATTGGAACTGGCGCATCTTCTGGGAGGACGCACCTGACGGTGTATCGAGTTACTTCGATACCCTCTTGGTCGGACTGTACTGGACGCTCGCGACAGCGCTATGCGCGTGGATCCTCGCGCTGCTCCTTGGAAGCCTTGTGGGGACCTTGCGCACAACGCCCCGGCCCAAGGTGGTCTGGCTGGGCAATGCGTATGTCGAGCTGTTTCGAAACATTCCGCTTCTTGTGCAGATGTTCCTGTGGTTCTTCGTGCTGCCGGAGTTGCTGCCCCCGTCTCTCGGGTCCTGGCTGAAGGCCCTGCCCAACGCCTCCTTCTTCACGGCCGTCGTGTGCCTGGGGTTTTTCACCTCGGCGCGCGTGGCCGAACAGACGCGCGCGGGCATCGAAGCGCTCCCCAAGGGACAGCGTCTGGCTGGCACCGCACTGGGGCTTTCGCTGCCACAGACCTACCGCTATGTGCTCCTCCCGCAGGCGTTTAGGATACTTCTGCCGCCCCTGACCTCGGAGTTTCTCAATATCTTCAAGAACAGCGCCGTCGCGCTCGTGATCAACCTTCCCGAACTGACCTCGGCGACCCATACGATGGCCGAGAATTCCTATGCGGTCTTCGAGGCGTTCAGCGCGGCGACGGTGATCTACGCGGTGATCAATGTCATCATTGTCAATCTGATGCGCTGGGTCGAATACCGGATCCGCGTGCCTGGATTGATCAGCACGAGCGCCCCCGGCGGACACTGAGGGGTGGCGGGTGTTCGGCAATTTCGACTTCGAGATCATCGAGCGCACCTGGCCTTACCTGTTCTACGTGGGTATGGCTTTCACGATCAAGCTTACACTCGTGGCGATGCTTGGAGGGATCCTGGCGGGCACCCTGCTCGCCATGGGCCGGCTCTCTCATCTGCGCGTGATCTCGATCCTCGCGGGGGGCTATGTCAATCTGATCCGCTCGGTACCTCTCGTACTGGTCATCTTCTGGTTCTACTTCCTGGTCCCCTATATTGGCGCGTGGCTGATCGGCTCGCACGAGCCGATCAAGGTGGGTGACTACACCTCGGCACTCGTGACCTTCATCCTCTTCGAGGCCGCCTACTATTGTGAGATCATGCGCGCGGGCATTCAGTCGGTGTCGCGCGGCCAGGTCTACGCAGCCTATGCGCTGGGTATGAACTACTGGCAGATGATGGGACAGGTTGTGCTACCCCAGGCGTTTCGCAACATGATCCCGCTCTTACTCACCCAGACGATCGTCTTGTTCCAGGATGTATCCCTGGTCTACGTTCTCTCCCTGACCGACTTTGTCGGTGCGGCCGACAAGGTCGCGCACCGTGACGGCCGGCTCACCGAAATGTACCTCTTTGTCGCGCTGGTCTATTTTGTGATCTGCTTTACCCTCTCGGCGATCGTCAAGCGGCTTCAGATGCGCGTGGCGATCGTTCGCTAAACTCGTGATCGGTCTGCCACCGGGGAACGAAAGATGATCGAGCTGAAGAATGTGAGCAAGTGGTACGGATCGTTTCAGGTGCTCGATGATTGCAGCACCAGCGTTCAACGAGGTGAAGTCGTGGTTGTGTGCGGCCCGTCTGGCTCAGGCAAGTCGACCCTGATCAAGACCGTCAACGGCCTCGAACCTTTCCAGAAGGGCGAGATCTGGGTCGATGGCATCTCCGTCGGGGCCAAAGGCACCGATCTTCCGCGCTTGCGGGCTCGAGTTGGCATGGTCTTTCAGCACTTCGAACTGTTTCCTCATCTGTCGGTCAGCCAAAACCTGAATCTGGGACAGATCAAGGTTCTGGGCCGCTCGCGCGAGGAGGCCACGCAGAAGGGTTTGTTGTATCTGGACCGTGTCGGGCTTGCGGCACACCGGGACAAGTTTCCGGGCGAACTCTCGGGCGGCCAGCAGCAGCGGGTTGCCATCGCGCGCGCTCTGGCGATGGACCCGATTGCCATGCTCTTCGATGAGCCCACCTCTGCGCTCGATCCGGAGATGATCAACGAGGTCCTCGACGTGATGGTCCAATTGGCGCGCGAGGGGATGACGATGATGGTCGTGACCCACGAGATGGGATTTGCCAAGAAGGTCGCGCACCGCGTAGTCTTCATGGACAAGGGGGTGATCGTCGAGGACTGTGAAAAGGAGGAATTCTTCGGCGCCCCCCGCTCAGAGCGCGCTCATGCGTTCCTGTCAAAAATCCTTACTCACTGAAGCGAAGAGGCCCGTGTTGCTTGAATCGACCTGCTCTGCGGGACGGCTGCGTTGAACCGCCATCGGGCACTCCTGGTGGAGAGCTTCGAGGCGGCCGTCGGCGCGGCCGATGCCCGTCGGATCCTGGGCGCCCATCTACCGCCGGAACGGCCCCGTCGCGTCTTGGTCGTGGGGGCGGGAAAGGCGGCCGCGGCCATGGCCTACGCGGTCGAGCAGGCCTGGGCCGATCAGCCGCTGGAAGGGATTGTGATCACGCGCTACGGCCACGGAGTTCCGACGGCCTCCATCGAGGTCGTTCTGGCAGGTCATCCGGTACCCGACGCCGCGGGCGAGAGCGCGGCGCGACGCATCCTTGCAGAGGTGGCGAAATTGACCGCGAAGGATCTCCTCATTGTCCTGATCTCGGGGGGTGGCTCGAGCCTCATGACGCTGCCGGCCGCGGGACTGAGTATAGAGGACGTCATGGCACTCAATCGTGAACTACTGCGAT
>CAJCID010000004.1 GCA_903970305.1 Rhodospirillales bacterium | reverse complement strand
GGGTGACGGGTGCACCCGGTGCCACAGAGGCTGCTGCCGGCGCGGGAGCAGCCTGGCCTTCTGGGCGCAGAGAAGCATCGGCTTCAAGCAATCCCAGGAGCGAGCCTTCGCTCACCTTGTCACCGAGCTTGACCTTCAGCTCCTTGATCACGCCGGCGGCTTGACTCGGGATCTCCATGCTCGCCTTGTCGGACTCCACCGTGATCAGCGACTGCTCCGCCTTGATCTGGTCTCCCGGTTTGACCAGAACCTCGATCACCTCCACTTCCTTGAAGTCGCCGATGTCAGGAACCTTGATTTCGATCACGCTCATCTAGAAACTCTCCGTTGCAGGCGGCCGTGGCCGGGCGCGCCGCGCACTGCGGCTGTTCTTTGGGGACACTCCACTCTAGGCGTACAGCGGATTGGGCTTGCCAATGTCCAGGCCGTATTTTTGGATTGCCTCAGCCACCTTGGCCGCCGGGATCGCGCCCTCTTCGGCCAGCTCCTTCAAGGCCGCAACCGTCACGAAAAAGCGGTCGACCTCGAAGTGATGCCGCAGTTTCTCACGCGTGTCGGATCGTCCAAAGCCGTCCGTTCCGAGCACCCGATAATTGCGCCCCTTGGGGATATAGGCGCGAATCTGATCGGCGAAGAGCTTCATGTAGTCCGTCGAAGCCACGATCGGTCCGTGCGTACCCTGCAACTGTTGCGTCACGTAGGCGATCTTCTGCTGGGCCGTCGGGTTCAGCAGGTTCCAGCGCGTCACATCGGCCCCATCGCGGGCCAGTTGCGTGAAGCTCGGGCAGCTCCAGACGTCGGCTGCGACGGACCAGTCCTTCTCGAGCAATGCCGCAGCCGCAATGACCTCGCGCAGGATCGTTCCTGAACCGAGTAGTTGAACCCGGGGCGTGACTGCCGCGGTGCCCCGTTGCAACAGATAAATGCCGCGCAGGATCCCCTCTTCCTGGCCGGCCTTTAATCCCGGATGAGCGTAGTTCTCGTTCATGAGGGTGATGTAGAAGTACACGTTCTCCTGGTTCTCGACCATGCGGCGCAGGCCATCTTGCACGATGACCGCCAGTTCGTGACCGAAGGTCGGGTCGTAGGCGACGCAATTCGGGACGGTCAGGGCCAGGATCTGACTGTGACCATCCTGATGCTGCAGCCCTTCTCCGTTAAGCGTCGTGCGCCCGGCGGTCCCACCCAAGAGAAATCCGCGTGCCTGCATGTCGCCTGCGGCCCAGGCCAAATCGCCCATGCGCTGGAAACCGAACATCGAGTAGTAGATGTAGAAGGGCACCATGATGCGATTGTTCGTCGAGTAAGACGTCGCCGCGGCGATCCAGGAACTCATCGCGCCGGCTTCGTTGATCCCTTCCTCGAGGATCTGGCCGGCCTTGTCCTCGCGGTAATACATGACCTGGTCCTTGTCGACCGGCTCGTAGAGCTGTCCTTGCTGGCTGAATATCCCCAGCTGCCGGAACATGCCCTCCATCCCGAAGGTGCGGGCCTCGTCGGGGACGATCGGCACCACGCGCGGCCCGAGTTCCTTGTCGCGGATGAGCGCCGTCAGAATGCGCACGAACGCCATCGTGGTCGACATCTCGCGCCCCTCGGCGGTCGCGCCTAACACTTGCTCGAAGGCCGACAAAGGCGGCGCCTGGAACTTCTCGTCAGCCACCCGGCGGCGCTGCGGCAAGTAGCCACCAAGCGCGGCGCGCCGCTCGCGGAGGTACTTTAATTCGGGACTGTCATCGGCCGGTTTGTAGAAGGGCAGCTCGGCCAATTTGTCGTCCCCGATCGGAATGGCGAAGCGGTCGCGAAATTCGCGGATCGCCTCGTCGGTCAGCTTTTTCTGTTGGTGCGTGGTGTTCTTGCCTTCGCCGATCTTACCCATGCCAAAGCCTTTGACGGTCTTGGCCAGGATCACAGTCGGTTGGCCGACATGGTTCACCGCGGCGTGGTAGGCCGCATAAACCTTGTGCGGGTCATGACCGCCCCGGTTCAAGCGCCAGATGTCCTCATCGGACATGCGCGCGACCATTTCGAGCAACTTCGGATGCTTGCCGAAGAAGTGCGCGCGCACATAGGCTCCGTCGTTCGCCTTGTAGTTCTGGTACTCGCCATCGACGGTGTCCATCATCACCTGCTGCAAGATGCCATCCTTGTCGCGCGCCAGCAGCGGATCCCAGTAGGATCCCCAGATCACCTTGATGACGTTCCAGCCGGCCCCGCGGAAATCGGCTTCGAGTTCCTGGATGATCTTGCCGTTGCCCCTGACGGGCCCATCCAAGCGTTGCAGGTTGCAATTCACCACGAAAATCAAGTTGTCGAGCTTCTCGCGCGCGGCCATGCCGATTGCTCCCATCGACTCGGGCTCGTCCATCTCGCCATCACCGCAGAACACCCAGACCTTGCGGTTGGAGGTCTTGGCGATGCCACGTGCCTCGAGATACTTCAGAAAGCGCGCCTGGTAGATGCCCTGCAGCGGCCCGAGTCCCATCGAGACGGTCGGGAACTGCCAGAAGTCGGGCATGAGCTTGGGGTGCGGATACGAGGTCACGCCGCGACCTTCGACGTCGCGGCGGAAATTAAGCAGTTGCTCTTCGGTGAGGCGCCCTTCCAGATACGCCCGGGCATAGATGCCCGGTGCCGAATGGCCCTGCAGATACAGCAGATCGCCGCCATGGTCTGCGGTCGGTGCATGCCAGAAGTGATTGAAGCCCGCACCGAGCATGGCCGCGAGCGAGGCAAACGAGGCGATGTGCCCGCCGAGGTCTCCTTCATTGCGGTTGGCCTTGACCACCATCACCATCGCGTTCCAGCGCATGTAAGAGCGCAGCCGCTCTTCCATCTCCATGTTGCCCTCGAGCCGTTCCTCGAGCTGAGGCGGAATGGTGTTGATATAGGCGGTGTTCGAGGAAAACGGGATGTGCGCGCCCGAACGGCGCGCAAGGTCGACCAGCTTCTCGAGGAGGTAGTGGGCTCTTTCGGGTCCCTCGCGCTCAATCACCGAGGCGAGCGCGTCAAGCCATTCTCGGGTCTCCTCGCCGTCGGCATCGTCGGCGGAGCTGTTTGGCAATGCTTGGGGAAGTGCCGACATTCTTGTCTCCTGGTTAGGGTACCCCGCCTGCTCTGGACGGCAAGCTTGCGTGGGAAAGCTGTCTGCCGCAACACCGAATGGTCACACAAATCGCCCGGGGTCTGCGCTCTCGGGGGTGCGCAGCGACCCTTTCTAGAGACCTGGTGCGCCGCGGTCTGCAAGGGCAGGCCGCGAATGCGCAGCGCCCGCGGCTCCGATTCTAGATGAGGGTCTCGAACTCGGCAAGAAAATTTCCGAATGACAAGACAGCCTCTCATAATGTGAGAAAGTCGGTGTTTGCCTGTCGTCCATTCGGGCGAGCCAAGGAGCCTCTTGGGATGAGCTCGGATACACTCTTTGCATGAACTTCGAATCGCCCCCGAGCCTCGAGCCAGAACCAAACGCTGCGCCGCTCGCGCGCCAGGCGGCCCGACTGCGGCGCGCCGATTTTCGGCAACGCTGGTATTGGCTCGCGCCGCTTCTGGCGATGGTGTTGTTCGTGGGGGTCATGCTGACTCTCTTTTGGGCCCTGCGGCGCGACGAGATCGATCGCCAGCAGCAGGGTCTGTATCGCGATGTCGAATGGGCCCAGCAGGTCATGCGGCTGCGCATGCAGACCAACCAGGACGAAGTCATCTCGATGGCGCGCCAGGTGGCCGAGGGGGGGCTCGATGCGGGGCATTTCCGAGCGCTCGCGCGCCAGTTCATGGCCACCAACCCCGAGGTCGTCGAGATCAGCTTGGTCGATGCCACGGGCGCCGACCACTGGGTCGTGACCTCGGATGTGCTCTTCGACGATGGCGAAGTCCATCCGAAACAACGGCTTTCCGGGCCTGAATCCGCTGCAACTTTCGAGGCCGCCCGTGAGAGCCGCGCGCCGGCCTACTCCAGACCGTTTCCAGGTCCTGATAACGACCACTTCCTGGAGATGCATATCCCGGTGTTCGTCAACGGTCACTTCAGCGGCACCGTGTGCGCGGTCTACTCGGTCCTGAACATATCGCGCTATGTCGTACCCCACGAGAACAGCCAGAAGTACAGCGTCTCGATCGTCGATGAGAAAGGCGTGAATCTGGTGAGTCCCCCGGCGCCGGTCCGGACCGAATCGGATCTGAATTACGAACTGCCGTTCGATCCGCCCGGCCACGGCATCTATCTGCACCTCGCCTCATACCGGATCCGCAGCAACCTGACCAACAACTTTCTGATCTGGGCCGTCGGCGCCCTGTCGATCTTCATCATCTACAGCCTGTGGGCCTTGATGCGCCACAACCGGCGCCGACTGGAAGCCGAATCGGTGCGCGACAGGCTGTTCAACCTGTCGCTGGACATCCTGTGCATCCTCGACTTCAAGGGCGAACTCTTGCGCATCAACCCGGCATGCCTGCACGTCCTCGGACGCGAGCCTGCGTCCCTGGAGGGCTGCTCGCTGTTGGATCTGGTGCATCCGGACGACCGCGATGCGACCCAGGAGGAACTGCATAAGCTCGGCACCGGCAAGCCCTTGATCTCCTTTGAAAACCGATGCCGGCGCATCAATGAGGACGGGACAACCGAGTATCGGTGGCTCGTCTGGACGCTTAACCCGGATCTCGAGGCCAAGCCGGGCAAGCGGCTCCTTTATGCGGTCGCCCATGATGTGACGCTGCGGCGCGCACGCCAGCAGGCGCTCTTGGCCGAGACGGCGTTTCGCCGTGCGATGGAAGATTCTCTCCTCACAGGGATGCGCGTCATCGATCTCGAGGGGCGCATCACCTATGTCAATCCCGCCTTCTGCCGGATGCTGGGCTTTGCTGAGCACGAGCTTCTCGGGGCCACGCCACCCTACCCCTACTGGCCGCTCGAGCGTTATGCCCAAAACCACGTCACGCTGAACCAGATCCTGACCGGACGCGCGCCGGCGGCGGGCCTGGAAGTCAACGTCAGGCGCAAGGATGGCACCTACTTCGATGCGCGGATGTACGTCTCCCCTTTGTTGGACAACGACGGATTGCAAAGCGGCTGGATGACGTCCATGACCGACATCACCGAGCCCAAGCGCATCCGCCAGGAACTCGCCGCCGCCCAGGAGCGCTTCACGACCGTCCTCGAAGAGCTCGATGCGGCCGTCTCGGTCTACGGCGGCTACGCCGACGGCGACCAGTTGCTGTTCGCCAACCGCTATTACCGGCGCCTGTTCGGAACCGATGCCTCGGGGCATCGAGAGCTCTCGGCGTCCACGCTTTCGGCCTTTGGATTCGAGCGCGACGCGTCCACGAACGAGGTGCACAGCCGATTTGCCAACAAGTGGTTCGAGGTCCGGCAACGGACCATCCAGTGGGTCGACGGGCGCAAGGTCCAGATGCACGTGGCCACTGACATCACCGCACGCAAGCGAACCGAAGAGATGGTGCGCCAGCAACAAGAGAAGGTGCAGTTAACGAGCCGCCTCATCACGATGGGCGAGATGGCCTCTTCGCTCGCCCATGAACTGAACCAGCCGCTTACCGCGATCGCCAATTACAGCATGGGTACGGTTGCGCGCGTACGACAGACCATCGAGCGCGGCGAGAAGACCGATCTGGAGGAACTCTTGGTGGCTCTGCAGAAGACCTCCGCGCAGGCGGAGCGCGCGGGCAAGATCATTCGGCGCATCCGCGAATTCGTCAAGCGCAGCGAACCCCATCAGCGGGTCGTGCATCTGCGCACGATCATCGAGGATGCCGTGGGCTTTGCCGAGATCGAGGCCGCCAAGAAGTGCATCGAGATCCGCACCGAGATCCCCGAATCGATCCCCGACATCGAGGCCGACCCGATCATGATCGAGCAGGTCCTCTTGAACCTGCTCAAGAACGCCATCGATGCGATGCAGGATGCGACCGAACGCGAGGTGACGGTCGAGGTCCGCGACCGAGAGGGCCATGTCGAGTTTGCTGTCGTCGATCATGGCAGCGGCATCCCGCCGGATGTCGATGAGCGCCTGTTCGAGCCGTTTTACAGCACCA
>CAJCID010000003.1 GCA_903970305.1 Rhodospirillales bacterium | reverse complement strand
TCTCGTTGCAGACACCCGCTTCTGGGTCGTGCGCCCGCGCGTGGCGGGCGGACAGATTTCGGGCCTCGGAACCCTGCTGTCGGGCGCTTATATCGGAATGGATATCGGCAAGTCGGCCGAGACCCAGCATCAGTTCACCGGCCTGGAGACGGCTCCCTCGGTGACGACCGACGAGCCCGGTCGGGAATTTGTGCTGCATACCAGCGATCTGGGGTCGCTGGACATCGGCTCGCCCGTCTACTACCGACGCGACCAGGTCGGCCAGGTGACCGGGGTCGAACTGGATCCCGACGGCGGAGCGCTGACCTTGCGCATCTTCGTGCGCTCACCCTACGAGCACCTCGTCACGCGCAACGCTCGCTTCTGGCATGCCAGCGGCCTGGATGTGACGCTCGACGCCAACGGGGTCACCGTCCATACGCAATCCCTGATCTCGGTGCTGCTCGGGGGCATAGCCTTTAGGCTGCCTGAAGACGGTGCCCCCGGTGGGGCCGCTGAGCCGGAGTCGCAGTTCTTCCTCTACCAGAACGAGGCCCAGGCCATGCGTCGTACCGATGCAGAAATCACGCCGCTTCTCGCGTACTTCACCGAATCGATCCGTGGCCTTGCCGTGGGAGCTCCGGTCGACTTTAGGGGCTTGACGATCGGGGAGGTGAAGTCCATCGATGTCCAGTTCGATGCCCAACATGCGCGAGCCCGGTTTGCAGTGCGCCTGGGCCTGTACGTCGATCAACTCGAGGGAGCGCCCCGACCCAGCGGCAAGAAGGTGGAAGCGCATCAAGAACTGATCGACGAGGCCATCGCGCACGGCCTTAAGGCTCAATTACGCACGGCAAATCTCTTGACCGGGCAACGCTTTGTCGCATTGGACTTCATGAACGCCAATGGCGCTCCGGCTCCGTCGACAATCCGCCTCGCCGTGCCCCCCGGTGAGATTCCGACTGTCTCGGGCGGAATCGAAGATCTGCAGCTGGCGCTCACCGACATCGCCAAGAAGATCGACAAAGTCCCCTTCGGCGAGATCGCCCAGGACCTGCGCGATACCATGGGCGTCTTGCAACGTACCCTAAACGATGCTGACGCGGTCATGCAACAGGTCCACGGACAGATCGCGCCAGAACTGACCGAGACCCTCAGCGCGGCGAAGCAGGCCATGTCAGGGGCGCAGAAGCTTTTGGCGCAGGACGCGCCGGCCCAGCAGGATTTGAGCGAGGCGCTGCGGCAGCTCGCGCGCACCGCCGAATCGCTGCGTGAGCTTACCGATATGTTGCAGCGCCATCCGGAGGCGCTCTTGCGGGGTCGTCCATCGGACCCGGACAAGGCGAGCCCATGAGATGGTTCGCACGAGGGGTTACGCTCGCCACCGCGCTCGTCTTCGGGGGGTGCGCGAGCAGTGGCCCCGAACATTACTACGCGCTCGAGGCTCTCCCTGCCCCGCCGGCGGGGTTGGCAGAGTCGCTGCGCGTCGCCGTCGACCCAGTGAGCCTGCCGCCGTTGGTGGATCGCGCCGGGATGGTGTTTCGGGACAGCCAAGGGGAGGTCTTCGTCAGCGAGGAGTTGCGCTGGGCTGAACCACTTCGGGAGGAGGTGGGCCGCGTGGTTGCACAGGATCTGGTGCTCCGGCTGGGCGGAGCCAGGGTCAGCGCCTATCCGCAAGAACCGCTCGAGGAGCCAGAGGTGACGATCAGGCTCGCGATCGGTCAATGGCAGGTCCGGCCGGGACAGGAGTTTCGAGCGAGCGTGGACTGGGCGGTGCTGGTGATGCAATCCGATACGCCAGCCGCGCCCCGACACCGCGAGGGTCACCTGGTCATCGAGACGCCGCTTCCCGGACGTGGCATCGGCGTCATGCTCGAGGCAGAAGACCGCGCGCTTGCACAACTCTCTGATGCGCTCGCCGGAGCGATCCTCAGTCTGAGGAGTCCAACATGACCGCGCAGCGCATGCCGATCGCCTTTTTCGGCCATGGCAGCCCCATGAACGCGCTCGAAGACAATCGCTACACACGGGCTTGGCGCGCGATGGGCGAGACGTTTCTGAGGCCTCGGGCGATCCTCTCGATCTCAGCTCATTGGGTGACGCGCGGCAGCGCCGTGACCGCCCAGACGAGCCCGCCCACCATCCACGACTTCGGCGGGTTTCCAAACCGGCTCTTCGCGGCCCGTTATCCTGCGCCGGGCGATCCCGAACTCGCCCTGCGATTGCGCGAGCTGCTGGGTCGGCACGAGGTCCAACTCGACTCCCAATGGGGCCTGGATCACGGCACCTGGTCGGTCCTGATGCACGTCTATCCCCAAGCGGATATACCCGTCGTCCAGCTCTCGTTGGATGCAACCCTTTCAGCGGGCCAGATGTTCGAGCTCGGACAGACCCTTAAGCCCTTGCGCGATGAGGGGATCCTGGTCTTAGGCTCTGGCAATATCGTGCACAACCTGGGCCGGATGAACTGGCAGCCCAACGCCCCGGCCTATTCCTGGGCCGAGCGCTTTGACGCTCTGGTGGTGAACCGCCTTGAGAGCGGTGACTGGAAGGACCTGCTCGACTACGCGAGTTTAGGGGAGGACGCGCTATTGGCCGTGCCGACTCCCGAGCACTACCTCCCGCTCGTCTACTGTTTGGGCTGTGCCGCCGAGGGCGATCAGGTGGTACTGCCCACCCGCGGTATTACAGGCGGGGCGGTCAGCATGCTCTCGGTG
>CAJCID010000002.1 GCA_903970305.1 Rhodospirillales bacterium | reverse complement strand
CTCCCAGGCGATGCCGGTCGGATCCGTCACCCAGTACTTGTTCCCCTTCGCGTAACAGCACGCCTGCTCGGTCTCCTGAACAAGCTGTGAGTCGGCCGCCTCCAGCTGCGAGTGCATACTCCGCAACTCCTCATCGGTGTCCACCTGGAACCCGAGGTGATTGACGCCTACCGGCTGGCGATGAGTCGAGATGGCGAAGTTCACGCGCGGATCCTCGAGCATCCATTTGGCGTAGTCGGCCTCGACGCGGGCAGGGGTAGCACCAAACAGGGTCGAATAGAATTGGATGCTCCGATCAAGATTCTCCACGGAGACATGGATGTGAAAGCGTTTCATGCGTGTTTCCTCTTGGTGAGCGAACTTTCAGTCACCGACGGACTGCACGCCGGGGAGCACTCCTTGTCGGCAAGGACACAGCAATTCTCGTTGAGAAATCCGATCAGCTGATTCATGTGGGTGAAATTCGGCCGGTAATACAGAAACCGGCCCTCGCGGCGCACATCGATCAGGCCAGACGCCTGCAGCTCTTTCAGGTGAAACGACAGGGTCGGGGCTGAAACATTGAGTTTCTCGCCCAGCTGCGACGGCGTATAGCCCTCTGGGCCGCGCTTAACCAATATCCGGAAAATCGCGAGACGCGATTCCTGCGCCAGAGCGGCAAGACTTTTAATGGCGTCATTAGATTTCATGTTTCTAAATATATCGAATTCTTTAAGGAAAGCAAGAGTCGCGACGGAGCGGGCCAGAATTCAGGCTTTTGCGAGCATACCGAATCAGCGCTCTACTCATCTCCGGCGGGCGAGTAATTGCCACTTTTGCCCCCATTTAAGGGCTCACGCATTGATCGCGAACCGTGGCAAGATCAAACGGGACGTCCTCGTCACTCCCACTCAATTGTCTCTGGCACCTATAAGCGCCTGATACTAATAGTCCTTTCCTAAGCGTATAACGAACTTACCGTCAGCTCTACCGCCAAATTATTCCGCTTGAGCGCGATAGACGGCGATAGATCACGAAAGCAACCGGCCAATAGAGGGTGGCGTATCGCCAATTTTCTTTCGCTCAAGGCTCCGATTCGCGCAAACGCTGGAGAAACTGCGCTGGCGTGAGAATGGGAATGCCTTCATGGGTAACCAATTCCAACAGGTCACTGTCACCGCTGATGATCGCATCGGCCTGTCCGGTCACCGCGAGCGCGAGGAACTTGTCGTCATCCGCATCACGAGAGATTCCGGCCGCTGATCCGGCGTCCTCATGCCAGAGAGCCAGTTCAACCAGTTCGGACAGGAACAGGTTCCAAGCCTCCGGCTCACGGTATCGTTCAAACTTGGGCCGATCTAGGCGCGACGAGAGTTCACCGAATGTCGACTCCGACATCAGTATGTCGATGCCGCGATCCAGAACGGCATCGACCAAGTGGCGTGCAGTTCCGATGGGCGAGATCAGCGCTGAGATCCAGACATTGGTGTCAATGACCAGTCGTTCAACTTTCATCCGAGAGCATCTTGTCCAGCGCGTCCTCGGTCATGCCGTGAGCGGCTGCGTATTCACCGGCGCGCTGCATGGCCAGACGCATACGCTCCCGCGCAATGCGCTGCCGACGGGCATAGCTCTCAGCCGAAATCACCACCACCGAGGGTCGGCCGTTCCGGGTGATGCTGACAGGCTGGCGTTGTGCAGCTTCCATCACTTCGCCAAACCGATTCTTGGCTTCCAAGGCGGTTATGGTCTTCATAACAGGCATAATAGCTATTATAGACGGAATAGGCAATCACGATGAACAATATGTTAAGAAGCGAGTGATGGACCTCGAACGCGCGACCGGCCGCAGCCACCGCTTCAGCCATCGACAGGAACGGCACCCACATCGTCATAATTAGGCCATGCAGGTACGCCGCCAAAGAGAGATTCCGAGTCCCAAGCCAATGCCGAAGATAATAGTTGCGTGAAAACCCCAGGAACATGATCACGGCAATGACAAGTGCCGAGCCAAGGAACTTGCCTTGCACTGGGTATCGGGGCGAATTCGCTTCGCCTATTTCACGCACTGAATTCACGGCGGGCGTCCCGGCACGGCATGCAGCGTCGATGCGAGATTCGTGCGACGACAAACCAGTACTTCGCAGCGCAGCAAGCCAATGCGCTATTCCACCTTTTAGCCATCTTGTGACCAGAGAGAGCGCATATCGTACCGATGGGGCACAGTCAGGACGCCTCAGTGAGCAGACTCTCATAAGGAATATTCAGTCCGTCGTGAAGGCGCTTGACCATCCGCAGACTTAGTGGCCGCTTGCGGTTCAGCACTTCTGACACCCTCCCACTCGGACCGATGAAAGGCTCCAGGTCACGAGGCGTCAGCCCGTCTTGCTCCATGCGGAATTTGATGGCCTCCACCGGATCCGCGGGCCCGAAGTCGTAGTGCTTGTTCTCGTAGGCCTCGATGAGCGTCACCAGGACATCGCGCTCGTCAGCCTGTGCACTGCCCTCCCCGGCCTGGAAGATCTTCTCGAGGCGGCGAAAAACCCGCTTCAGGTCATCTTCGTTTCGGATCGGCTTAATAGTCATTCACGGTCTCCACATTGATGCGGTCGTATTGCGCATGTGTTCCGACGAACTTCACCCAGACGATTCCCGCCTGGTACTGCACTTCGACCACGAGCCGGTACTTGTTGCCGCCCACGTTGAACACGACGCGGTTGTTACCGCAGATGCTCGCACTCGCGAACTGGTCTTTGATGTCCTGCGGCCTGCGCCACTTCGCCCTCAGAGCCTCCTCGTACCAGCTGTGGAGCGGGCCTCGCGCATCAGCGCAACCGGGTCGTTCCCAGAACTTCTTCAGGCTGCTCTTGGCGATCACCCTCATCGATCTGCAGTATCTCCCATTTTGGGAGATCTATCAAGGGCCGCATTATCCCGGAGTTTTTGCCAGTTTTGCCCCCATTTACGAGCTTACGCACTGACCGCCTACCGTGGCACGATCAAACGGGACGCCCTCGTTACTCCCACTCGATCGTCGCAGGGGGCTTTCCGGAAATGTCGTAGACCACGCGGTTGATGCCGCGCACTTCGTTGATGATGCGGTTTGACACCCGGCCCAGGAGTTCATGGGGCAGATGCGCCCAGTGGGCCGTCATGAAATCGGTCGTCTGCACAGCCCTTAACGCCACAACCCATTCATAGGTCCGGCCATCTCCCATCACTCCGACCGAGCGCACCGGCAGGAACACGGCGAACGCCTGAGAGGTGAGGTCATACCAACTCTGGCCGGATGAATCCCGGGTATTGCGCAGTTCTTCAATGAAGATCGCATCGGCACGCCGCAACAGGTCCGCATATTCAGCCTTCACCTCACCCAGAATGCGTACGCCCAATCCCGGACCGGGGAACGGATGCCGATAGACCATTGCATGGGGCAGGCCGAGCGCTTCGCCCAGTTCTCGGACCTCGTCTTTGAACAACTCACGCAGGGGCTCAAGGAGTTTCAGGTGCAAGGTTTCGGGCAGTCCCCCGACATTGTGGTGCGACTTGATCGTCATCGCCTTCTTCGTCTTCGCCCCCGCCGATTCGATCACGTCCGGATAGATCGTGCCTTGTGCCAGCCACTTGGCGTTGGACAGACGGCTGGCTTCCTCCTGGAAGACCTCGACGAACTCCCGCCCGATGACGCGGCGCTTCTCCTCGGGGTCGGTCACGCCTGCGAGCTTGGCCAAGAACTGTGCCGCCGCATCGACATGAATCACCTTCACGCCCAAGGCGCCAAAGGTCTCCATGACCTGTTCGGCCTCATGCTGGCGCAGTAGGCCATGATCGACGAAGACACACGTGAGCTGCTCTCCGATTGCGCGGTGCAGGAGCACGGCGGCGACGGAACTGTCGACGCCGCCCGACAAGCCCAATATCACCTGCTCATCCTTGACCTCGGCACGAATTTTGGCGATCGCCTCCTTCGCGTAGTCGCCCATGACCCAATCGGGCTCGGCCTTGCAGATCTCCAGGACAAAGCGCGCGAGGATGGCACGTCCCTGATGGGTGTGCGTGACTTCCGGATGAAACTGCACGGCATAGAAGCGTCGCTTCTCATCGGCCATTCCCGCGATCGGGCAGGTTTCCGTCGAGGCCATGAGGCTGAATCCGGGCGGCAGCGCCGTGACCTTGTCGCCATGGCTCATCCAGACTTCGAGCATGCCATGGCCCTCGGCCGTGGTCCTGTCGGCGATACCTTCGAGAAGTCGGGTATGGCCGCGCGCCCGGACCTCGGCATAACCGAACTCACGGGCATGTCCTCCCTCGACCTGACCGCCGAGTTGTTGCGCCATCGTCTGCATGCCGTAACAGATCCCCAATACCGGCACGCCTAGTGTGAATACAGCCCGGGGTGCCTGGGCAGTCGTCTCCTCGTAGGCCGACATGTGACTGCCCGAGAGGATCACGCCCACAGGTGCGAACTGTTCGATGAACTCGTCCGAGACGTCCCAGGGATGGACCTCGCAGTACACGTGCGCCTCGCGTATGCGGCGCGCGATCAGCTGCGTGACTTGCGATCCGAAGTCGAGGATCAAAATTCTTGCATGCATGTCAGTCTCGGTCCCAGAGCTCAGGAGTGGTTGGTGATCGATGCCGCGGGGGCGGCCAGAGGTGCGCGCACCCGGAAATGCCAGATCGCGCAGAGGAGCGCCAAGCCCTGCAGAGCCGCGCAGACATAGAACACGGCGCCGATGCGCCAGTCATCCTTGGGCAGGCTCGCCACTGCGGCGAGCAAGAGCCCGCCGATCACCGGTGCCACGACACCGGTGATGCTCGACAGTGAATTGAGCGCGCCCATCGCCACGCCTTGCGCGTCGGGGTCAGCGACCTTGGAGACGATGGCCTGCAGTGCCGGCCCGCTTGCATAGGACAGAAAACTCGCCACGATGATGATGTAGAAGACCCAGCCGCTTAAGGCCAGCCCGTAGCACAGGTAGGCGATCGCCCCCGTGCCTAGGCCCAGCACCACGGTACGCGTCTCCCCATAGCGCTTTAAGATCGGCCGCAGCAGCCCCCCCTGGACGACGACGGCGACGATGCCCACCGCAAACAGCGCCAAGCCGTTGTCGCGCGGAGTCCAGTCGAAGCGAAAGGTCGTAAAGAGCACCCAGCTGGTGCGCAAAATGAACTGGGCCAGACCGCTTAGGGCGATGACGAGGACCAACACACCCGCTCCCCGCAGGCGCGCCAACTGTCCGATGGCGCTCAACGGATTGGTGTTCTTCCAGACAAGTGGTGCGCGGCGCAGAGGGGGCAAGGATTCAGGCAAGACAAAAAGTCCGTTCAGGACATTGAGCCCGGCCAGCCCCGCGGCCGCAAAGAAGGGCCAGTGCACGTCCAGGTTGCCCAAAAGTCCCCCGATCACAGGCCCGAAGATGAAGCCCAGTCCGAACGCCGCTCCAATGAGGCCAAAGCCCATGGCGCGCTTCTCAGGCGTGGAGATATCCGCGACATAGGCGCTTGCCACCGAGAAACTCGCCCCGGTGATGCCACCGATCACGCGCGCGGCGAGCATCACCCAAAGGGAAGGCGCGAAGGCGAGGACCAGAAAGTCGAGCCCGAGGCCGGCCATCGAGATCAAGAGCACGGGTCTGCGTCCGAAGCGGTCCGACAAGGCGCCCAGGGTCGGGGCCGCGAAGAACTGCATCAGTCCATAGGTTGCACCGAGGACGCCATACCATTGGGCCTCGACTTCGCGTACGCTCGTGAACTGGGCGATGAGCGAGGGCAAGACCGGGATCACGAGACCAAATCCGAGGACGTCCAGAAACACCGTGACCAGGATAAACGCCAGGGCGGGCTTGCGCGCACCCTTCACGGAGCGCCTCCCTCGTGGCGCGCGAGAACCAAGCCTCTGGTTGCGCCCGGGTCCACGACACGCCCCACGTCCTTACTCCACCCGGTAATTCGGTGCTTCCTTGGTGATCTGCACGTCATGCACGTGAGATTCGCGGATGCCCGCGGCGGTGATCTCGACGAACTCAGCGTTGGCACGCATCGCATCGATCGTGGCGCAGCCGCAGTACCCCATGCTGGCCCTAAGGCCGCCGGTGAGTTGGTGCAAGATGGCCAAGACGCTGCCCTTGTAAGGGACACGACCCTCGATCCCCTCCGGCACGAGTTTCTCGGCGTTCGGATTCTCGCCATCCTGGAAGTAGCGGTCCGCCGAGCCATCTTGCATCGCGCCGATCGATCCCATGCCCCGGTAGGCCTTGTAAGAGCGGCCCTGGAACAAGATCACCTCTCCAGGTGCCTCCTCGGTGCCGGCAAACAGTCCGCCCATCATGACCGTGTAGGCACCGGCAGCCAGCGCCTTGGCGATGTCCCCCGAGTAGCGAATGCCGCCGTCGGCGATAAGTGGCACTCCCGTCCCTTCGAGCGCGCGGGCGACGTTGTCGATTGCCGTGATCTGCGGCACGCCCACCCCGGCGACGATCCGGGTGGTACAGATCGAACCTGGACCGATACCGACTTTGACGGCATCGGCCCCGGCCTCGATCAAGGCGCGCGCGGCCTCACCGGTCGCGATATTGCCCCCGATCACCTGGATCTGCGGAAAATGGGTCTTGACCCAGCGCACCCGGTCGAGCACGCCCCGGCTATGTCCGTGGGCGGTGTCGACGACGAGCACATCCACGCCGGCAGCAGCGAGCAATTCGCAGCGCTCTTCGGTATCCTCGCCCACGCCCACGGCGGCACCCACGCGGAGCTTGCCTTGCTCATCCTTGCAGGCATCGGGGTGCTCGGTGGCTTTCTGGATATCCTTGACCGTGATCAGGCCGCGCAATTCGAAGGCATCGTCGACAACGACGACGCGCTCGAGCCGATGCCGGTTCATGAGGCGCTTGGCGTCCTCGAGAGCTGCGCCTTCTCCGACCGTGACGAGCTTTTCACGGGGGGTCATTTTGCTGCGCACTTCGGCGTCAAGTTCCTCCTCGAAGCGCAAGTCGCGGTTCGTGATGATGCCCACGACCTTCTTGCCTTCCACGACCGGGAAACCCGAAATGCCATGCTGCACAGTCAGGGCGATGACATCGCGGATCTTCATGTGCGGTGGAATCGTGATCGGATCGCGCAGCACCCCCGACTCGAAGCGCTTGACCTTGCTGACCTCGCGCGCCTGATCGCGTGGCGGCAGGTTCTTGTGGATGAACCCCACCCCGCCCTCCTGGGCCATGGCAATGGCCAAGCGCCCCTCAGTGACCGTATCCATGGCCGCAGAGACCAGCGGGATATTGACCCGGATGGCGCGTGTCAGCTGGCTTTTGAGGTTGGTATCGCGGGGCAGAACGGCCGAATAAGCCGGCACAAGGAGGACGTCGTCGAACGTCAGTGCTTTCTGAACCAAACGCATTGCGTTTTCCTTATGGCACAAAAGCGAATTATACAGAAAGCCTGCGAATCGCTCTGGCCGATTCCAGGCCCGCATTTCGGCCCGCAAAAGCGACGGGTGGTGCCTCCGGGGGCGACCAACGGTCGGTCGGGCAGATTGACTGGGTGTGACGGCTCGCGTACTGTTACCGGGTTTACAGATGGAGACGGCGCTATGCGAAGGGGTGGAGCAATTCTGGCCGCGGTAGGTTTTTTTGGCGCGGCGCTGGGCCTGCCGGCATGCGCCTGGGCACAATGGATGTGGAAGGACGACCAAGGGCATACGGTCATCAGCGATCAGCCGCCCCCGACGAGCGTTCCCCAAGCCCGGATCCTGCGCACGCCCACCAATCGCCCTGTCGGACCCAGCGCAGGGGACTCCGATGCAGATAAGACCAAGAGCCTCGCTGACCAGGACCTCGAATTCAAGAAGCGTCAAAAGGAGCTGGCTGACGCGTCCAAGAAACAGCAGGACGACGCCGCCAAGGATCAGGCCAATCAGCAGCGTTGCGCGAGCCTGCGCAACAATCTGACGGCACTGCAAAGCGGCCAGCGCATCGCCCGCACCGACGATCAGGGCAACCGCTACTTCGTCGATGACGCCCAGCGCCAGGCCGACACGCAGAAAATCCAGTCAGACATGGCTGCGAACTGCAAGTGAGCCTAGCCTAGCGCACCTTCTTCTTGCGGGCCTTGACGGCGGCCCGCCGCAGTCGCGCCTGGTTTGGATCCACGATGAGGGGCCGGTAGATTTCGATGCGGTCTCCTGGCAGGACGACGTCATCAAAGCGCCGCAAGCGGCCATACACACCCACCCGATAGGTGCTCAGATCTTGCTCGAGATTGTGCGCGAAGCCGCTTAAGGCGATGGCCTCGCCGATCCGGGTACCGGGCGCGATCTGGATGGCGTGAACCACCGGGCCCGCGGGTCCTGCGAAGACGATTTCCACGAGGAAGGCCAGAGCGCCGGGCTTGGGCTCGTCCATCGCAGTCAACCGTAGAGGACTTGCGCGCGCTTGGTGAAGCTCTCCACGAACGTGCTGGCAATATGGTGGAACACCGGGCCGACGAGGCTCTCGAGAAGACTGTTGGAGAACGCGTAGTACAAGCGGAGTTCGACCTTGCAGGCATCGGGTCTGAGCACGGTAAACTTCCAGGTGCCAACGAGCTCAGAAAAAGGTCCCTTGACAAGCCGCATCTCGATACGCTCGTCGGGCAAGAGGTCGTTGCGGGTGGTAAAGCTCTGCTCGACACCGCGGTAGCGGATGTTGATCGTCGCTTCAAGTCCCAACGCATCGCGTTGATCGACTGATGTGCCCGAGCACCAGGGCAAGAAATCGGGATAGGATTCGACCGCGCCGACGAGCGCGTACATCTGGGCCGCGCTATAGGGGACCAGGACAGATTTATCGATATCGGGCATGCCTTGGATGCGACGGTTAGATACAATCATGGGTTGG
>CAJCID010000001.1 GCA_903970305.1 Rhodospirillales bacterium | reverse complement strand
TGCGGGAGTTTTTTGATGATCAATTTCGTTCGAACGCAGTGCCTCAATGTTGGTTATCTCAGCGCGGGCGATCCGGGCGGCTGGCCCGTTGTACTTTTGCACGGCTTTCCCTACGACGTGCACGCCTACGACGGCGTCACCGAACAATTGGTTCAAACAGGAGCTCACGTCTACGCGCCATACCTGCGCGGCTACGGGCCGACGCGTTTTCTGCGCCAGGACACGCCGCGTTCGGGTCAACAGGCCGCCCTTGGCAACGATCTGCGTGAATTCGTCGAAGCCCTTGGCATCGAGCGGCCGATCGTAGCTGGCTATGACTGGGGCGGTCGTGCGGCATGCATCGTCGCCGCGCTCTACCCTCATCTCGTCCACGGTCTTGTCAGCTGCAACAGCTACAACATCCAGGACATCGAGGGCTCAATCAAGCCGCTGGCTGCCGAACAGGAACATCGCCTCTGGTATCAATATTATTTTCATTCCGAACGTGGCCGCAGGGGCCTCGCTGAAAACCGCAAGGCCTTGTGTCGACTCCTTTGGCAACTCTGGTCACCGACCTGGCACTTCACAGACGCTATTTACGAGCAGTCCGCAAGCGCGTTCGACAATCCGGATTTTGTCGATGTCGTGATCCATTCGTACCGGCATCGATTCGGACTCGTTGAGGGTGATCCATCCCTGGTTGCGATCGAACAGAAACTCGCGTTACAGCCACCGATAACGGTAGCGAGCGTGACTCTTGACGGCAGTGACGATGGTGTCTCGGGAGGGTCGACTCAAAACCACGCGAGGCATTTCACGGGCGAGCATCATCACGTGACGGTACCGGGGGTAGGACACAATCTACCGCAAGAGGCCCCGGACGCCTTCACAAACGCAATCTTGCAGCTTCATGCTCATGAAACGCCCAACGCGCTCAACTGCTCTCAAGTGAAGTGAACTTAGCGCGGTTGGATCAGCCACCCGGAATGCTGACACCCGCGATATGATGGTGCCAATATGACTCCATTATGGAACCACTGTGGCAATCACTCTCTCCGTCAAGAATGTCCCTGAAGCATTAGCGGAAAAGCTGCGGGCACGCGCTGCAGCCAATCATCGGTCCATGCAAGGAGAGTTATTGTCGATACTGGAGGACGCTCTGATGCCCAAACGACGCCTCCAACTCGGCGAGATTTGGGAACTGGGAGCGGATTTGAATGGTTCCGCCGGATCGGAATCAACTCAGCTTGTGCGACAAATGCGCAATGGCCGAAATCGTAGTTGACGCCTCGGCGCTCGCCGCCTTGATTTTCCGCGAGCCCGAAGGCGAAACTGTGCTTCAGCGATGCCAGGGAGAGTCGTTGTTTGCGCCCCAATTGCTTGACTACGAGATGGCAAATATTTGCGTCATCAAACAGAGGCGCGACCGTTCTCGCGCTGCCCTGCTTGCCAGGCAATTCCTCGCGTACATGAACTTGGATCTAGAGCTCGAACCGGTGGACATCCAAGCGGTACAGGCGCTCGCTAATCAACTCGGGTTAACGGCATACGATGCAGCGTATTTGTGGTTGGCACGCGATCGTGGCCGTGCGCTCATCACCTTAGACAAAACGCTTGCGCGTGCCTACTCAACCTCGTGATCTTTCTGCGGATGTGAAGGCGGGCCTTGGCAAGGCAGGCAGAAAGAGCATCCCACAGGGTGCGACGAATTAGGACTGTAATGACAAATTCCCAGCTCAATCTATATTCATTCCGGATGCTAAGTCGAACATTTCTAGTTTCAGCCTTGATCTTTGCCAACGTGGCAGTAGCGGAGCCAAGTTGCGCACCAACTGTGACCGGCGATCTGCGGATTGAGACCTTCCAAAGTCACATCTTCCCATCCATTCAAACGCTACGAATCTGGCTTCCTCCTGGCTACACCGACCGGAAAAACATCGATCGCACCTATCCTGTCTTATATATGCTCGATGGTCAGAATTTGTTTGACGTATGCCCGTCTATGAACCATGACGAATGGCAAATTGACGAGACCCTTACAAGACTAATCACTTCAGGTCGCATTCCTCCAATCATCGTCGTTGGTATCGACGCCCCCGATGATGGCCCACTGCGCGCCGCCGAGTTTGTTCCCTACCAGGATCATTCAAGTCCATTCGAATTTATTCCAAATGGACAACACTTCCCCCAATTTCTCACATCTGAAGTACTGCCACGGATTTCGGCCAAATATCGTGTGAAAAGTGGCCGAGCGAACACTGCAATAGGCGGCGCGTCATACGGAGCGATTGCTGCGCTCTATGCACTGTTATCTGAACCCCAAGCGTTTGGCATGGGACTCATCGAAAGTCCGTGGACAACGCCTGGAAATGGCGAATTGGTTAGACAGTCGTCGCAGGTTACGCTTCCTCCGCTTCGCGTTGCAGTCGGCGTGGGAGATCGCGAAGCTGCGCTGTACGCAGAGCCGATGCGCAAGCGCGGATTTGATCCTGATCTGTTCAGCCGCAACTTAGCAGATGATGCCAGGGCTATTGCAGATAATTTTCGGCAATCGGGCCGAGAAGCGATCGCCGTTCAATTTACTGAGGTGCCTGATGGCCAGCATGATGAGCAATCGTGGCGGAAGCGCTTTGAGCAAGAGATCTCTTTTCTTTTTCCGACCGAGCAACCGTAGCCTCTTTGGTCTTGGCCGCGTTGGAAAAGGTAAAAAAGCCTGTTCTTGTGCACACTCTAGGGTCAAGATTTCAAAGCACTCGGAATCTCCATTCTCAATCCTTTTAAGTCGTAAGGCTCGTAGCTCCCATCGCATACAAGCGAGCCCGCGCTGATTACTGAAACGATTGACGGTTTTTTAGCAGTAGCGGTCGGTGGTACGCCTCTTCAACTGCAACTTTGAGCCAGTCGCGGTAGTACTGCTCGGGCATGCCGGGGAATCTCCAACACGCGTCCAAGCTCAAGTTGATCGCGTTGCATGTAGGTATAAGGGAAACAGACGATCTATCGCCGTAACCGGCTGCGCAAAACCGCCCGCTTGCGCTACGTGCCGTCGCTCTCAGCAGCTTTCAATGCACAGTACTTGCATGAAAGTCCACGATGTTTTAAAACGTATCCAGGCTGACGGCTGGATGCTTGTCGCCACCAAAGGCAGTCATCGTCAGTTCAAGCATCCAGCCAAGCCAGGAAGAGTGACGATTCCTGGCAAGCTAGCGACGAATTGGCAATCGGCACGCTCAAGAGCATCTTAAAACAGGCCGGCCTCAAACCTTAAGGCACGAACATGCGCTATGCAGTAGTAATCGAAAGAGCGACCGGAAATTTTTCGGCTTACGTCCCTGATCTGCCGGGATGCGTTGCGACGGGTGAGAGCATTCCTGAAGTTGAAAGTGCAATTCAGGAAGCTATTGAATTCCACCTTGCCGGATTGAAAGAGGACGGGATTCAGCCGCCAACCCCGTCAAGCACAGTTGAGTACGTGGACGTCGCAGGATGAGCGCTGGCCGAGCTTTTCGATTGCTCGTAGTCACTACCGCAGAGCTAGTAACTCTTCCTCGTCAAATCCCGCGGCCCTTCTGGCTTCAAAATTGAATGGGCCATGCAGTCTTGGCGCGCCGAACTCAATTGCAAGCGACGCGTAAGTAGAGCGGTGATCGAGCTGCCGCTGTTCACAAAGCCAGCGATACCAATGATTGCCGATCGCGACGTGGCCGATCTCATCGCGCAAAATGATATCGACGATTTCTGCCGCCGCTTGGTCTCCCGCTTGGGCTAACTTCGCCCTCATCGGTGGCGAAGCATCTAATCCTCGAGCCTCCAAAGTTCGCGGCACCAAAGCCATTCTCGCGAGCACATCCCCCTTGGTTTTGCTAACCATGTCCCAAAGTCCGTTGTGAGCCGGGAAATCGCCATAGGCATATCCGAGGGTCTTTAGGTGCTCGCTGAGTAGCGTGAAATGGTAGGCCTCTTCGACTGCAACTCTAAGCCAGTCGCGGTAGTACTGTTCTGGCATGCCCGCGAACCTCCAACAGGCATCCAGGCTCAAGTTGATCGCATTGAACTCGATGTGTGCCAACGCATGGACAAGCGCCGCTCGGCCGCCAGGCGTATGCATCGAGCGCTGTTTGACCTTCATCGGGCTGATCAGCTCGGGCCGTGGGGGCCGGCCCGGCAGGGCGTCGTTCGAGACGAGCTCAGCCAGGCGGTCAATGCCGAAAGAGTCTTTATTCAGACGACTTGTTGCCAAAACCTTGGCGCCCGGATCCGTGAGGGCCAGGGCAGAGAGCGCAAGTTGGCGCAGATCGGGTCGCAAGTTCGGACTTATGATCATTGAATTCGGCGCAATTCGCTCCATGGCGGCGTGTCGTAAAATAGCTGCATATAATCCAAAGGATAACTGATGGCGATTTACCAGCTGGGTGACAGGATACCCCGCATCGATCCCCAAGCCTGGGTTCACGAGCAGGCGAGTGTGATCGGGGACGTCGTCCTCGAGGCTATGGCCAGCATCTGGCCCCAGGCCGTCTTGCGCGGCGACACCGAGCCCCTGACGATCGGCCACTCCACGAACATCCAGGACGGCTCGGTCCTGCATGCCGATCCCGGTCAGCCCCTCAGACTGGGCCGATCGGTCACGGTCGGTCACCAAGTGATGCTGCACGGCTGCACCATCGGGGACGGCAGCCTCATCGGCATTCAGAGCGTGATCCTGAACGGCGCCGTGATCGGCGCGGACTGCCTGGTCGGCGCAGGCTCGCTCGTCACGGAGGGCAAGGTCTTTCCGACGAGGAGCCTGATTCTTGGCCGGCCGGCCAAGGCGGTTCGCGAACTCACCGATGCCGAACTCGAAAAACTCCGGGCCAACGCCCTCGTCTACGTTGAACGTGCCCGACTGTACTGCACCTCACTCAGAAGGCTTGCGTAGTCCATGGCCGATCAACTTTTCAAGTTTCTTTTCGAGGGCAAAGCAGACACGCGCTCTTCAGTCCGGGGGGAGATCGTCTCGCTGGAGGACACCTGGCGTGAAATCCGATCCCAGCACGACTATCCGACCCCGGTGCTGGGCATGCTGGGTGAGCTCGTCGCCGCCTCGACGCTCCTTTCGGCCAGCCTCAAATTCAGCGGTGCACTCGTCATGCAGATCCATGGCGACGGGCCGGTGCGCCTCATGGTCGTCGAGTGCAATGCGGACCTCTCGGTGCGGGCCACGGCAAAGCTCGCCGAAGGCATCGAGATCCCCGAGAACGCCACCTTCCAGGACCTGGTGAACCAGAATGGCAAGGGACGTTTTGCGATGACACTCGATCCCAAAGACAAGCGCCATGGCCAAAAGCCCTACCAGGGCATCGTGCCGCTCGAGGGCGCATCCATGTCCGAGGCTCTGGAGAACTACATGCTGCGCTCGGAACAGCTTGAGACCCACCTTTGGCTCGCGGCCGACGAGGCCCGCGCCAAGGGCCTGTTATTGCAAAAGTTGCCTCTGGTGGGCGGCGAGGGCCGCAGCTCGACGGCCAGTGCGAGCCTGGGATCCGAGCTTGAGGCCTCGCTTGAGATCTGGGAGCGCGTCGTCACCTTCGGCAACACCCTCGAGCGCTCGGAACTGCTCGAAGTCGACGCCCAGACATTGATGCGCCGTCTTTTCTGGGAGGAGACGCTGCGCGTCTTCGATCCCCTACCCTGCGCGTTCCATTGCAGTTGCTCGCGCGAGCGGGTCGCCGCGATGCTCGTCAATCTTGGCCAGAAGGAAGTCGACGACACGCTGATCGAGCAAGGCAAGGTCGAGGTCAACTGCGAGTTCTGCAATCGCCACTACCAATTCGATGCCGTGGACTGCGCGCAGCTTTTTGCAACAAGCAACACTGCGGACGCGATCCGAGCCGCGGCGGCGCAACGCCACTAGGCCCCAAGGATGTCGTTATCCCGCGGACGCTAGTGGCTTGCGTGCGGACTCGTTCCCGTCAAACCGGAGGCGAGAGCCGCCTTCTGCAGGGGCGATGGCGCGCCTGCCGGTGGCGCTCCCCGTGCGGAAGAAGGGCCTGTGGCGAAGCCGGCCGTCTCTTGCGCTGACCCGCTCGTCGCCCCCGTGGAGGCCGCTGTGAGCGGTTGGGTCGGATCGACGATCTGCACGAACACTTCGCCATCCTTGATCATGCCCAGTTCATAGCGGGCGCGCTCCTCGACAGCGCCCGCTCCTTCCTTCAGATCCTTCACTTCTGCGGCGAGCTTGTCATTACGGGCCCGCAGAACTGCGTTGGTTTTCTGTTCGGCCTCGAGCTGCAGGCCCATCTCGTGGACCTTGAGCCAGCCTCCCCGGCCGAACCAGAGCGGATACTGGATCAGCACCACCAGGACGAGAAACACGAGCGTGATGAGGCGCATTCGAGGAATCCCAGAGCCGTCGCAGGAGGCTCGTCAGGCTAGATTGTAGAACGCGGCCCGCCCGGGATAGCCCGCCACATCGCCCAGGTCCTCCTCGATGCGAAGAAGCTGGTTGTATTTCGCGACCCGGTCCGAGCGGCTCATGGAACCGGTCTTGATCTGCAGCGCATTGGTCGCCACGGCGATATCGGCGATGGTCGTGTCCTCGGTCTCGCCCGAGCGGTGGCTGATGACCGCCGTGTAGCGGGCGCGCTTGGCCATCTCGATGGCAGCGAAGGTCTCGGTGAGCGTGCCGATCTGATTGATCTTGATCAGGATCGAATTGGCAACCTTCTTCTGGATTCCTTCGCGCAGGATCTTGGTGTTGGTCACGAACAGATCATCCCCGACCAGCTGCACCTTCGAGCCGAGAAGCCCCGTCAGATGCCCCCAACCGGTCCAATCCTGTTCACTCATCCCATCCTCGATCGAGATGATCGGGTACTTGTCCACCCATTTGGCCAACAGATCCGACAGGCCCTCTGCGTCGAGCACCAAGCCCTCCCCTTCGAGATGGTATTTGCCCTCCTTGTAGAACTCGCTACTGGCGCAGTCGAGTCCGAGAGCAATCTGGCGTCCCGCCTCGTAACCGGCCTTGTCGATCGCCTCGAGGATCAGCAAAATGGCAGCCTCGTGGCTCGCCACTGAAGGCGCGAACCCGCCCTCGTCTCCTACGGCCGTGCTCATCCCCTTGTCGTGGAGCAGCTTCTTTAAGGCGTGGAACACTTCAGCGCCGTAGCGGACGGCCTCGCGAAACGTGGGTGCCCCGACCGGGATGATCATGAACTCCTGCATGTCGAGATTGTTATTCGCGTGCATGCCGCCATTGATCACATTCATCATCGGTACGGGCATCTCCATCGATCCCGAGCCGCCAAGGTAGCGATACAGGGGCAGACCTGCCTCCTCGGCCGCGGCCTTGGCCACAGCGATCGAGACGGCCAGCGTCGCGTTCGCGCCCAGGCGAGCCTTGTTGTCAGTGCCGTCGAGATCGATGAGAGTCCTGTCCAGAAAGGCCTGCTCGTTGGCGTCAAGTCCCATGATCGCTTCAGAGATCTCGGTGTTGATGTGCTCACAGGCGCGCAGCACACCCTTGCCGTTGTAACGCTGGGCATCCTTGTCGCGCAGCTCGATCGCCTCGCGCGATCCGGTCGAGGCCCCCGAAGGCACGGCAGCCCGTCCCATCACTCCGGACTCGAGCAACACGTCGCACTCGACCGTCGGATTGCCGCGGCTGTCGAGAATCTCGCGGCCAATGATGTCTACGATTGCACTCATGAAACTCCTTCTGGCAAGTAAGTGGCTATCAGGGTGGCACCGAGCCGTCGATCAGAATCATGTTGACCATTGCGGCGTTCTGGCGCAACGTGCGTGCGGCCAGGTACTCCGGCGATTGGTAGAAATTCTCGGCCTGCGCAAGGGTCGGGAATTCGACGATCACCAGCCGCGAAGGATCCCAGGTTCCCTCGATCACGGTGACGTCGCCGCCGCGCACCAGATAGCGGCCGCCATTGCGCTCGATGGCCGCGCGCACGGCCAGCCGATAGCTCTCGTAGCGCTCGGCATTGATGATGCCAACGTCCGCCACCATGTAGGCGCTCATGGCGTCCCCACCCTAGACACCCTCTACGATCAGCATGTTCATGATCGCGGCACCCTCGCGCGCGGCGCGGGCACGGCCATACTCGGCTGAATCATAGAACGCACGCGCTGCCTCGAAGGTGGCGAAGGCGAGAAGCACGATCCGCCCTGGGTCGCGGCCCTCGAGGCGCTCGGTCTTGCCGCCGCGCGCGAGGATCTCGACCCCGTGGGCCGAAAGGGCTGCATTGGACCACTTCCGGTACTCGTCGTACTGGGTCGGGTTGGTGATCTCGACGTCAGCGATGATGTATGCAGTCAAAACAGTTCCCCTTACTCTCGGTGCCGTCACTCGGCGAAGTTGCTTTCCAGGAAGGGACGCGACTTGACCGTCCGGTCCAGCTCGACCAGGGTCGAGAGCAGCGCCTGCATGTGCCGCAGCGGCACCGCGTTGGGCCCATCGGACTTGGCCTCGCTCGGATGCGGATGGGTCTCCATGAAGATCCCGGCAACACCGGCGGCAACGGCCGCGCGCGCGAGGACCGGGACGAACTCGCGCTGTCCGCCTGAACTCGTGCCCTGTCCACCGGGCAGCTGTACCGAATGCGTGGCATCGAAGACGACCGGACATCCTGTGGCGCGCATGATCGACAAAGAGCGCATGTCCGAGACGAGATTGTGATAGCCAAATGAAGCACCCCTCTCGCACACGAGGATGTTCTGGCCATCGCCCCCTGCGGCGAGTGCCGCGTCGCGCGCTTTGGAGACGACATTCTTCATGTCCTCCGGAGCCAGGAACTGGCCCTTCTTGATGTTCACAGGCCGACCAGCCGCCGCTGCGGCCTCGATGAAGTCCGTCTGCCGGCACAAAAAGGCCGGCGTTTGCAGCACGTCGACGACAAGCGCCGCCGGGGCGATCTCGTCGATCGTGTGGACGTCGGTCAGAACCGGCAGGTGCAGTTGACTCTTGACCTCCGAGAGGACCTTCAGGCCAAAGTCCATGCCCAGGCCCCGAAACGACTTGCCACTGGTACGGTTGGCCTTGTCAAACGACGACTTGTAGATGAACCCGATCCCGAGCTCGGTGGTGATCTCTCTGAGGGTTCCCGCGGTGTCGAGGGCGAGCTGCAAGGACTCGATGACGCAGGTCCCCGCGATCAGGAAGAGCGGATGGTCGAGGCCGGCCTGAAAGCCGCACAATTTCATCAGGCGGCCTTCTTCAGGCGATTCGCCCGCTGATCGATGGCCGCCTCGATGAAGGATTTGAAAAGCGGATGACCAGCCCGGGGCGTCGAGGTAAATTCCGGGTGGAACTGGACCCCCATGAACCACGGGTGGTTCGGCAACTCCATGATTTCCGGGAGGTTCTCCGATGGGGTCCGGGCACTGATCCGATAGCCATGGGCCTCGAGCTGGGGCGCGTAATGGTTGTTGACCTCATAACGGTGGCGGTGTCGCTCGTTTACTTCCGGGCCGTAGATGCGCGCGGCAAGCGTGCCAGGCTCGACCGGACAACGCTGGCTACCCAGCCGCATCGTGCCGCCCAGATCCGAGCGCTCATCTCGCTTTTCGACCTTGCCGTCCCGATCGAGCCATTCGGTGATCAGGGCGACAACCGGGTGCGGTGTCTCAGGGTCGAACTCGGTGCTGTTGGCGTGCTTTAAGCCGACTACGTTCCGCGCGAATTCGATCGTCGCCAACTGCATCCCCAGACAGATGCCCAGGTAGGGGACCCCCTGTTCGCGCGCATACTGGATCGCCTTGATCTTGCCCTCGGTGCCGCGCTTGCCAAAGCCACCCGGAACGAGGATGGCGTCAAGCGCAGCGAGACTGGCGGTACCCCCGGTCTCGATCTCCTCGGAGTCGATGTATTCGATGCGCACCCGGGAATTGGTGTGGATGCCTGCGTGGACGAGCGCCTCGGTCAGACTCTTGTATGACTCGGTCAGATCGACATATTTGCCGACCATCCCGATTGTGACTTCGGACTTCGGATGCTCCATCCCGCTGACGAGCCGATCCCATACCGAAAGATCGGCCACCCGGGGATGGATCGCGAGCTTCTCGCAGACCAGTTCGTCGACCCGTTGCCGGTGCAACATGGTCGGAATCATGTAGATCGAGTCGGCATCCCATACCGAGATGACGCCCTCGAGTGGAACATTGGAGAACAGCGAGATCTTCGCGCGTTCATCGTCTGGGATCGGCCGGTCCGCGCGGCACAGCAAGACGTCAGCCTGGATCCCGATCTCACGCAGCTTTTGCACACTATGCTGGGTGGGCTTGGTCTTCAACTCCCCTGCCGAGGCGATGAAAGGCACGAGCGTCAGGTGGATAAAGCAGGTGCTGGTCCGCCCGAGTCGAAGGCTCATCTGGCGCGCAGCCTCGAGAAACGGGAGCGATTCGATGTCGCCAACCGTGCCGCCGATCTCGACGATGGCGATCTCGGCACCCCCATCGTAGGCAGCCGAGGCACCCCGCGCGACGAAGTCCTGGATCTCGTTGGTGATGTGGGGGATCACCTGGACGGTCTTGCCGAGATACTCGCCACGCCTTTCCTTGCGGATCACAGACTCGTAGATCTGGCCGGTCGTGAAATTATTGACGCGGCGCATCTTGGCCGAGATAAAGCGCTCATAGTGACCCAGATCCAGATCGGTCTCGGCACCGTCTTCGGTGACAAAGACCTCGCCGTGCTGGAACGGGCTCATTGTCCCCGGATCCACATTGATATAGGGATCGAGCTTTAGCAGGGTGACTTTGAGGCCGCGCGACTCGAGGATTGCTGCGAGGGAGGCGGCGGCGATTCCCTTGCCCAGGGAAGAAACCACGCCACCGGTGACGAACACGAATTTGGTCATTGCCATTCGTCGCGACCCGCCGCACATGCAACAGATCGCGGTGTGGGAAAGCCGAATTATACAGCCAAACCCGCCGCACCGAACCTCGTCGAGCCTCGTCGAGCGTTGTTTAAGGCCTTCGATGTTCACGCCGGCTGACTTGGCTTAAGCGCGGGTCGCGCCAGAAGCCGGAGTGACGCCGTCAGGTGTTCAGCGACACATCATTCATTCGGATGCATGGATTCGCATGCCACTGATTCGTAGCGGGAAGGTGCCGCTCGGACTCCAGGGCCGAGCGCGTCGGTTCGCGCACCCGAGGGCGCATCCAGGCCGAGCAATGCCCGAAAGGGGCGTCTTCCAGCCCGGGCCAAGATCAACGCGCAATGACAGAAATTCGCTATGGCCAACTTGCCTGCGCCATGGCGCGCAAGATCGCGATAAGCGGCCCGCAAATGGTCAGTGAGTCGGCGTGAGTTGGCAGTGCGTCCGACCGACCCAGACGGACCCAGACGGACCCGGACGGACCCTCGTGCGTCTGCCGCTGTCTGCCCCCCGGTCCCCTCAGTTGGCCCTATAGAAGACGTATTCGGCGGAGTACTCGACCTCAGCCGCTTGCCCGACCTTCTCGCTCACACAGGGATCAGCCGGGGCCGCGCCGCCCACGGTACGTAGACGCAAGACATACGCGATGCTGGCAAACAGGCCCGAGCCCGCATTCGGCTCCACCTTCAGGAGCAGCTGATCAACGCTCCTGGGGTTCTCCGAGGACACGTGACGGATGACCGTCGCGGTCACCTTGCTGCCATCTTGATACTCCCAGGTCGGACCCGCGTAATGGTGCCCGACGAGCTTGTTGTCACCATTGTAGAGGCGCGCATCGGGTCCTGTCAGAACCCAGGCAAAGCCCATCCCTTGCGCGCGGCACTGGTACTTCTGCACGCCTTCCGCAGCGAACGAAATGACGGCTTCGTTCTGCCCAGGCGGGATGAGGTCCTTGGGCGTCTCGGGACCGAGGCGGGCAACCGGGTTGGGCTGATAGAGCTGCGGGATTTTCGGGTCGCGCTCGAATTGCATGCAGCCCGCCTGCAGGAGCGCGATGGCGGCGCATGCCCAGACCTTGGCCAAGCGGCGCGGTGCGGCAGCCAATCTAGATCTCCTCATAAAGAGGCAGAGTCAGAAATTCAGCGAAATCCTCCGAGGTGGACATCTGCTCGAAGATCAGCGCGGCGCGATCGTAGGTCACGGTCGGACCCGCGACTATCGCCTTGACCTTCTCAGCCTCTTCGGTGATCAGCGCACGCACGAGTTCGGCAGTGACTTTGCGACCGTCTTCGAGTTTGCCCTTGGAAGAGCGGATCCATTGCCAGACCTGTGAACGCGAAATCTCGGCCGTCGCCGCGTCCTCCATCAGATTGTGGATCGGCACGCAGCCATTGCCGGCAAGCCAGGAACCCAGATAATGAATTCCGACATTGATGTTCATGCGTAGACCGGCCTCCGTGATCGGCGTCTCCGGTTTGAAGTCGAGCAGATCCGCTGCATTTACGACGACATCGGGACGCTTCTTCTCGATCTGGTTGGGCCGATCGCCCAGCACCTTCTTGAACTCCGCCATGGCGAGATCGACCAGACCCGGATGGGCCACCCAGCCTCCATCGTAGCCGTCGGTCGCATCGCGTGCCTTGTCACTGCGCACTCCCGCCATGGCCTTTTCGTTGGCCTCGGGATCGTTCTTGATCGGGATGAGTGCGCTCATGCCGCCGATGGCCGGTGCGCCGCGGCGATGACAGGTCTTCAGCAACAGGAGGGCATAGGCGCGCATGAAGGGCGCAGTCATCGTGACGGTCGCCCGGTTGGCCAGACAGAAATCACCATCGCGCCTGAACTTCTTGATGCACGAGAAGATGTAGTCCCAACGGCCGGCATTCAGTCCTGCCGAATGCTCGCGCAACTCGTAGAGGATCTCGTCCATTTCGAAGGCGGCGAGGATGGTCTCAATCAACACGGTCGCCTTGATCGAACCCCTTGGGATACCGACGTGTTCCTGGGCCATGAGGAAAATGTCGTTCCACAGGCGTGCCTCAAGATGCGATTCGAGCTTGGGCAGATAGAAATAAGGTCCCGCCCCCCGGGCGAGGAGTTCCTTCGCGTTATGGTGAAGATACAAGGCGAAATCGAAGATCCCTCCTGAGATGCGCTTGCCGTCGACCAGCACATGCTTTTCGTCGAGATGCCAGCCACGCGGACGCACGAGAAGCGTGGCCGTCTTCTCGTTTAGCCGGTAGGTCTTTGCGCCCTGCTCGAGCACGATGGTGCGACGGATCGCATCCTTCAGGTTCTGTTGCCCGCTGATCTGGTTGAACCAGTTCGGGGTGTTCGAGTCTTCGAAGTCGCTCATGTAGGCATCGGCACCCGAGTTCAATGCATTGATGACCATCTTCCGATCGACTGGCCCGGTGATCTCGATACGCCGACAGGCCAGCGCCCGCGGCAGCGGTGCGATTTGCCATTCAGCCGAGCGGATCGCTTCGGTCTCCTTGAGGAAGTCAGGACGCTCGCCCACATCGAGCTTGCGGGCACGCTCGGTCCGCGCCGAAAGCAGTTGCTGGCGGCGCGCATCGAAAGCCCGCGAGAGCTTGGCGACCAGTTCCAGCGCCTCGGGAGTGAGGATCTCTGCGAACTCGGGAGTCACTTCGGCGGTGATCTGAACACCATGGGGGAGGTTACTCATTGTCTTTTCTTTCTGAGTGCGATGGAGGTTGTGGAGATGCGGCGGCATGGCTTCGGACGTGGGCGACGACATCACGCATCGAAGATCCGGTGGCATCGGGTGCGATGCCCAGTTCCTCGGGCGGCTGTCCCGCGCGATTGATCCAGAAACTCTGGTAGCCGAACCAGCGCGCGCCGCACGCGTCCCACGCGTTGGACGACACGAAAAGCATCTGCGCGGCAGCATGACCGAGCGTGTCGGGCCCGAGCTGGTAGACCTCGGGCGCGGTCTTAAAGCGCCGCACCTGATCAGCGCTAAGGAGCGCAGTGAAGTAGGGCCCGAGGCCTGATTGGGCGAGGAGCGGCTCGAGCATCGGCAGGTCGCCGTTCGACAGAATCGCAAGGGGCAGACCCAATTCGCACAGTTCGGCCAAAGCCCCGGCGTTTTCGGGGAAGACTTCAAGCCGGCCATATTGATCGACGAGACGTTGCACGATCGGGCTCGAATCATCCAGTCTGAGTTTACGCAGGGAGAACACCAGGGAGTCTTGCGTCACCTGCGAAAATGGTCGGTATTGGCCCGATAGCGTGCGCAGCCTCGAATACTCGATCTGCTTGTCGCGCCAAAGTTCCGCGAGCTTGGCGCCCTGCCCCGGGAAGAGGGTCTCGGCAAGACGCGCGACCGAGTAGACGTCGAAGAGCGTCCCATAGGCATCAAAAATGACCGCTTTGATTCCCACGACCGCGTCTCCTTGGGTACCAGACTCAAAAGACATAGTGTATTCCCTCTGCAAAAGCAAAAGAAGATCATAATTGGTAACGGCATTGATGACTTTTCGTGGGCTAATCGAGTTTCGAGGCTCGTATCCTGATGGACCACTTCAAGCAGATTTCGACCTTCATCGAGGTAGCGCAGCGCGGCAGCCTCTCGGCTGCCGCACGTGCCCAGGGAGTGGCTCCGGCAATGATCGGCAGGCGCCTGGACGCGCTCGAAGCGCGCTTGGGGATCAAGCTCTTGCGCCGCACGACCCGGCGCATGGTTTTGACGTACGAGGGCGCGTCATTTCTCGAAGACTGCCAGAAGATCCTGGGGGAACTGGCCGATGCGGAAGCCGCGGTCAGCGCGGGATCGGTCGTTGCCAGCGGCCACTTGTTCGTCTCGGCCCCGGCGGGCTTCGGTCGCCAGCATATTGCTCCCTGGGTGGCGCCCTTTCTGGCGCAGCATCCGGCGTTGCGCGTGACGCTCGATCTGACCGACCGCCTCGTCGATCTCGTCTCGGAGAACGTCGATGTGGCCATCCGGATCGGTGAGCAGGCCGACTCCAGCCTGATCGGTCTACGCCTGGCGGAGAATCGCCGCTTGGTCTGCGCCTCGCCGGCCTATCTAGAGCGCACCGGTCGTCCGGCGCGACCGGCTGATCTGCTGCTGCACAATTGTCTGACGCTTGGCCCCCACTCCGCCCAGCAGCGCGGTTGGACCTTTCGGGTTGCAGGACAGATATCCCTCGTCAAGGTCGCGGGCACCATGGCCTGCAACGACGGCAGCATTCTGCACCGCTGGGCACTGGAGGGTCATGGACTGGCCTGGCGCTCGCTCTGGGAGGTCGCTGAGGACCTGCGCGCGGGACGCCTTGTGGCGGTGCTCGAGGAGTTCGAGGCCCCCGGACCGGACATTCTGGCGGTGTTCCCCCAACGGCGCCATATGCCCGTGCGCCTGCGCATCTTCCTGGACTACCTGAAGCAGCTCTACGCCCAGGCCGGCTACTGGACTTAGCCGCGTGAGCACGCTCCGGGACGTCTGTGAAAGATGAACCGAATGCACAAATGACTGCCATGGCAGTTTTGTCTACACTTGGGTACAATGGCGGGAAGGAAAAATCGCCATGCCCACGTCCTTTTTTGACATCAAGATACGCCGTCCGGCACTGGCCGAGCAGTACTTGGCTGCTCTGCGAGCGCAACCTGGCCGACCTTTGTCTATTTTTGCGCCTCGACAGGTTGGCAAGACGTCCTTCCTGCAGGACGACCTCGCGCCTCTCGCACAAGAAAAGCAGTTCCTGGTGGTCTACTGCGATGTCTGGCTCTGCCGGGAGCGGCCTTTCGAAGCCATCAATCACGCTCTCGAAGAGGAAATCTCACGGCTCACCATTCCACGAACGGCACTGGGGAAGACGGCGCAGCAGGAGGTGAAGAAAATCTCCGTCATGGGAAATTCCATCGAACTCGGAGACAGCCCCTCCGACAGGGCGTTACCCCTCGACCCTGGCCTGCGTTTTGATTCCCTCATCCGGCGCATTCACCGAGACCACAGGCGACCCATCCTTCTTTTGCTGGATGAGTTCCAAGCGCTTGCGCAAGGCGATTCCAGGCAGGGACTGTCGGTTGTGTCGGCTCTTCGCGCAGCGCTTCAGACCCATAAGGAGATGGTCTTCGCGGTCTTCACAGGGTCGTCTCAGGCAGAGTTGGCCGCAATGTTCACTCAGGCGAGCGCACCCATGTACCAGTTCGCCCAGCAGATGGACTTTCCCCCTCTTGGCAGCGAGTGGCCGGCGGCGCTGCAGGCGCATTTCCGCGCCATCCACCAGGGCCGGGAACCCAGCCTCGTCGACCTGGACCGGCTCTTTGCAGCCGTGGACTATCGACCCGGAATACTGCGGGACATCGTCGTGCTGATGTCGGCCGAAGGCCTGACGGATGTCGACTTGGGCCTTGAAACCTTCAGCCGCCGACAGGACACGGTGGCGGGCTTCACTCAGTTGTTCCAGGGCCTAAAGCTCTTTGACCGCGCCATGCTGCGCATTCTGGCAGAAGGCCTAAAGCCTGTTTCAGAGGAAGCACAAACGCGGTTGGCCGAATTGCTGCCTCCAGAGGCGCCACCTTCCAAGGGCAAAGCTCGGCTCTCGGTGGAACGCCTGAAGAGTCAGCATGTTCTTCTGCGCGACAGCGCAGACTATCGGTTTGCGGATTCGCTCTTCCGGGATTTTGTGCTCAAGCAGGAAGCTCGGGCATTCTTCTGAAAGCATGCACATCCGCAGCGGCTGGTCCACGCGCAGGCGGGGAGAACGGGCGTGTCCATCAGATCAGCCCGAATCACTTCGGGCCTATCCCGCGGCTTCTGGATCAAGAGCTGGGTCATGCCCGTGCCGACCACGCACAAAAAAGAGGCCGCAGCGCCAAGCACCGCGGCCTCACTCCTGGTGCGAGGCAAGCCTCGCGACCCGGCCCTCCTCCTTAGGCTACTTTCTTATCGAAGAACTGTTCGTCCTCGGTGGAGCCTTTTA